>CALBPI010000066.1 GCA_937899415.1 uncultured Gammaproteobacteria bacterium | reverse complement strand
TGCAGGGGCCCGTGCGGCGCTGGTGACCCATTTGAGTCATCGCGAGTCGCGAAGCAGTACCAACCGTCATCGCGAGTCGCGCAGCGACGCGGCGATCTCCCAAACCGTGCGACAGACTCAGGAGATTGCCACGCCCGCTACGCGGGCTCGCAATGACGGTGGGGCTTCTACGCGGGCTCGCAATGACGGTGGGGCTTCTACGCGGGCTCGCAATGACGGCGGGGTTGGGACGCGGGCTCCTAATGACGGTGGGGCTACTGCGCGGGCTCGCAATGACGAGAAGCAAGTCATCACGGCCGCGCGCATCCACGCTCTGTCACCGATGACACCCGATACCGACGCGACGCTGACCGAGCCCGCCGTGCTGCGCGCGTTGCGCGCCGCCGTCGCGACGCCCGGCGAAGCTGCCGTCGTGCGCCTGCGTGGTGAAACCTTGCTCGTTGAGCCCATCGGCCCACCGCCGCTGACGGTGGTGATCTTCGGTGCCGGACACGTGGGTCGCGCCTGCGCCACGGTACTCAGCACACTCAACGCCGCCGTGTTCGTCGTCGACTCGCGGCCCGAACAGCTGCAGGGCGACTGGCCCGAAGCCGTTACGCCTGCGTTCATCGCGAATCCCGCAGAATTCGTGGCACACTGCCCGCCGCACAGCTGCTACCTCGTCATGACGCACGACCACGGACTCGACCTCGATCTTTGTCGCGAAATCCTCGGGCGCCCCGATCGCCGCTTCACAGGCCTCATCGGCTCGGCGTCGAAACGACGCCGTTTTGAAAAGCGCCTGCGCGCGGCAGGTTATGACGACGAGACGCTGGAAAGCCTGACCTGCCCCATCGGTATCGACGCCATCACGGGTAAACACCCCGGTGAGATTGCCGTTGCGGTTGCCGCGCAACTGGTGACGTTCGCGCAGGCCGCGATGACAGCCGAGGCCAGCCACGCCTCGGGTAATGTAACCACGCTGCACGCGCCGCAGGGACACGGCACCACCTGATGCTGCCCTACCTGCTCGAATGGCTCAGCCTGCTGGGCCGCTGGCTGCACTTCATCGTCGGCATCGCCTGGATCGGCTCGTCGTTCTATTTCGTGTGGCTCGACAACCATCTCGAACCGCCCAAGATCAAGAGCGACGGTGATAAGGGCGTCGGCGGCGAACTCTGGTCCGTGCACGGCGGCGGCTTCTACCACGCACAGAAGTACGCCGTTGCCCCGGCGCAGTTGCCCGAGACGCTACACTGGTTCAAGTGGGAGGCGTACACGACCTGGCTGTCGGGGATGTTCCTGCTGGGGCTCATCTACTGGCTCGGCGCCGATGTGTATCTGGTCGACGCGTCCGTGCGGGATCTGGCGCCCGGCGTTGCCGTCGCCATTGGCGCCGGTTTTCTTGTGGGCGGCTGGCTCGTCTACGACCTGCTCTGCCGCTCGCCGCTGGGTCACAATGCAGGCGCGCTCTCGGCGCTGCTCTACGTGTTGCTGGGCGCCGCCGCCTGGGCGCTGTGCCAGCTGTTCAGCGGCCGCGGCGCCTACATCCACTTCGGCGCACTGATCGGCACGATCATGGTTGCCAATGTCTTCTTTGTGATCATCCCCGGACAAAAGCGCATGGTCGCTGCGACCCAGCGCGGCGATCCGGTCAACCCCGAAGACGGCCTGCGCGGCAAGCAGCGCTCCGTGCACAACACCTACCTGACGCTACCCGTCCTGTTCGTGATGATCTCCAATCATTACGCCATGACCTTCGGCCACGCCTGGAACTGGCTCATCCTCATGGCGTTTGTGCTCGCGGGCGCGCTCATTCGCGTCTACTTCGTGGCGCGCCACAAGGGCAACGCATCGCCCGTGCCCGCCATCGCCGGCGTACTCGTGCTCGCGGCCGTTGCAATCGCGATCGCGCCGCGTCCACGCGCAGCCGCGGAGACGCCTGTGGTCGACACCGCGACCTTCGAGGCCCTGGCGCCCGGTGCCACGGCAAACTTCGACGACATCGTAAAGATCGTCACCGTGCGCTGCGCGAGCTGCCACGCCGACGTGCCTACGCAGCCGGGCTGGGTGTCACCGCCTGGTGGTGTTGTGTTCAACGATGCCGATGACATCGTGCGCCAGGCGCGCGATATTTATGAGCAAAGCGTCGAGGCTCAGATCATGCCTGTGGGGAACCTCACGCACATGCGAGATGCCGAACGTGAAGCCATTGGAGATTGGTTCGCTGATGGCGCACCCGCCGACTGGCGCCAGTAAAGGAGAACACGACATGAGAAAGACCGCCTCGTTTCTTGCCCTCGGAATGCTGTGTTCGGGCGCCTGCCATGCGCAGCAAAATGACACACGCGGTTTTGCATTGCTGTACGGCGTCGGCCCAACGACCATCGAGGACGAAGACGGCCCCGGTGATGTCTTTGACGGCAGCGACACGGGCTGGAGTCTCGAAGTCGAGTACCGATTCTCAGTGTATTTCGGGCTCGGCCTGAACCGAACTTCCTTTGGTGAAGACACCGACTTCTTCAACGGTACAGACACGACGATCGAAGTCGAAGGCACGGGCTATTTCCTTCGCGGCTATCTGCCCGTTTCCGACCGCGTGACGCTGAGCCTTCGTTTTGGTGAGACGGCGTACGACGCCGATGTCGATCCGGGTTTTGGCACTTTTTTGTTCGACAATGCCATCGACTACGGGATCGCCGGGGACTTCAACTTCAATGAAAGCCTCGCGCTGCGCCTCGAGCACCGAATACTGGACGGCGAGCGCCAGGAAGAAGGCAGCATCACAACGATCGGCGTCCGCTGGCAGTTCTGACGTGCTGCGGCTTTACGATTTCTGGGAGTCAGGCAACTGCTACAAAGTGCGGCTCGTGCTCGCGCAGCTCGGCATCGACTACGAGCGCGTCGCCGTCGACATCCTTAAGGGCGAGTCGCGCACGGCGGACTACCTCGAGAAGAACCCCAACGGCCGCGTGCCCCTGCTCGAGTGGCCCAACGGGCGCACGCTGGCCGAGTCGAATGCCATCATCTGGCACCTGGCAACGGACACGCCACTGCTTCCCAACGACGACTGGCACCGCGCCAAGGCGCTCGAGTGGCTCGGGTTCGAGCAGTACAGCCACGAGCCTTACATCGCCGTGCTCCGGTTTTGGCATTTTGCGGGGCAGCTCGATGATCACCGCGATGAGATTGACGCCAAAACCGAACGCGGTCACGCAGCGCTCGCTGTCATGGAAAACCACCTCGCGGAGAACGCCTACTTTGTGGGTGACCGTTACTCGATTGCCGATATCGCACTCTATGCCTACACGCATGTCGCAGAAGAAGGCGGGTTTGATCTCTCGCGCTACCCGGCGATCAGTGCGTGGCTAGAACGCGTTGCCGCGCAGCCTGATCATGTGCGGATTGATGCCGGGCGGCCAGAAGGGCACTGACCCTTTCTGTCATTGCAAGGTCACGAAGTGGCCGCGGCAATCTCCCAAGCCTTACGATGTCGTCACGAGATCGCCACGGCGCTGCGCGCCTCGCGATGACGGGTTAGGCGTCGCGATGACGGGTTAGGCCTTGCGATGACGGGTCCGTCTTAGCGCCAGCGCAGCTTGTCCGGCGTCAATTCAGCCAGGCTGCGCACGCCCATGAGTTTCATGTCGCGCTCGATTTCGCTTTTCATGTTGGCCAGGGATTGCTCGACGCCCGCCTGGCCTGCCGCAGCCAGCGCGTAAAGATACCAGCGCCCGCCTGAACAAGCCGTCGCACCCAAGGCCATGGCCTTCAGCACATGCGTGCCTCGGCGAATACCGCCGTCGCAGATCACCTCAATCTCGCCGCCCACGGCATCGAGAATCTCCTTGAGCTGATCGAAGGGCGCACGCGAGCCGTCGAGCTGACGGCCGCCGTGGTTCGAAATCATGATCGCGTCGGCACCCATGTCGACGGCGCGGCGTGCATCCTCGACCGACATCACACCCTTGAGACAGAACGGCCCGCCCCAGCGCTCGCGCACCTCGGCCGCGTCTTCCCAGCTCATAGACTGATCGAGCATCTTCGAAAAGTAGTCGGCCACCGAGATGCTCAGATTGCTGCCCTCGCCGATGTAGTGCTTGAGCTGCGAGAGCTCGAACGACTCTCGGAACAGGTAGTTCCAGGTCCAGCGCGGGTGGCGTGCAAAACTCGCAAGGCTTGAGGCCGTGAGCCGGGGTGGCGAGGTAAAGCCTGTGACGAGATCGCGCTCGCGGTTGCCACCGACGATGGTGTCGACGGTCAATGCGAGTACATCGAAACCCGCCGCTTTGCACCGCGCCACCATGTCGAAGGTCAGCTCACGGTCCTTGTGGAAGTAGAGCTGGAACAGCTTGGGCGTCGTGATGGCCGCCGCGATGTCTTCGATGCTGGCCGTGGCCAGTGACGAGATGCCGAACAGTGTACCGAACTGCTCAGCAGCGGCGCCCACGGCGAACTCGCCGCGCCAGTGAAACAGCCGCTGTAGTGCCGTCGGTGACAGGAACAACGGCATCGCGAGCTTCTGGCCCATCACCTCGACGGTCATGTCGACGTGCTCGACACCGGCCAGCACGTCCGGTACGAGGTCGCAGGCCTCGTAGGCTTCGGTATTACGCCGGTAGGTCACCTCATCGTCGGCGGCACCGTCGATGTAATGAAAGATCGGTCCGGGCAGGCGGCGTTTCGCCAGCCGGCGAAACTGATCGACGTTGTGGCAGTCGCGGAGCTTCATGGAAGCCGCGACCTTAGCACGTCAGCTGATGTCTTCCGGCGGCTGCGATTCGGGCTGGCGCGACAACGCGCGGACCGCACCGGCAATAAGCAGACCGACGCCGATGAAGAAGACGAAGCTGAACAGGTAGGGATTGAAGCCCGACACCAGATTACGTTGCCCCGAGGTCGCGGCATCGAGCGCACCCAACGCACCCGCGCAGCCACCCACCGTGCAGATGCGCCCCATACCCAGCGTGCGTCGCGCGCTGCGACCCGCGGCATCGCTGCGCCTGAACGCCGCAAAACCGCCCACGATGATGACTGCCACCAGCAGGACTTCGAGACCCATGGCATGCCCCGTTCACAACCTGTTGCTGAGGCTGCCATGCCGGCATTCCCGCTGACGCTGACCCGTGTCACGATTGCTGAAAATGCTGTGAAGACTTGAGAAAAGCGGGATCAGGGCGCATATTTCACGGCCCACATGGGCCGTTAGCTCAATTGGTAGAGCAGTTGACTCTTAATCAATTGGTTGTAGGTTCGAGTCCTACACGGCCCACCACATTCCTGAAGCGCTGGCATCCGCCGGCGCTTCGTCGTTTCAGGCCCGAAGCTTCTCGATAACCTCGCGCGCAGCGCGCAGGCCCGAGGTGACGGCGCCTTCCATACCCGGCTCGACGAGCTGCGTGTGTTCGCCCGCGAAATGCAGCAGGTCGACAGGTTGCCCGATAACGGGCGCCCAGCGCTGCAACTGCCCTGGCGCGTAATGCGCGTAGGCACCGCCTGCGTAGCTGCGACCCCAGTGCGTCACGAGCGTGGTCTCGAACGATTCGGCGTGCTCGGGCCAGGCGCTCGCGAGCCAATCCACGACGCGCTCGGCATGCGCCGCATCATCGAGGCCATCGAACGCACGTAGCCCGTTGCCATTGATCCAGTTGAGCAGCAGACCGCGCTCGCTCTGCATGGAGTCAGACATGTCGAACACCCGTTCGAACGGTCCGTTGCTGTACACGGCCGCGACGTCGCGCGGCTGGTCCCAGAAGCGCGTACGCGTTTGTACGTGCGTCTTCGCGATCTGCGTGTAAGGCAGGTGTTTCACGATCTCACGGCGTGCTGCGGGCAACGCGACATCGATACGCGCCAATGCGGGCATGGGCAACGTGACGATCACGCGCGAAGCCTGCACGCGGCGCGGCGCACCGTGCTGGCGCACCTGAACATCGACACCATCGTCGCGCTGCACCAGCGCTTCGACCTCGACACCGTAGGCGACCTGGGCTGAGTGCTTCTGAGCGATCGCCGACGTGAGAGTGTCGTTGCCACCCGCGATGCTGACGCGTTCCTGACGCTCCAACAGACGTGTGGCGTCGCGCAGCGCGCTCAATGCGCTGACACTATCGAGCCCGTTGTAATTGAGCGGTCGCTCGATGAGGGCGAGCGCACCCGGGCTGGCGCCGCGTTCGCGCAGGAAGTCACCGAGCGTGATGCCGTCGTAGCGTGACCAGTTGCCATCGAGCACGTTGGCGGGTGTGCCAATCTCGCGTGCGACCGGCATGAGGTACTGGCCCAGCAATCGCGCAGGTGCCGCCGCGTACTCGTCAGCCTTGAGTTCAAACGGCCACTGCAACTCGCCCGCCGCCAGCATCGCTTTGCTGTAGCGCTGGCCGTCGACGATGAGCAACGTGTCGGGCGGCGCGCTCGGGCGCGGCGAGCCCGGGCTCATCGCAACGCCATAGGCCTCGCACAGCGCAATCCAGTTGACATAACCACTGCCGCCCGCCTGTGCGCCGACATCGACCCACGCGCCATCGGCAAAGTGATCGCGCACGGTCCGCACGCGGCCGCCCGCGTGACCGGATTGCTCGAGAACGACAAACGGGATTTGGGCCTGGCCCAGTGCGTGCGCGGCCGCAAGGCCTGCGAGCCCGGCACCGACGATCACCACGGGTGCTGGTGCAGCCGCGACCGCTGGGGCCATGAGGGCCCCGGCCGTGGCGACACAGCCGCCCAGGAACTCGCGCCGGGTCAGGTCGGACATGGAACTAGCTTACACTGCTTACCCCGGTTGTCGGCAGGACCCGCCATGGCGCAACCCTATCCCCAGCCTTGTGACCGCGGCGTCATCGTCGCGCAGCCATGTCCCCGTGAACTTGAAACCGAACCCGACGCGGCGACCAAACGGTGGACACTGATCGCCTGCGTGCTGGCCTCCGCACTCGCACTCATCGACGGGTCCGCACTGACCGTCGCCCTGCCCGCGCTCGCCCGAGATTTCGAAGTACCGCTTAACGGACTGCATTGGGTCATCAACGGCTACGTGCTCGCGTTGGCCAGCATGACGCTGGCCGGTGGCGCACTGGCCGATGCACGCGGACGCCGCCGCATGCTGATTACGGGCTGCGTTTTGTTCGGCGTGACCTCGGCTGCCTGCGCTTTGGCGCCATCGCTCGCGTGGCTCATCGCAGCGCGCGTCTTCCAGGGCATCGCGGCAGCGATCGTAACGCCGGCCAGTCTCGCGCTCATTGGTGAGGTCTTTCCCAAAGACGAACGCAATCGCGCCATCGGCACCTGGGCCGCCGCGTCGGCACTAACCACGGCCGCAGGACCCGCGCTCGGCGGCTGGCTGACCGATACGTTGGGGTGGGCCGCCGTGTTCTGGATAAACCCACCGCTGGCACTCCTGGCCATCGTCATCCTGGTCCGGTTTGGCAGTGACGGCCCGCGTCAGCAGGGCCACTTCGACTGGCTGGGTTCCGTGTTGCTGGCCGCGGCCATGGCTGCGGCGGCCTACGCGCTGGCCGATCTCGCCCCCAGCGAAACCGGTGCTGTGGCAGGCGACGGTCGGACGCTCGCC
This sequence comes from uncultured Gammaproteobacteria bacterium, assembly GCA_937899415.1. GTDB lineage: Bacteria > Pseudomonadota > Gammaproteobacteria > Steroidobacterales > Woeseiaceae > CALBPI01. The sequence continues at coordinate 20,970 of CALBPI010000066.1, read as the reverse complement.
ATCGTGATGTGCGTTTCGGCGGTAGCACTTGGTGCCGCCTTCGTGTTCTGGGAGCGACGTGCCAAGACGCCCATGATGCCGCCGAGCTTGTTCAGACGGCCGAACTTCACGGCGCTCAATCTCGCCACGGTGCTCATCTATGCGGGACTGTCCGTGGTGTTCTTCCTGATCCCGTTCGATCTCATCGACACGCGCGGGCTTACAGCCGCGCAGGCGGGGCTCGTGTTCCTGCCCTTCACGCTCGCGCTGGGTTTTCTCTCACGCCTGAGCGGCGCATTGATCGATGAGCTGGGTGCGCGACCGTTGCTTGTCGCGGGGCCGATGCTTGCCGGCGTGAGCTTTCTGGGCATGGGTCTGTTTCGCGACGCATCGCTCATTGCTGCGACACTCGTGCCGATGCTCGCCGCAGGTGTCGGCTTTGCGATGCTCGTCGCGCCACTCACCGCCGGCGTTATGGCCGCCGTTGACGAACGAGACGCAGGCCTGGCCTCTGGCCTCAACAACACGGCCAGTCGCATCGCGCAGTTGCTGGGCGTCGCACTGGCCGCAGGCATCGCGCCACTCGCGAGTGGCTATCTCGTGGCGCTCTCGCTCGCCGCAGCACTCACGATGGTTGGCGGCCTGGTGCTTGTCGGCGTGCGCGAGGTCTGACTCAGCGGTCGCGAATCACGAGTGACTGCAACGCGGTCGCGACTACCCCGCGGGTATCGAACAGCGTGGCGTGCGTCGCGCCGATGCCCGAGGGCTCCCAGAACGAGATCCCGTCCGACGCGATCCAGTTACCCATAGCCGGCCGGTGCATGAGCACCGTGATGTCGGGATTGATAAAGGTGCGCGTGCCGTCGTCGGAATTTCTTGCAAAGCCGTTGGCGCAGTCGGCGAGCGGGCAAATGCGCTGAAACGGCGTCAGTGCCTCGCCGTCGACGATGGACCGGCACTTCATCCAGAGCACCTTGGGGCCCGGGCCTTCGGGCTGCGTCTTCGACAGGCGAACCTCGGCGCGCGAGCCAAAGAAGTCCTTGCCGTGCCAGGCCGATCGCAAGGGGAATGTGGCCGCTTCGGATTCGGAGAAATTCGGCGCCGGTCGCTGCGCGGTCGGCAGCGGCTTCAGGATTGTTCGCGCCAGATGCAGGCTATCGGCGCGAGCACACAAGCGCCCGCGACGATCCCACAAGGCAAGCCGCCCCGAAGCCGCAGCGCGGCCGCCACCGAGCGACTCGGACTCGATGCGAAACCCATCCATTGGCGCGGGCCGCAGGTAGGTGACCGTGAGACGCGTGAGCTGGCGATCCGCGAACAGACGCTCGGCCTCGCCGGCCAGCGCGCCCGTTACGGGACCCGCATGACATCCATTGGGGTCCCAGGGGCCGCGCGCGGCGTCATGACCGATGTACCAGTTGCTGTCGCGCGTGAAGAACGCGTCACCGTCCATTGCAGGCATGCTCGCCTCATCCGTTTGCGGGGGCGCCAAGCGTAGCAGCTTGTTCAAAGAAGGCACGCGTGGCCGCGTCGGTCGGGTAAAAGGTCTCGATACGCAACTCGTCGGTGGTGACATCCTGCGGCGTACCGAACGTCGAGATCACTGAGAACAGGCTCAGCGACATCGGGCCGACGCGCACCTCGAGCGGCAGCACCGGCAGCAGCGCCTCGGTAACCGTCTCGCCCGTATCGGGCAGATCTGCCAACGCGATGTACTCGGCGAAGCGTGCCTGCAAAGCCGGGTCGCCCGAAGCCAGCGCCTCGTGCTGCAGCCGGCGCACGAATGCGGGCGCCGCCTGCTCCCAGTTGGCGATGAAGGGGCGCAACCCCTCGGGGTGCAACGTGAGCAACGCGAGGTTGAACTGGTCGTCGCCGCCAATCGCCTCAAGCATGGCGCCGGGGTCTCCGCCCAGGCTCAGCAGGAGGCCGGCCGCCGTGTTTCGACGCACCACGTTCCACGCGCGATCGACGACGACAGCAGGCAATGGGTCATGGTAGTCGAGCACCTGGTTCAGTGCATCGAGCACGGGTGCCATCGCGGGGTCATCGAGCGCGGTCTCGCGGTAGGCGGGCGTAAAACCCGCGGCGCGCAACATGACGTTGCGTTCGCGCAGGGGTACCGACATGGCTTCGGCGAGCCGTACGACCATGTCGCGGCTCGGTTTGCTGCGTCCCGTCTCGAGCCAGCTCAGGTGGCGTTGCGAGACGTTGGCGGCGAGCGCGAGCTCAAGCTGGGAGAGTTTGCGGTGTTCGCGCCAGCGGCGGCAGACGGCGCGAAAATCGGTGGCGACTTGGTTCATGACAGCCCTCCTGGTGCCCATTTGACGCCGAGCGCGTAGGCGTTTCAATGACCTCGGAGGTTATTGCGGCGCTGACGCCGTCGGCGCAAGACTGCAGCCACACCCCAACAGGAGCTCACCATGAACCGTCGCAGTCTCGCACTCATCCTTCTCGTACCCATGACCCTCGTCACAGGCCACGCACTGATTGAAGTCGGCCTTATCGGCATTTTTGAACAGTTGGTCGCCGGCCCGGGCGCCTGGCAGATTGGTCTCGACCTCGTGACCGCGCTCGTACTCGTGCTGAGCTGGCTGTTTCAGGACGCACGCACCAACGGCCGCAATCCCTGGCCCTGGCTTGCGCTCACACTCTGCGCGGGGTCGTTCGGGCCGCTGCTCTACCTCGCAACAAGCCGCGGCCACCGCCGCGTCGCGGCGGTGGCCAACGGCGCCTGAGGCGCGATCAGTCGTCGCGGCGTACCCGGACCCGCTCCAGCGGAGCGACCTGGCCACGCAGTTCACCGGCCGGGAAGGCCGTCGTGTGCAGGTTCCAATAGATGAATCCGATGTCGATAGCGCGAGCGAGATCGCGCAGGTTGCCGATGCCACAGGCGTTCGCAGCCGCATCGGGGAACTGGCGATTACGCACGGTACCGATAATCGTGTTGGCGTCCAGCGTCACCGTCTCGCTGTTGTCCTGTGCGACCGCAACGAGATCAATGAGGCCAATCGCAATCGGTCCATTCTCGCCCGCGGGTGCGCAGTGCAGGTGCAGGCGGGTCACCTCGCCTTCGAGGTTATTGAATGTGACGCGCACTTCGGCCTTGCGGTAACGCGGGCCGAACGTGATAACGGCATTGCTGAGCCCGTCCGAGATCACGGGTGCGCTCTGCACTTCTTCTTCTGCAGTCAGCGGCGTCTTCGAGCTGAATGCGCCGCGGTCGTCGGCGAGTGCCTGGGTAGCGCCCAGCAAAGCGAGGGCGGCGACCAGCGTACGGATCATTGTCTGCATGTCTCATCTCCTGTGTGATTGAGGCGCCGCGACAGCCGTCGCGACATGCGGTGAATACGCGGATCACGGCAAAAGGTTCACGCCGCGTTGTTGGCCCTGAAGCGCGTTCGTATACTCAGGTGCCCGACCTGCTGGTGGTTCATGTCTTACGCACCGCGTCTCGCGCTATCGATGCTCCTGACCGGCGTCGCTGCGTCGTGTGGCGCCGCTGAGACGAGCGTGCAGCTGCATGGCTTCAGCGATGTCGTTCACCGCGGCGCGAGCCTCACCGATGGCCGCGGTGCCATCGGCGCCACCGTGACCGTAGACGCCGCGTCGGGCCTGTTCGCGGGCCTGTCGACGCATTACGGGCAGGGCACCCCCAATGGGCGACACCTGCTGCGCTACGCGGGTCTTCATGCGGGTTGGTTCAAGCCGCTCGCGGGCGGGCGGGCCATCGAGTTTTCACTCTCGCGTCATGTATTCGGCGATGTCGCCGACTGGCGCTACGACGAACTGCGCGTCGACTACCACTTCAGTGAACAGTTCACCCTGACAGCGGCCGTATCGGATGACTACTACGGTCGCGGCAGCGAGGTTGTCCTGTCAGAAGTCACCTGGCAGCGGGAACTGGGCGGTGGCGTGTTCACGCGCATCGTGGCGGGCGGCGGCTGGCTCCCCGATGCCGATGACCGCAGCATCAGCTGGGGCACGCTCGGCGTTGGTGTGGCGCGCGGCCGAATCTCCACCGAGCTGTCATTCAATGCAACGGCGGCGGACCTGATCCCGGCGCCGGGCGCCGATGGTTCTGCACTGGCGCTACGGGTCAGCTATTTGCTGCGCTGAGTTGCAGCGCCCGTCACCCACACCCAGCACGGCGCGGCAGGCGTCGACACTCGCAACGCCAGCAACGGGCTGCGTGTTGCGATGCAGACGCGCCACGAGCTCAGCGTCGCGTTGCCGCGGCAGGGCTTCGTGCAGTAGTGCCAGCACTGCCGTGACGTGCGCGGCAGCGATGGACGCGCCGCTCATGAAATCGTAAGCGTGGCCGGGCTGCGCCGTGAGCACATCCACGCCCGGGGCCACCAGCGCTTCGCTCGACTGCCCGTTCGCCCTGGCGCGCACCCAGACAATGCCGGGGCGGTGCGTCGGAAATCGCGCACCGCGCGCCGATGACTCGGCGACGACGACGATCGAGCCAGCCTCGACGATACGCGCCACCAGCGCGTCAAGCAGGGGATCAGAGGGTCCGGTAAGGCTCAGATTGACGAGGTGAGGCGCGAGTGACACGACCCGGTCCAACGCTCGTGACAGCGTCAGGCTGTTGCAGCGGGTGCCGCCGCCCTCCGCATCCCAGCAGGCGCGCAACGCAAACAGCTGCGCATCGGGGGCCACGCCGGTGATGCCCACGTCGTTGTTGCGTGCCGCGATGATGACTCCCGCAATACCGGTGCCGTGGCGCTCGGCTGCATTGCCGCGCCCGACGAAGTCTGCGCGCTCGGCGATGGCGTGCTCGAGATCCGGATGATCCGCCTCAACACCCGAATCGACGACCGCAATCGTCACGCCGCGACCCGTGTAGGCGCGCGCCAGCGGTTCGAGATTGAGTGCATCGAGTGCGGGCTGCAGTTTGCGATACGGGTCCCCGGACGCGTCGTCTTCGAGACCTTCAAAGTCATTGAGCGGTTGCACCCAGCGCACACGGCGGTCGGCACGCAGCGCCTTGAGCACGGCCTCGACCTCACCCGTGATGTCGACCACGAGGCAATGCACGCCGAGTGCGCGCACCGGCCACTGGTCCGACACGGCAACATCGTGGGTGTCGACGATGGCCTTGGCCAGACGCTGTAACGCCGGATCGACCTCATAGGCGTAGCGCCCGCCGTAACCGACACCGCCCGCCCAGCCGCGGCGCCGCGGCGGGCGCGGGTCCTCCAGCACCACCACCCAGCGATTCGCCGCCACGCCGTCGTCAGGCTTGGCGGGATCGGCACCAGCGGCGGCCGCTGCAAGCGCCAGGCTCAATACGAGTACAAGACAACGCAGCATCATCGGGGACTCGATGCAATCGGCTCAGCGAGCACGATGCCGGGATGCGCACGCCAGGCACTTAGCGCCGTCGGCTGAAAGCCATTGGCGGGTCGCACCACAAAGGCACCGCCCGGTCCCGGTCCCGATACAAGCTCGAAACCCAGGGTCTCAGCAATGATTGAACGAGCCGCGTCGTCCGTGTCCGGTGCAAATACGATGCGGTAGTCACCCGCTTGTGTGATCTGCGTGCTCGGGTCAGACAAACCTTCGAATACGGGCGCCGGTTCCGTCGGGCGCAGGACGATAATCGACACCGCGAGCATCGCCACGGCAGCGGCCGCCAGGAACGGTGCCGGGCGACGGGATGCCGGGGGCTCAAGCGAGTCGCGCAGCCGATCGAATGCCGCGGCTGCGGGTACACCTGTCCTGGCGCCGGGCGTCAGCGCAGCGTGGAAGTCGCGCTCCTCAGCCACAGCGGCCGCCAACTCCGGTTCCTGCGCCAGACGCTGTTCGAAATTGGCTTGCGACGCCGGGTCCATACGGCCCGCCACATAGTCCGCCACGTCGAGTTCTGCATCGATAGCGGCGCGTGTTGCCAGGGGGGTCGGGTTGTCACTCATGGTGTACGTTCCTCTGCGGCGGTTTCGCCCAGCGCCTGCATCAGCGCTTTGAGTTTGCGGCGCGCGTGAAAAATGCGCGTCTTGACGGTGTTCTCGGGGCAATCCGCGATCTCGCTGATCTCCCTGTAATTGTGGCCACCGAAGTAAGCCAGCTCCACGACGAGCCGGTGCTCTGCACTCAGGCCGGACAACGCGCGCTCAATGAGCTCGCGCTGCTCGAACACGCCGCGCTCATCGGGTGCCGCAAGCGTGTCCTCGCTGTCGCCCAGCGGTTCGTGCTGGCGGCGCTGCAGTGCTTTGAGGCAGTGCCGATACGCGATCGAGAAGATCCAGGTCGACACCTTGCTCGCCCCATTGTAGGTCGCCGCTTTGCGCCAGACCGTCATCATGACGTCATTGAATGCCTCCTCGTGCGCAAACGTATCGCGCACGAAGCGGTACATGAATGGGCCCAGCCGGTGCCGGTAGCCGTGGTAGAGCCGCTCAAAGGCATCGACGTCGGCATGCTCTGCGATCGCGCGCACCAGCTCGCGATCAGCGCCATCGCCTTTGGCCGCTTTCACTGCACCGCCTGTCATCGGCCCTTCCATCGTCAACGTTGCCATGGGGTGTTCCCGCGCTCGGTTCAGACGTGAATACGCCCTGAGCGCAAAAGGGTTCACGTCCTGCGAAATAATTTTTTCGCATGAACTTTCGCGGCCCGCGCGGGCATTCACGGCCCGAACAGACGGCTTGTCCCCGGCCGTCCGACCACCCTACAGCGAAAGGATCCATGATGAACAGACGCAACAAGACCCCCCGGTTCGCGACCGTCGCTGCCTGCGCGGCGCTGGCCGTGGCCGGTTGCAGCAGCTCGGACGACGATGCGCCCTATAGCGACGACCCCGTCGCCGGCGACCCGCCGGCCGTCGAGAACGCACCGCAGCTCACCACACCCGGCGCATTGACCGATACGGGCACAGGCCCCGTATTCAGCAAATCCGTCGACGGCCTGACGCTCTACACCTTCGAAAACGACCGCAACGATGCGGACGGCGACGGCCTCGGCGATTCCGACTGCAACGGCAACTGCGCTGAGACCTGGCCGCCCCTGCTGGCCGACAGCAACGCCATTGCCGAAGGCAGCTTCAGCATCATCACCCGCGATGACGGCCTGGCACTGCAGTGGGCCTTCAAGGGCCTGCCGCTGTACACGTTCTCAGGCGACGCCAACCCCGCCGAGGTGAACGGTGATGGCTCGGGCGGCTCCTGGTTTGTGGCACGCCCCGATCCGTGGCAGACCGCTGAGGTGAGTGGCGCCGCCAATGGCACCGTATTCGTCGGTCTGGGCAGCGTACGCACAGTCGATGGCAGTGGCGGCCTGGCCGACACCCGTATCGATCGTGAAGGCTTCACGCTCTACACGTTCGAGAACGATCGCAACGACGCCAATGGCGACGGCGCGGGCGACTCCGACTGCAACGGCGGTTGCGCTGAGACATGGCCGCCGCTGTTCGCCGACGCGGGCGCCACGCCGGGCGGGCCGTTTACGATCATCGACCGCGATGATGGCTCGCGCCAATGGGCGCTCAATGGTCTGCCCCTGTATTTCTACGCCCCAGATCAGGTCCCCGGTGACACGCTTGGCGAAGGCGCAGGTAACGTCTGGTTCGTTGCCCGCCCGGCGCCCATTGCCGGTGGCGGCAGCGCGATCGGCTCGATCGTGGTCGCAGGCACGGATACGGCCGCACTCGATCCGACCGGGGGTCCCGCACCGACCCGCAACGAGCTGGCCGGCTTTTCGCTTTACGTATTCGACATCGACGTCACCGATGGCGACGGAGACGGATCAGGCGACTCGGACTGCAACGGCGGGTGCGCCGAAACCTGGCCGCCGCTGTTTGCCGACGCTGCAGCCACACCGCGGGCGCCCTTCTCGTTGATCACTCGCGATGACGGCAACGCCCAGTGGGCACTGCGCGGCGAACCGCTCTACTTCTTTGCCAACGACCTTGCGCAGGGCGATGTCAATGGTGACGAGGTGGGCGGCGTCTGGCACACGGCCCGGATCGCGCCCGTGCAGACCGTAACCGATGCGAACGCGGGGTTGATCTTCGAGGCACGTGGCAACGTGACCGATGTCGACGCCAACGGTGAACGCGCCGACACGCGCAGCGACCGAACGGGCTTCACGCTGTACCGCTTCGAAGAAGACCGCACGGACACCGAAGGTGACGGCGCGGGCGATTCGGACTGCAATGGCGGCTGCGCCGTGACCTGGCCGCCGCTCTACGCCGAGGCGGATGACACGCCGCTGGGCGCGTGGGACATCATCGAACGCAGCGACGGCAGCCGGCAGTGGACCTACCGTGGCGACCCCGTCTACTTCTTCGTGGGCGATGCCAGCCCTGAGGACGTGAATGGCGTCTACGGCACCTGGTTCGCCTTGAGCCCGCTGTAGCGGATGACGCAACACCGCGGGCGGGGCACACCATGCTTTGGCCCCGCCCGCGGCACCGCTTCACCGAGAGAACCCGCCGATTGGCAACTGTGCGGGGACCTCGAAGACCTGCTGGCTCGTGCAGCCGCAGGATTTCGAACGCGGCAGCCTGTCGGTGCAGACTTTGATCGTTCCGGCCGGGCAGGCCAGCGGCAACGTCACGACCGTCTGCTGCGGGGGCTCGAAGGGGACCGCCCCGCGACCGGTGTTGTCGACGGCGCAGCCACTCATGACACAGGCCCCAAGGACCAAGCCGCCCCAAAGATTCCGTATCCTGATCATATTCATCACCATTACTGATTAATAACAACGTTTTCTCGTATAACGCTGATGTATGATCGGTACCAGACGTGTCGAACTCCAACGACTTGTTGTCATCCGATCGATCAGGAGTGGTGATGTGATTCGAAACCTCGATATCGCGGCGCTTAGAAGCCTTGTGGCGATCGCCGACACACGCGGCGTCACGCGCGCCGCCAGCCAGGTCAACCTCACGCAGTCCGCCGTGAGCATGCAGATCAAGCGGCTCGAAGCCCTGCTCGACCAGAAGCTGCTCATGCGCGAGGGCCGCGGCGTTGTCTTGACCAAGGTCGGCGAGCAACTCGTCGACTACGCCCGCCGCCTGATCGCTATTAATGACGAAGCCTGGTCACGGATCACCAACGACGACTTCGAAGGCGAGGTGGTGCTCGGTGTACCGCCCGACCTCGTGAACCCCGCGGTGCCCGGCATCCTGCGCCAGTGCACGGCGCTCTACCCGCGCATCCGCGTGACCTTGCTGACGCGCATCACCAATGTGCTGCACCGTGAGCTTGAGGAAGGTCGCGCGGACCTGATCCTCGGCACGGAACAGACCCCTGATCCGCGCGCAGAAACCATGTGTACGCTGCAACAGAACTGGTACGGCGCCGTCGGCGGTTCCGCCTATCTCAAGCGCCCGCTGCCGCTCGCCATCTGTAACAACTGCGCCCAGAAGCCTGCCATCGCCGCCGCGCTCACTGCGGCCGACATCACCTGGTACCAGGCCAGCGACGCCGACGACGACTTCACGCAGGAAGCCATTACGAGTGCCGACCTCGGAGTCCTAGCGCGTATCGGTGGCCCGGCCCGGGAAGACCACGAAGCTGTGCCTGAAGGCACGCTGCCCGAGCTGCCCGATGTATATGTGAACTGCTATCGGGCCGCCCACCGCGACACCAACGCCATCGATCGCATCGCCGATGTCGTCCGCGATCAGTTTCGACGTACCTACGGTTGCCCCGAGCCCGAAGCGATCGCGAGTTGACGAAAGCCGTCATTGCGAGCCCGCGTAGCCCTTACCGTCATCGCGAGGCGCGAAGCGCCGTGGCGATCTCTTCTGCAACACGATTTCGTTGGGAGGTTGCCACGCCCGCTGCGCGGGCTCGCAATGACCGGCGGGTCCGATACGCGGGCTCGCAATGACCGGCGGGTCCGATACGCGGGCTCGCAATGACATAAGCCCTGCGATGACGGTGACTTATCCCACGCTCAAACGCGCCGTTTTGTCCTACACTTGGGGAGATGTCTTACCCGCGCGATCTCGTTGGTTACGGTGCCGAACCACCGCAGGCTCAATGGCCCGGCGGAGCGCGCGTGGCTGTGCAGTTTGTCGTCAACTACGAAGAGGGCGGCGAGAACAACATCCTGCACGGTGACACTGCCTCCGAGGCGTTCCTCTCTGAGATCGTCGGCGCGAGTGCCTACGAAGGCCAACGCCACGTGAACATGGAGAGCATTTACGAGTATGGCTCGCGTGCCGGCTTCTGGCGCCTGCACCGGATGTTCACGTCGCGCGACATTCCCGTCACGGTGTTCGGCGTTGCCATGGCACTCGAGCGCAATCCGGAAGCGGTTACGGCCATGCAGTCGGCAGGCTGGGAAATCGCAAGCCACGGCTACCGCTGGATCGACTACCAGCATCTCGACATCGACACCGAGCGCCAACACCTGCACACCGCTATTGAGATTCATGAACGCGTGACGGGCGAACGGCCACGCGGTTGGTACCTGGGCCGGTGCAGCCCGAACACGCACGCGCTGGTTGCCGAGTACGGCGACTTCGCCTATTCCGCCGACAGCTACGCCGACGACCTGCCTTACTGGGACTACCGCGGCGCGTCACCGCAGCTCATGGTGCCCTACACGCTCGACGCCAACGACATGCGTTTCGCGACCCCGCAGGGGTTCAACAGCGGCGACCAGTTTTTCGCGTACCTCCAGGACAGCTTCGACACGCTGTACGCCGAAGGCGCCGAGTTGCCCCGCATGATGTCCGTGGGACTGCACTGCCGACTCGTGGGTCGGCCCGGTCGCGCGGCGGCACTGGCGCGTTTTCTCGACTATGTCCTCGGGCACGACCAGGTCTGGTTAACGCGCCGCATCGACATCGCTGACCACTGGCGCGAAACACACCCGGCGCGAACGCCATGACCGAAACGACGCACACGCTATCACCCTTGCCGTCCGCGCTCTTGCGTGATGATTTTGTCTCGCATTACGGCGGTATTTACGAACACTCGCCCTGGATCGCCGAGGCCGCCTGGGAGGCGGGGCTCAAGCCCGAATCCGACACGCCCGCCGGGCTGGCCACGGCTATGGGTGCTGTCGTCGATGCCGCGGGCCAGGAGCGCCAGCTCGCATTGCTGCGTGCCCACCCCGACCTCGCGGGCAAGGCAGCTGTGGCTGGTGAGTTAACAGCCGAGTCGACAGAAGAGCAGGCGAGCGCGGGCATTGATCAGTGCACAGCCGAGGAATTCGCACGCTTCCAGGAGTTCAACGACCGCTACAAACGCCGCTTCGCGATGCCCTTCATCATGGCCGTGCGCGGTGCCAACCGGCACGAGATTCTGGCGGCATTCGAGTCGCGCCTCAATAACCCCAAGACCGTCGAGTTTGCGACGGCGCTGGCCGAGGTGCACAAGATTGCGCGGCTCCGACTTCAGGCGATGGCGGCGTAAACGATGGGCAACCCGATCGATCAGCCTGACATCCCGTTCGCGCACCTCGTCGACCTCGCACAACCGCGTCTCGGCAGCGACGTGGTATTCGCGACCGATGAGTTCTTCGGCGACAAGTCACGGCTGATCCTGCCCACCGAGCCCGTTTGGATAGACGACAAGTACGACGACAACGGTAAATGGATGGACGGCTGGGAGAGCCGCCGCCGCCGCGATCCCGGCCACGACTGGTGCGTGCTGCAGCTCGGCATGCCTGGCGTGGTGCGCGGTATCAACATCGACACGCGCCACTTCATCGGCAACTTCCCACCCTTCGCGACCGTTCAAGCCTGCGTCAGCACCGAGCTGATCCCCGGCAGCGCGACTGAGTGGGTCGACATCGTGCCGCGGCTCGCGCTCAAGGCCAACCTGCAGCACTTCGTGCCGGTCAATGACGACACGGAGTTCACGCACATCAAGCTCAACATCTACCCGGATGGCGGGGTCGCACGTCTGCGCGTCTACGGCGTGATCCAGCCCGACTGGTCCACCTTCAGCCGCGATGAGCCTGTCGATGTGCTCGCACTCAAGCATGGCGGCCGGGCGCTGGCCTGCAACGACGAACACTTCGGCACGATGTACAACCTCAACGCGCCTGGTCGCGGCATCAACATGGGCGACGGCTGGGAGACGCGACGCCGGCGTGACGATGGTCACGACTGGGTAGTCCTCGCGCTCGGGCACGCCGCGCACGTCGACGAGGTGCTCATCGATACGGCGCACTTCAAGGGCAACTACCCCGACCGCGTCATGCTGCAGGCCGCAGGTTTGCCCGCGGACATGCGCGATGACGAAGCTGTGGCGGCCAGCGACCAGTGGAACGTGCTGCTGCCCGAAAAGAAACTGGGTCCCGATGCGGAGCACCGCTTCAGAAAGTCTGTCGCCGACATCGGCCCGGTCACACACCTTCGCATGAACATCTACCCCGACGGCGGCGTTAGTCGGCTGCGCATCCTGGGGCGTCTCGCGGAGCTCGCCGAGTGAACCAGCGGCGCCTCCAGGCTGCTCCGCTGACGCGCGAAGCCTTTGCGCCGTTCGGTGACGTTATCGAGCCCGACGACGCGCGCCACGTTGAGATCAACGACGCGCGCTTCGACCGCTGGGTCAATCTGGCTGAGGTCGACTGTGGTGAGCGCGTAAAAATCGACATGATTCGCTGCGCCAACGCGAGCACGCTGCCGTTCGAAATTACACTCATGGAGCGCCACCCCCACGGCAGCCAGGCGTTTGTACCGCTGACCGGCGAAGCCTTTACGGTCGTCGTCGCGCCGTCCGGCGATACGCCCGACCCGGATGCACTGTGTGCATTCACGAGCGACGGCAGCCAGGGCATCAACATGCGGCCTGGCATCTGGCATCTGCCACTGATTGGCTTCCGCGTCGGCCAGTCCTTTCTCGTCATCGACCGCGATGACCCCGACAACTGCGACGAAGTCTCGCTGACCGAATCCGTCATCCTCGAGGCCGCACCATGACCGCCTTCGCACTGCGAGGACGCATCGCACACTGCCTGCGTGACCCGGGCCCGGACAACGACCCCGACGCCATTGAAGCCTTTGAGGATGGCCTGCTCGTCATTGAAGACGGGCGAATCGCGCAACTCGGGCCCGCCGAAGCGCTGCTCAAGACCTTGCCCGAGACGCTCCCGGTCACGCACTACGATGCACACCTCATCGTGCCGGGCTTCATCGACTGCCACGTGCACTACCCGCAGGTCGACGTTCTGGCGAGCTACGGCAAGCAGCTGCTCGACTGGCTTAACGACTACACGTTCCCGTCCGAGGCCCGTTTTTCCGATCGCGCTGTGGCCGACGAGACGGCGCGGTTCTTCGTCGACGAGTTGCTCGCCAACGGCACTACGACGGCGCTCGTGTTCTGCACGGTGCACGCGCACTCCGTGGACGCCCTATTTGAGGCTGCGGCGCGCTACAACCTGCGCATGGGCGCGGGTAAGGTGCTCATGGACCGGCATTGCCCCGAGAACCTCTGCGACACGGCCGAGTCGGGCTACCGTGAAAGCCGAGAGCTCATCGAGCGCTGGCACGGCAACGGACGTGCGCACTACGCCATCACACCGAGGTTTGCACCCACGTCCACCAATGAGCAGCTGCGGCTCGCGGGCGAGCTTGCCAACGAGTTTCCGGACACGCTCGTGCACACGCACCTGGCCGAGAATCCTGACGAAATCGCCTGGGTCGGCGAGCTGTTCCCGGAGGCGGATGACTATCTTGACGTGTACAAGCGCGCCGGCTTGCTGCGTGAGCGCAGTGTCTTTGCACACTGCCTCCACCTCTCGGACCAGGAGTTCACAAACATGGGCCGCGCCGGCTGCGCCGCCGCGTTCTGCCCCACGTCGAACCTGTTCCTGGGTAGCGGCTTGTTCGACCTGGCCCGGGCACGGACACACGGTGTGCGCGTCGGCCTCGGCACCGACATCGGCGGCGGCACGAGCTTCAGTCTGTTGCGCACGGGAGGCGAGGCGTACAAGGTGCTGCAATTGCAGGGGCAATCGCTGACGGGGTTCCGCGCCTTGTACCTGGCCACGCTGGGCGGTGCCGAGTCGCTCCACCTCGATGACAAGATCGGCAGTTTTCGCAAGGGTATGGAAGCCGATATCGCCGTCATCAAGATGGGCGGCACTCCGGTTGCGGCGCGTCGCCACGCCATTGCGACCTCAATCGAGGAGTCGCTGTTTGTGTCGCTCATCGTCGACGGCGCGCAGCGCATTCGCGCTACTTACGCCATGGGACGGGAGGTGATGACGCATGATCCGTAGACCTATTCAAGCAGTGGCACTTGCCCTGGCGCTGGTGGTATCGCCGTCGTTGGCCGCCGAGTCACTGCAGCACTCAGGCATCTGGTGCACGGGCAAGGCCGAGGATGGCAGCTGCGTGTCCATTTATGAGCTGCTCGACGACAATACCTTCGCCGCTTACAACCTCTACGCAGAGTCGCAGACGCGCTATGACGTGTTCGGCCGCTGGGACGAGCGACCGGGCAAGGCCTGCTTCCTGCTCGAGGCCTGGCTGCTCGTCGACCTGGCCGAGGACGTCACCGTGCAGTCGGGAGACGTCGATACCAACAACTTCTACTGCAACGACATTGTCGAGGCGGACAAGGAGACGCTCGTCGTCACGGCACCCGCGGGTGACCAGCTCATTACGGCCACGCGCCTCGACGAGCTGCCCAAGTGGGCACGTTGATCGCGAGAGCAAGACGCCAGTGAAATAACTCGCTGCGGGTGGCGGTCTTCGCCGACACAGAACGCAAGCCACGACCAGAACCGGGGGGCACTATGGACTGGCTACACCACACGCTCGAAGACATCGCGCGCTACATCGATCTGATCGGCATCGCCATCGTCCTCTACGGTTTTGTTCGCGCGGCATTCAGTTTTGTTGCGCTCGAGCTCAGCCGGTTCAGGCAGGGCTACACGATGGTGCAGTGCCAGCGCGTACGACTTGAGCTTGGCACCTACATCCTCATCGCCATCGAATTCATGATCGCCTCGGATATTATTCACACGGTGATCTCGCGCGAGCTCATGGATCTCGTCTTCGTGTCAGCGCTTGTGGTGATCCGCACGGCGATCAGTTTTTTCCTTGGGCGCGAGCTCGCGGAGCTCCGGCACGAGGAAGCCGCCGGCGCACACTAGCACTCAGTCCTGCATGAGCACCTTGCCCGTTGGCAGGGTCAGGAGCAGAACCGGAGACAGCACCGACATCGCGAGGCTTACGAGCGCCAGCGGCACGAGCCCACCGTCGATCATCGGCGCGGCTACGGACGTACCCAGCGCCGTCGCCATCATCACCGCGAGAATGAGCAGCGCCGAGCCGCGCGCATCGTCGCCGTCCGCGTTGACGATCGCAGCGAAAAACCCCGGCGGCCCACGCAGCCCCAGGCCAAAGTTCATGGGGATGAACAGCGGCACGAGCCAGAGCGGCTCGGCGCCGCCTGCAAGCGCGTAAATGCTGATTGCGATGATGCCGAGCGTCGACAGCGCCGATCCGAACAGCACAATGCGCTCGCCGCCAAACCGCGACACGAAGAACTCAGCGCCGTTGGCCGCGACGATAAAGGTCGAAATGCCACAGACCTGCATGATGATGAAGTCGGTCAGCGTGCCGCCCATGCTGTTGACGATCACGGCGGGTGCGCCAAACACAAACGTCAGCAATGCGCCCAGCGTCATCGAGTGCGCGCCAACATGTCGGAGGTAGGGGAGCTTCACGAGCAGCGCGCCGTAACCCGTGCCGTCGCGCTTGTGCTCGACGTGCGGGATGCGGTTGCGAATGAGCAGCAGCCCGAAAGCCGCAATAGCAGACAGCGCTGCCAGGACCGTGAAGCTCAGGCGCCAACCGCCGGCTTCGAGTAAGGCCACACCTGCAATGGGTGCCAGCGCCGGGGTCAGGGACTCGATGCTGCCCAAGGCGCCGATCGCGCGAATGGCACCGCGCTCATCGAAGAGTGCGCGAATAATGCCAGGTGCAAACACCGGGGCGGTAGCCGCGAAAACTCCCTGCACAAACCGCAACGCAATGAGCGCCGGCATCGAGTCCGCCTGCGTCGCAAGTAAAGACACAGCACCGAAACCGGCCACACCGAACACGAGCAACCACCGCTGATCAAAGCGACCACCCAGCGCGCCAAACAGGAGCAGGCCAAGCCCCACACCTGCGACGTAGGTGGCCAGCACATATTGAGACTGCGTGGCGTCGCCCCCCAGCGTCTCGGGCAGGCTGGGCACGGCGGGCAGCACGAGGTCCGTACCCGCAAGCCCCAGCACGGCACCCGCAATCACGAGCCCGAGCGTCAGGATGGGCGCACCGCCCTGGCGTTCGCCGGCCATGCCGCAGGCTAAAGCTCGGCTTCGATGAAGCTCGCCGTCGCGTCGATGAGCTTCTGCGAGTACAGGTCTTCCTCGGCAAACAAGCCGAAGCCGTGGTCGGCGCCGTCGAGAATCGTGATACTCACCGTCTCAGCGCTCACCGCGGCGCCCAGTGCCGCGGCCGACGTCTCCAGGGGCACGACCGCATCGGCACTGCCGTGCACGAAGTGCAGCGCGCCTTCGAAGGCCGCGATGTCATCGAGCGGGCGTGACGTTTCAAGATCTTCAAACCACTCGGGACCCAGCTGCTGATCCTGGCCCCAAAAGGTCGTGAATGGCGCAAAACCGTCGCGCGCCGCCGTCGTTTTCATTTGCGCCCAGGTCTCGGGCCCACCCACGTAATCGACCATCCGCCCGGCACCGTTCTCGACCGCGGGCGCCCAGAACACCATCGTGTCGATGCCGCCCGGCTCTCGCGAGTACAGGGCTGCGAGCCGACCGCCCATGCTGAACCCGACAAGCCCCACACGCTTTGGGTTTACACCGATGTTGTCGGTGGCCCAGTCACGCGCCGTCTGGATGTCCTGGAGCATCGTTCCGAGGCTGTTTGTGTAGAACTGCTCCGTGCTGTCGCCGCAGCCCGGGAAGTCCATGCGGATGCTGGCGTAGCCCGCGTTCGCAAGCTGCGCCGCCAGCCGTGTGAAACCGCCTGCTTCGTGACGCGTCCCGCCGTGGCCGTGGATGAGGATGACGAGCGGCAGAGCCTCACGCATCCGCCGCTCGGGCAGGACGACCGTGGCCGGTACATCGGCACCGCGAGAGCGCAGGGTGATGTCGGTGGTTTCTTGCTGCAGTGGGACGGGGGAGACACAGGCTGTCAGCGTGGCAGCAACAACCACGGTCATTGCGAGCCCGCGCAGCGGGCGTAGCAATCTCCCAACGCGGCGCCAGCGTCCGGAGATCGCCGCGCGGCCTGCTGCCGCTCGCGATGACGGTGAGGGGGTAATCACCGCCGCTTCCGCGCGCTGATGCGCCAATCTGCGCCGTAACCGATGCCGTTCGCCTCGGCGAAGTTGCCCTGATTAATGGCGATACTCAGCAGGCCCGAAGAGTTGATGAACAGCAAGTTCTCGCCGACAGCCACAGCACCGAACGACTTGGCGTAGGGCATTGCGCCTTCCCAGACAATGCGTTCGCGGTTGGTGATCGCGATCTCGTAGATGTCGCCGTACTCAGGCTTATCGCGCTCGAACAGTTCACGGTCAATATTGAAGTAGATGTTGCCGAGGCGATCGACACCACCGGCCACCTGGCCTTCAAATACCCGCTCTTCGTAGGTGCCAGCACTGATCTCGAGCTGGATCACTTCGGGCTCGAGCAGCGGACCCACCTGCTCGAAACTGATGACCCCGGCCGCGAGTCGTGCGCCTGTGTAGCTGTAGACATCCCGACCATGAAACGTGTGCGCCCACTCGGTATTGGGGCGGCGATTCACGGTTTCATCAATTTCGCGAACCGCGGAGATGCCATAGGCGTCGGCTACGCCCGATAGTGTGCCGTTGTCGGGGCTCACAAAGTACAGCCCGTTCTTGGTCTCTAGCACTACGGACTTGCGCGCAGTTCCTACACCCGGGTCGACGACCGACACGAATACGGTGCCTTCTGGCCAGGTCTGCGCGTTGTAGGCGAGCGTCTCGCTGGCCGCACGGATGTCGTAGAGCGAGATCAGCGGCCGCACGTTGAAGACTTCGAGCTTCTTGCTCACGCTCTTGGCGACGCCCGCCATGACCATGCCCTCAAAGTCGGCCTGGATGATCAGCGCATTGTGCTCGGGTTTCTCGTGGTGCCCGGCCATGGCGTTGGCAGCCAGAACGGTGGCAACAAGGGCGGCAAGGAGTCGGACGTGGCGCATGGCGAGCTTCCCGTGGTCGGTGCGGACTTAGGAGATTGCCGCGTCGCTGCGCTCCTCGCAATGACGGTGTGTTGTCGCCACGTCCCCGCGACGGGCATCCCGTCATTGAGAGCCCGCATGCCAAAGCCCCCGTCATTGCGAGCCCGCGAAGCGGGCGCGGCAATCTCGCTCGGCTACCCCGCCGCCAACCGCTGCGCCGCGGCCGCATGCTCGTGCCGCAGCGCTTCAATGTCGAGCCCCGGGATGGCGCCGTCACGCACGCGCCATTCGCCCGCGATCATGAGGTGCTGCACGCGGTGCGCGCCACAGAGCACGAGCGCTGCAACCGGGTCGCCGGCGCCCGAGAAACGCAGCTCGTCGAGCGCGTACAAACCAAAGTCTGCGGCCTGACCCGGCGCGAGTGTGCCGAGCTCGTCGCGCCCGAACAGGCGCGCACCGCCCACAGTCCCCCAACGCAACGCATCGTCATGCGTCACCTGCGCACTGCCGTCGCGCAGGCGCTGCAGCAAGAACGCCTGACGCACCTCGCCGATCATATTGGAGCTGTCGTTCGAGGCCGAGCCATCCACCCCGAGACCCACGGGGCAACCTGCAGCCTCGAGATCGCGCACGCGACAGGTCCCCGAGGCCAGCACCATGTTGCTGCTCGGGCAGTGTGAGATGCCCACGCCCGCCGCACCCAGCCGTGCGACTTCGGCGTCCTCGAAATGGATACCGTGCGCGAGCCAGACGTCGTCAGCGACCCAGCCGAGATCCTCGAGGTAGTCGAGCGGTCGCTTGCCAACGAATGACAGGCAGAAGTCGTTCTCATCCTGCGTCTCAGCAAGGTGGGTGTGCAGGCGTACGCCATGCTGCCGCGCGAGCGCAGCGCTGTCGCGCATGAGGTCATCGGTAACCGAGAAGGGTGAGCACGGCGCGAGCGCGATCTGCACGATCGCACCGGGTTCGGCCTCGTGGTGACGCGCAATGAGCCGCTCGCTTTCGGCAAGGATGTGTTCGGGCGACTGCACCACGCGGTCGGGCGGGAGGCCGCCGGCGCTCTCACCGAGGCTCATCGACCCTCGCGTGAGTACCACGCGCACACCGAGTTCACGCGCAACACCTGCCTGGATGTCGATGGCGTCGTCGATGGCGTCGGTGAACAGGTAGTGGTGATCACTGGCCAACGTGCACCCCGACAGCATGAGCTCAGCCAGCGCCAGGTGCGTTGAGAGTTCCACGGCACGCGTATCCAGCCCCGCCCAGACGGGGTACAGCGCCTGCAGCCAGGGGAAGAGCTCTTTGTTAAGCGCCGCGGGAAGGGCCCGCGTCAGCGTCTGGTAGAAGTGGTGGTGGCAGTTGACGAGCCCTGGGATCAGCACGCAATCGCTGGCGTCGAACACCTGGTCGCAGGCGGCTTCCGGTTCAGCGCCCGCGATTAGGCATTCAACAATGTGCGCGCCATCGACCACGAGGCCGCCTGAGGCGTCGGCGTCGCTGCCCGTCCAGGCTGCGAGCGGATTGCGGATCCAGGTGCGCACGGAAGGAGGCCTGCTGTTCAGGCCGCGCGCGCCGCCTCCACGTAGGCGTCCAGCGCCTCGATGTAGGACTGCTTGCGGGCGTCATCGAGCCAGCTGACGGTGAACGCATTGCGCGAAAGCTGCACGAGCTCGTCATCGGTCAGGCCGCCCTGCTCCGACAGCGCCTTGAAGTTATCGGTCATGTAGGCGCGGAAATACGCCGGGTCATCGGAGTTCACCGTCGCGCGCATGCCCTTTTGCAACATCGTGCGAATTTCCTCGGCGGTCAGCGAGCTGGCACAAAACGTATTGGAAACAGGGCACACCGTCAAACCCAGCCCACGGCGCACAATCTCGTCGCAGAGTGCGTCGTCCTCAAGCGAGTTCACGCCGTGATCGATGCGATCGACCTCGATCTTGGTCACCACGTCGCGGATATTCGAGACGCTGTTGTCCTGGTCCACGTCGCAGTGCATCGTTAGCTTGAGCCCCCACTCGCGCGCCTTCGCGAAAACCTCAGCGAATTTGAGCGGCGGGTTGTCCTTCTCGTCGGAGTCGAGGCCGACACCGATGATCTTGTCGAGATGCGGCTTGGCCATTTCCAGGTGTTCCATCGCCGACTCGGCGCTCATGTCGCGCAGGAAGCACATGATGAGGTTCGACTCGACGCCCAGTTTTTCGGCGGCGTCCTTTTGTGCGCGCACGATGCCGTCGATGATGGTCTCGAATGTCACGCCACGCGTCGTGTGCCCCTGCGGGTCGAAGAAGGGCTCGACGTAACGCACGTTGTCAGCCGACGCGCGCTCGAAATAGCGGTAGGTCAGGTCGTAGAAGTCCTGCTCAGTCTGCAACACGTTCATACCGGCGTAGTAGATGGCCAGGAATGACGGCAGATCGTTGAAGTCGTAGGCGTCAATCACGGCCTGCGGCGAGTCGTACTCAAGCTCGACGCCATTCTTCTGCGCCAACTCAAAAATGTGCTCGGGCTCGAGCGTGCCTTCCAGATGAACGTGCAGCTCGCACTTAGGCATCTTCTCAATGAACTCAGACATGGCGGGACTCCGTTGGCTGGCGGTGGTGTGATGCTATGTCGTGGCGTGCGTCGGCGGCAACCGCGGGCGGCGGTACCGTACCGGTCATTGCAAACCCAGGGAGCCACCATCCGTCATCGCGAGCGGCCGCAGCTTCCACCGGTCATCGCGAGCGGCCGCAGCTTCCGCCGGTCATCGCGAGCGGCCGCAGGCCGCGTGGCGATCTCCCGATGCCGGCGCGGCGTCAGGAGATTGCCGCGCCCACTGCGCGGGCTCGCAATGACGGTAAGTGGGCGCGGGCTCG
>CALBPI010000065.1 GCA_937899415.1 uncultured Gammaproteobacteria bacterium | reverse complement strand
CGGTGACGCGCTGCACGACCTGCTCTGGCGGCGCGAACAGACCCGATCGCGACATGAACTCGACCGACTGCTGTACGTCGCTACGACGCGTGCGCGGCGTGGCTTGCACCTGTTCGGCGGTGCGCGGCGCAACAAGGATGGTCAGTTGGCGCGCCTGCCCGCCGACTCGCTGTTTGGCCGCTTCGGTGACGTGGCGCTGCGAGCGCTCGACCAGGCGCCAGACCGTCGCAGCGAGACAGCGGACGATGAGTCGACCGAGTCCGAGTCCGCTGTGCTGCCCATGACGGTACGACGGATCGAGCACGCCTGGTTGCCGCCTGGGATGCCGGCGCCCGATACCGACACACGGTTTGTCGGTCAGCCGGCAACCGATCCGGTCGAGTTTGATTGGGCCGGCAGCGGTGCGCGCCACGTGGGTACGGTCGTGCACGCCTGGTTGCACGGGCTCGCGGGCTGCGGCGATCCCGCGGCGCGACTGGGCGACCGCTCGTGGGTGGCTGCGCAGAGCCGTCGCATGCTGGCTGAGTTAGGCGTGGCAGCGACGGAGCTTGACGGATATGCCGCGCGTGTTCTCGACGCCCTGGACGGCACCACGCAAAGCGAGGACGCTGGTTGGCTGATCGGCGCCGCCGGGCCCGAGGATCGCGCAGAGTTTGCGCTGGGCGCCATCGTGGACGGCACGGTGACGCGGCTCGTCATTGACCGTATCGTGCGGGACGCTCAGGGCACGCTCTGGATCGTCGACTACAAGACGTCGCGGCACGAGGGGGGTGATCTCGAAGGCTTCTTCGCCAACGAGTGCCGGCGTTACCGCGCCCAGCTCGAGGGTTACGCGCGTGCCGTGACGGCCTGGTACACCCACCGTGACGCCGATCTGGGGCCACTAAAACTCGGGCTCTTCTTCACACAGTATGGCCGGCTCACGGCCTTGCCTGAGTCAGACTAGAGGGCACCCTCAAAGCGCAGTTGACGCTGACCGGATGCTTCGGCGGGCAGAAACTGCAGCGCGTTAGTGATGTCACTGGGCGCATCGGCACCGGCGGCCACCGTCGCATTGAGCGAATACGTGCGCTCGGGCCCCAAGGCCAGTGTGCCATTGACCGTAAACGGTGCACTGCCGTCGCTTTCCAGCACCCCCGACAGGGGAAACGCAGGGTCGTCGGACGCCGTACCGTCAAAGCGCAACCGGTAGCCGCCCAGCGCGGTGTTGCCGGTCGCCGCATAACGAAGATTTGTTAAACGAACCTCGCCCTCGATGTCAGAAGGCCACAGCGACTCGATACGCAGGCGTGTGGCCGACACGCGCGCCGTACCGCTGGCCGCGCCGATGCTCGAGCGCTGTGTCAGCGATTCGAGATTGGCCAGCGCGCGAACGTCTTCAAGGACGATCACATCGGAACCGACGCTGACATAGCCATCGAAGTAGCCGCCGGGAAGGCCGGTCTCGACCACGGCACCCAGGCGCCCCGAGGCAAGCGCACCGGCGCGCCAACGCCATGACACGGGACCGATGGAGACACCGTTGACATTAACCACATCGATTGTGCCGTTCCAGATCGTGCCCGAGATGCCGCGTGTGGCCACATTGTCGGGCAGTGCCCAGCTCAATACCGCCGAAGCCGGCAGGCGCACGATAAGCGCAATGAAAAACACGAAGACTACCGGCATGACCAGCCGGCGCAGCCCTGAGCGGTCGATCATGACGGGCTGCGTTCCAGGGCGATGCTAGCGTCAACCCGGCCCGGATCGGTTCGGTCAGTAAACGACCCGGAGTTCACCTCGATGCCGCATTCGGACTGCAAGCGCCCGAGCCACACAATGATCTTGTCGAAACTGGCGTTCTCCAGAGCGACGCGCTGGCCGTCATTGCCGAACGGGCTGTTACTTCTGAACGACCCGCTCAGATCCGCGTCGCGCACCGTGGTCGCCACGAGCAAGTTCCATGACTGGGGGCAACTGCTTCCACCTGTAGCACGCGCCCCGGCGTCGCCGGGCACCGCTGCGCGTAAGGTCTCGCGCGCCCTTTCGATGAGCAGCTGCTTACGTTCTACATCTTCGTTGGCTTGGGCGCGACCCATAGCGATTGGGTCAAGGATAAACAGCCACACCGCAGCGATGGCAAGCACTATCGTGCCGCCGACAAGTAAATGGCGCTCCCGGGGCTCAAGCGAATCGAACCAGGCCCTCATTCCCCGCCTCCGCTGATTTTCACGAAGCTCTTGATGACTTCCTCATCCTGCTCCGTGCGCTGGATCTGCGCGGTCAGTCCCGCGACATCGGTCACATGCTGCGTAAACCCGTCGAGTGCCTGTGCGCTCGGTGCTGAGACGCGCAAGTCGAAAACGCCGCCCCGGTATGCAATGGCATCAATACGTGTATTGTCGCCCGCGGCGGCCAATGCACCAGCGACCGTATTGAGAGTCGGCAGGAACGGCGCACCTCCGGGGTCACCCGTTGAGGTGCCAGCGGAATTGGTCGCACCGCGTGCTCGGGAAACCAGGTTGCTGAGCTGACGCTCGGGATTGCTGACGGCACCCGTGCCGGGTTGTACGCGACGCAGTAGCTGCTCGATGTCGCCGTCGAGCCTTGCGGACGTGCGCTCAAGCTCGCGCATCTCAACCGCATTGCCGACGACCGACAGGACCAGAGCGATACCGGCCAGCGTTGCGGCCAGCACCCAGGGCCGCAGGCTCGCGCCCACATTGGAGCGCAAAGCGTAGTCGCCCTGAAGCAAATTGATGCCGCCACGGCTCAGGATGTGTCGGGCCGCGAACGGCAACACGCCGTCGGCAAGCTGCTTGAGATCGGCGCCGGAATTCGACAGGGCATCCAGCGCCGCGCCGAACTGTGACTTGGCCTCAGCGTCGTAGTAGATGCGGACGTTGACCTCTTCGGCGTCTTCGTCACGCGCCGTGCGCCAGGCGTCGAGTACAGCATCGGGTGACAGACCCCGGAGCGCCGCCACGTCGCCTTCGGCGTCGCAGACCAAAACCTGCTCGCCAATGGCCAGCAGTTGCACGAAGCCTTCCAGCGGGCCGATGGCGTCGTGCCAGGTGTGCAGGTGCTGCGCCTGAATCCCCGCGTCGGCAAGTTGCTCCAAAACGGTGGTTACCGCGGACTCATCAAGCGCCGCAACGGGGCGAATGCCGTTGTCATCGGTGGCCCCCGCGCCAAAGTGCAGCGCTTCGACGTCACCGGCGAATTGATCTTCAAGGGCGTAGGGCAGGGCCTGCGCCAGCTTCTTGCCCGACACCGGCAGGTCACAGTGTGTTCGCGTCACGGCGACATCGTCGAGCACTACAAGCACGTCGCGGTCTTCGACGTGCCGCGCCGCATCAGCCAGCGACCCGGTCGCAAGACTGCCGCGTGTCGCGCCTGTTTCGTCGACGCGAACCCACTGCACGTCATCGCGCGTGGAAGACAATCGAATCGCGAGAAGGTCCGTCATGAGACTGGGGACAAAAATCGGCGCCGGGGTCGGCAGGTGAGCAAGCAGAATAGAGGCGTCACGGCATTCACAGTTCGCTGCCGAAGCTGCGCATGACAACGGCGATGTCGCCCTGCTCGCTGCGGAAAACCAGAGAGTACATGGTGAATCTGGACGTGCCAATACGCACCACGGAGCGCAACTCGAAGAAGCTTGTCGCGAGATCGAGCGCTGTGATCGACTCCGGTGTCAACAGGCCCCCGAAGGTCACCTGCAAGTCCTCGATACCAAACTCCTGCCGCTCCTCGAGCACGCGCTCGATGTCGCTCGCCGAGACGTTTTCATCCATGGCCTGTAATACGAGCGGGCTTGCCGTGTTGGCATTAAGGGTTGTGCGGGCGGGCAATGCGGTGATATGAGGCCGCAAACGCGCCATGGCCTCAGCGTCAAAGCCTTCGATGAGCGCGAGTTCGCCCACGGATCGAAACGGGCGATTCGCTGTGAGCACGGGTGGCAAGCGGGTGGTGTAGGTCTCGTCTTCAGCGCCCCCCGGGAAGCGTACTTCGGTATCACCATCCATCCAGTCAATGACGGCGTCGGCGCGCTGCGGGTCGATCTGCACAAGCTGCAACAGACGCCGAAACCGCTCGAGCTCAAGGTCGTCGGCGCGCCCGTCGGTGGCCAGCAGGTTATTAAGATTGAACCGGGACTGCAGGTCGACAACGCGACCCGCGACGACCCCCTGGATGCCGACCCCTTCGACGGGCAGGGGTGGCAGCTCTTGCGCCCAGAGCTCGCCAAGGTGATCGTCTTCGGTGTCCTGGGCGTCCCGCACGAGGACGTCACCGACCCAGTCCTCGGCGCCGTAGGCGAACAAACGCGCCTGCTCTTGCCACAGCAGCGATGTTGTGCGACGCATATCGAGCACCATGTCGTAGGACACGGCCGCCGCAACACTGGCCGCCAGTGCGACGATCAGGAGCGCGAACATGAGCGCCACGCCCCCGCGTTCGCGCTGCCTGAAGGAACGGCGCATCACCCGCGGATCTCGATGAGGCGTCGGATCTCGCCCCACTGTTCGTGCTCGATAATGAGTTCAACCGCGCGTGGCCGCCCACCACCCGAGCCACCCAATGGGGGCCACTCCGCAATCCAGTTGTCACGACCTTCTACAAGGAATCGGACTTCGAATCGCTCGACGTTTTCGAGCAGCACGCGCTCACGGGGCTCTATGCTCAAGGGATTGTCGAGCGCGGGCCACTGCGTTCGCACCAGTTCGCCTTCGTCGACGCGATACGCGACGCGTTGTGCTGTCGCGCGCGGCACGCCGAGCGGGTTCGCATATCCGCCGCGCGTAAGCTCCAGAACATAGAGGTTGCGCACGTCGGCCAGCAAAGCGGCCCGGCTCGTTGGCGTTCCGGGCTCGCGTACGGGGCGGGGTTGCAGTTGGGAGAGATCGCTGCCGAGTGTTTGCAGCGTCCGTTGCAAGGCTTGTAATTCGACCATCTGCTGTGTGATGGACCTTGAAGCGCGCTGCGTCTGGTCAAAGGCCAAGAATGAGAGTGCGGCGATCGTCGCGAAGATGGCGAGCGAGACCACCACCTCAATCAGTGTAAAGCCGGTTTGCCGCGGTGCCTGCGTGGCCATGTCAGCGGATCTCGCCGGCGGGCGCGCCAAGCTGGTCGAAGGAGGGCACTGCCGCAGCAGGTAGCGGCGGGCGATTCGACACGAAACCGGATACGGTGCGAATGCCCTGATCAGGGTAGAGAGCCTCGCTGATCGTCACGTCGACGCGTCGCAAGCCCTCGATACCGGTCTCAGTGACGACCGTGACGACCTGCCAGCGCCGGTCTGCGAAATCACGCTCATCGGTGCTGCGTCCGATCTCCGGAAACGCCGCATTGAGACGCAGCTCAGTAATCGTGTTGCTGGCCACATACACGGCCAGTGTGCGGTCACGCAGCCCGCGCGCATTTTCTGTGTGTTGCAGCACGGCAATCACCGCACCTGTGATGCCCAGCGCCGCGACAGCCAGTGCTATGACCACTTCGATCAGTGTGAAGCCGAGCTGCTGCCTGCGGCGTCGCATGGCTACTCGCGCTCCGTGCTGATGCTCATCTCGCCGAAGAAATCGCTGTCGAGCCGGATGTAATCGTCACTACCGATGAGTTCGATCTCAAGGATGTAGGGCGTGACCTCACCGCTTGCAAGTATGACCACGTGGGGCGGCTCTGCAGCGCGCTCGATGATGTTGCCAAAGCCATCAAACAGCGGCTCCTCATCATCGTCGGGGTCGACGGCATCGGAGGGCGGGTCCAGTTCGATCTGGCGATCGTCGACAGTCAGCTCGGGAATCATGTCTCGTGGGAACTCGGCACGCGTGAGCAACTGGTCGTCGGTCATCGTCACCCAGGCGCCGCTTTCCGGGTCGAGATCGAGAAAAGTGTAGCCGTCCGGATAAAAGCGGATGCCGAAGTTGCGCCCCTGAAGGGCTGCTTCGTCACGCGCCAGTTCAATTCGTGAGGCCAGCTCGAACACAGCTTCTTCATGCGGCGGCGTCTTGCGCAAGATGCGCGGGTTCAAGAGTACGATCGCGGCTGCCATGCCGATGATCACAATCGTCACGAGCAGCTCGATCAGCGAAAACCCGTGTGCGCCCTTGCTGCCCACATCTGCCGCTCGCGGCGTCAAAGTGCGGGCCCTACAGATCCCAGTTCGTGACGTCGGCGTTTTCGCCATCACCGCCGGGGCGGCCATCGGCGCCATAGGTCAGCACTTCATAGGGGCCCTGACGGCCCGGTGAGGTGTACTCGTAGGGACGCTTCCAGGGATCCGTGGGAATCTTGCTGCTGCGCAGATAGCCACCCGCCGGGTAGTTTTCGATGTTCGGATCGTTTGGCTTTGAGATGAGTGCCTCAAGCCCTTCCTCTGTCGTCGGGTACCGGCCATGATCCGTGCGGAACAGGTCCAGACCCGTTTCGAGTGACCGAATGTCAACGGGTACACGTTCCGTCTGCGCCTGACCAATACGATCGATCAGTCGCGGCCCGACCGTGGCGGCCAGAATGCCGATGATGACAACCACGATGACGATCTCGAGGATCGTGAAACCGGCCTGGCGTTGGCGCCGGCGCGGGGCGGCTGTATGTTTCATGTTCCTGAACTCCTGCGGCCGCGTGTAACCACGCTCGGCCGTGCTCCTCGGTGCGGTGTTTGACGCCAAAACTCGGGCGGAGTTCGGCGGGGCGAAGTATATCAGAGCGAACAAGGCGTCAGACGCGTGGCAGAAACGTCGACAACGAGCAAGGACACGAGTCACGGAGTCATCAGACTCCTGCCGCTTGTGGCCGTCATTGTGCTGGCCAGCGTGTTGCACCTGTTCCTGTCCGATGTTCTTGGTTATGACCGAAATGCCCTCGAGCAACAACAGTGGTGGCGCCTGCTCACGGCACACATGGTGCACCTGAATGTCGTGCACGCGGCCATGAACGTCGTTGCCTTGTGCCTCGTGCTCACACTCGTCGGTGACGCCTCGACCCCCCGAAGCTGGTGGCTCGTTTACTACGCCATCGCGCTGGTCATTTCGCTGGCGTTATACCAGCTTGAACCGCAACTACTCCGTTACGTTGGGGCATCCGGCGTCATCCACGGACTGGTCGCCTACGGCGCGGTGCTGCGCGTGAGCACCCACAGACTCGAGTCGAGCGTGCTTGTGTTCGGGCTCGCGGCCAAGCTGCTCTATGAATCGCAGGCCGGGGCCGTATCGGGAAGCGAGACGCTGATCGGGGCACCGGTGATCACGGCGGCACATCTTTACGGGGCCATCGCGGGGGGCGCGCTCGCCATTGGCAGTCTCGCGTGGCGGCATTTTTCGGCTCGCCCATCTGTGACATGATTGCGACCCTTTCTGGACAGCACGACGGTACGTTTACGTGAGCATGGCTTTTGTTTTTCCCGGGCAGGGGTCGCAGTCGGTAGGCATGTTGGCCGACATTGCGGAGCGCTCGCCCCTCGTTGGTGACACGTTTGCGACCGCATCGGCCGCGCTGGGTTACGACCTCTGGGCGCTCTGCCAGGACGACCCCAACGGTCGACTCTCGGAGACCGAAGTCACGCAGCCCGCGTTGCTAACTGCCAGCACCGCGCTCTGGCGCGTCTGGCTGGATGCCGGCGGCGCGCAGCCGACACTGCTTGCGGGACACAGCCTCGGAGAGTACTCGGCATTGGTGGCCGCGGGTGCCATTGAACTGGCAGACGCCGTGACGCTCGTTGCAACCCGCGGCCGTTACATGCAGGAAGCGGTACCCGCCGGCAGCGGTGGTATGGCAGCTGTTCTGGGCCTCGATGATGACGCCGTGATTGCGGCTTGTGCGGGCGTCAGCGACGGCGTGGTCGAAGCCGTCAACTTCAACGCACCCGGACAGGTAGTGATTGCCGGTGACAAGGCCGCCGTCGACGCGGCCATTGAGGCCTGCAAGGCGGCGGGGGCCAAGCGCGCGTTGCCGCTGCCCGTGAGTGTGCCCTCGCACTGCGCGTTGATGCAGCCTGCCGCAGAACGACTCGCGGAGACACTGGTCGGCATCGATATCGCCGCGCCGAACATCGACATCGTCAACAATGTCGATGTTGAAAAGACACGCGACCCGGCAGCCATTCGTGACGCGCTGGTTCGCCAGCTGCACAGCCCCGTGCGCTGGACCGAGACCATGCAGGCGTTCGCGTCGGCGGGCGTGTCGCAGATCATTGAATGCGGCCCGGGCAAAGTGCTCAGCGGACTGCAAAAACGCATCGATCGCAGCGTGGGGACCGAGTGTCTCGAAACGCCTGCAGGCTTCGATGCAGCACTGGGAGGCGCGTAGATCATGACGGCACATCTTTTTAGCGACACGGCGCTCGCCGGGCGTACCGCGCTCGTCACAGGCGCGTCTCGTGGCATTGGCGCCGCCATTGCGGATGCCATGGCCGCCGCTGGCGCCCACGTTATCGGCACCGCCACCAGCGAGGCAGGCGCCGCGGCGATCGGTGAACGGCTCGGCGAACGTGGCACGGGGCAGGTTCTCGATATCTCGAGCCCGGAATCTGTGGCAGCGCTCATCGGCGCACTGAAAGACAGCCCGCCCGACGTGCTCGTGAACAATGCGGGTATCACCCGGGACAACCTGCTCATGCGCATGAAGGACGATGAGTGGGACGCCGTGATTGCCACCAACCTGTCGGGCGTGTTCCGGCTCACCAAAGGGCTGATCCGCGGCATGATGAAGAAGCGCTTCGGGCGCATCATCTCGATCTCGTCGGTCGTCGGGACGATGGGTAACGCTGGCCAGGCCAACTACGCAGCCGCCAAAGCCGGCCTTGTCGGGTTCTCCAAGTCCGTGGCCCGAGAGCTGGGTTCGCGAGGCATTACGAGCAATGTGATCGCACCGGGATTCATTGAAACCGACATGACGGACGCGCTCGACGAGGCGCAGCGCGACGCGATGTTGTCGCAGGTACCGCTCGAGTCACTGGGCCGGCCAGCCGACATCGCGCATTGCGCGGTGTACCTGGCCAGCGATGCAGGGGCCTATATCACGGGTGAGACCCTACATGTGAATGGCGGCATGATCATGGCCTGATGAGTCAGGGTGTCGCAAAAGACTGATTCAAAAGCAGTTTTTTGATCCTCCGCAGGCTGGCGGATGGCGCCGCTTTACCCTACAATACGCGCCGCGCAAGGCGGCGTGGCCACGGTCCGCCGCCTGATTTTGTATAATCGCGTGCTGCCGCGGGGTCACAGGCCCGGACACTGTTCAGCGGCTGACGCAATTTTAGTCACGTAAGTAAGTGGATACCCACAGTGGAACTCCAGAGGGACTCGATCCAATGAGCAGCATTGAAGACAAGGTCAAGAGCATCGTTGCAGAACAGCTCGGTGTAAAAGAAGAAGAGGTCACCAACGAAGCTTCGTTCGTCGACGACCTGGGTGCCGACTCACTCGACACGGTCGAGCTGGTCATGGCACTCGAAGAAGAATTCGAGACCGAGATTCCTGACGAAGAGGCCGAGAAGATCACGACGGTCCAGCTGGCGATCGACTACGTCAAGAACCGCAGCAGCGACTGATCACGCGGGCCAAGCGCCCTCGCAGCGCCTGCTACCCGAGCAGTACATCCGGAACCTGTCATGAGCAAGCGACGTGTCGTCGTCACCGGCATGGGCATCATCTCGCCCATCGGCAATGACCTGAAAACAGCCTGGGAGAACGTGGTCTCAGGCGTATCGGGCGTTCGGCCCATCGAAGCCTTCGACGTTAGCGCGTTCACGACGCGTTTTGGCGGTTGTGTGCAGGGCTTTGACGCGGCCGAGGGCGGCATTCCGCCCAAGGAAGCACGCAAGGTCGACCAGTTCATCCAGTACGGTATCGTGGCCTGCAACCAGGCGATCGCAGACAGCGGCATCGAGGTTCGCGAGAACAACGCGCACCGCATGGGCGTGCTCATGGGCGCGGGTATCGGGGGTATCGGCACGATCGAGGGTAACTACAAGAAGTACCTCGACGCAGACGCCAACCCCCGCAAGATTTCGCCGTTCTTTGTACCCGGCAGCATCATCAACATGATCTCGGGCCACATCAGCATCATGCACGGCATGACGGGCCCCAACCTGTCGGTGGTCACAGCCTGCACGACGTCCACGCACGCGCTGGGGCTCGCTGCACGCACCATTGCCTATGGCGATGCGGACGTCATGCTCGCGGGCGGTGCGGAATACGCGACGACACCATTGGGTCTGGGCGGTTTCTGCTCGGCCCGTGCACTGTCAACGCGCAATGACGACCCGCAGCGTGCCAGCCGGCCGTTCGACGCGGACCGCGACGGATTTGTCCTCGGCGACGGCGCCGGTGCGCTCATGCTCGAAGAGTACGAGCACGCCAAGGCACGCGGCGCCACGATCTACGCCGAGCTCTCAGGCTTTGGTATGAGTGGCGACGCCTTCCACATCACATCGCCACCCGAGGACGGCGGTGGCGCGCGACGCAGCATGGAAAATGCCGTGCGTGACGCGAGCCTGAATCCCTCGGATATTGGCTACCTCAATGCGCATGCTACCTCGACCATCGCGGGTGACGTTGCCGAGACCGTGGCCGTCAAGGGTGCCTTTGGCGACCACGCGAATGCGATTGCCGTCAGCGCCACCAAGTCGACGACGGGCCACCTGCTCGGCGCCGCGGGCGCGGTCGAGGCGATCTTCTCCATCATGGCGCTACGTGACCAGGTCATTCCGCCGACGATGAACCTCGACAACCCCGACCCTCAGTGCGATCTGGACTACGTGCCCAATACGGCGCGTGACGCCAAGCTCGGCGCTGTGGCTTCCAACTCATTCGGGTTTGGCGGCACCAACGGCACACTCGTCTTCACGTCAGTCTGAGCGCCTCGGGCGCAGCCCTGAAGGCGCGGCAGCGGTGATCGTCTCGTTGGCCTCAGTGCCGGATCTCGACGCGCTGGCCGCTCGCCATCCTGAGCGCTATCCCTACCTGCTCAAGAGCGTACCGGCCGACGGGCTCGGGGACGGTTTCGACATCTTGTTCTGTGCACCTGATGGCGCTCTCACACTCGTTGCCGAGCAAGGTCGATTGCGCCTGCGCCACGAAGGCACAGCGCCGACACCGCGTAATGACGATTTCCTGGATGCTCTCAACGACTGGTTCCGGCGAGACCAGGCGAAGGGCATTGCGGCCGAGTCCTGGCCGTTCTTGGGTGGCTGGTTTCTCTATCTGGGATACGAGCTCGCACAACAGGTAGAACCGAGCCTGTCCCTGCCGTTGCCGGAAGGCGACCCGGTCGCCTGCGCGATGCGCGTACGCGCAGCCATCGCTGTGCGCCGGGGCGAGACCCCCGAAGCCGTGATTCTGGCAGAGCCCGGAGAGGAGGTCGGCGCCATCGTCAGCGATTGCATGGCGTCGTGCGCCGCCGTCAGTGACTGCAACCCGATCATCCCCGAGTCACTCACGGAGCCGGACGGCAGCGCGTTCACGACGGCTGTGCAATCGGCGCTGGAAGCCATCTCACGCGGCGACATCTACCAGGCCAACCTGTCCCGACGCTGGTCTGCGCCGTGTCCACCCGAGGCCGCAAGTACGCTCTTCCAGGCCCTGAACACAGCAAACCCTGCGCCATTCTCGGCACTGGCCCGGCTGCCAGGGCTCACGATTGCGTCCTCGTCGCCCGAGCGGCTCGTGCACAGCGATGGCGCTGTCGTGGCCACCCGGCCCATCGCCGGAACCCGGCCGCGTGGTGCAACTGAAGCCGAAGACCAGCGCCAGCTCGAAGAACTTCGCGAACACCCTAAGGAACAGGCCGAGCACGTCATGCTCATCGATCTCGAGCGCAATGACCTGGGTCGGGTGTGTCGCGCGGGCAGCGTGACCGTCGATGAATACATGGTCATCGAGAGCTACGCGTTTGTGCACCACATCGTGTCCAACATCCGGGGTGAGCTTGCCGACGGCGTACTGCCTGGCGACATCATCCGCGCCGTGTTCCCGGGCGGCACAATCACCGGCTGCCCCAAAGTCCGGTGCATGGCGCTCATCGCCGAACTCGAGCAGCGACCGCGCGGCGCCTACACGGGGTCGCTGGGCTACCTGAATCGCGACGGCAGCATGGATCTCAACATCCTCATCCGCACCTTGTCCCTGGCGGACGGGGAGCTGTCACTCGGCGCCGGCGCCGGCATCGTTGCCGACTCCGACCCCGAGCATGAACTCGACGAGACACGAGCCAAAGCGCGCGGCTTGTTGCGCGCCGTGCGCGCTGCATCATGCGCTGGCTAAGCGCAGATACCCCTGGTGCGCTCGCGCTTGACGACCGTGGCGTGGCGTACGGCGATGGCCTGTTCGAGACACTGCGACTCATCAACGGGCAGATCCGGTTTCTCGAACAGCATCTCGATCGCCTGGAGGCAGGCTGCAACGCGCTGGGAATGACCGGTGTGACGCGTGCCCGCGTGCACCGCGAACTGACCCGGTTCGGCGTGCGTCAAGCGGACGCCGACTGGATCAAGCTCATCGTGACGCGTGGGGCAGGCGCACGGGGCTATGCACCGCCGCGGCACGCTGTAGCCACAGGCATTCTTTCATCGGGCGTGCTGGCCGATATGCCCGAGCGCTGGCGTGCCGTCGTCTGCGACACCGCCTTGCCCGACGCGGGCGCGCTGGCAGGCCTGAAGCACCTCAATCGGCTGCCGCAGGTGCTGGCCCGCATGGCGTTGCCGCGTGACGCGCAGGAAGGACTCATGCGCGACGCAGTCGGCGACCTGGCCTGCGGTATCATGAGCAATGTGTTTGTCGTCGTCGGCCAGCAAGTCCTCACTCCCGATCTATCGCGGGCCGGCGTTGCCGGCGTCATGCGTCGATTCGTGTGCGACACAATCCGTGTCAGCACGGCGCGCGTGTCGCGCGGTGCTTTGCAACGCGCTTCGGAGGTGTTTGTGACAAACGCATTGCGCGGCGTGGTCTCACTGGCACAGGCCGATGGCCGGACGTTGCCGCCAAACACGCCTGTCGCTGATGCGCTGCGTGACGCACTCAAGGCAGCGTCCTGATGGTGCGGCGTCTGATGATCATTGCCCTGGGACTGCTTGTGGCAGGCGCGTTGGCGGCTGGCGTGTCCTGGCACCGGATGCAGACCTATCTCGACAGCCCGCTCGCCATCGATGTCGCGACCGAGTTTACGATTCCCTCGGGCGCCACGATGCGCGCGGTGGTCGACGAGCTTGTGGGGCAGGGCATTACGGACACGGCGCACTGGTTGCTTATCGACGCGCGACTCAACGAATCGGGTGGCCAGATCAAGGCGGGCGATTACATTCTCGAGCCGGGCACGACCCCGCGACAGATGATGGCCACGTTTATCGCGGGTGACGTCAAGCTCGAACGCGTGACGCTGATCGAGGGCTGGACTGCGGCGGAAGCGCTGGCGGCCATCCTCGGGCACGAAGCGGTCCGCGACGACCTCGGCATTGCGCTTACCAAACGTGCCGATGGGACACCGTGGCTCGAGCCCGACACGCATCGCACGCTCGCGTCACGGCTCGACATCGAGAGTGCGTCCATCGAGGGCTGGCTGTATCCGGACACCTACCGCTTTGCGCGCGGTACTGCCGCAAGTGCCTTGCTCGCGCAGGCGCACGCTGCGATGACCGAAGCGCTGGATGCAGCCTGGGCCGAGGCCGGTGAGGGCGCGCAACTCGAGAGCGCCTACGCCGCGCTCACACTCGCGTCGATCATCGAAAAGGAAACGGCGCTCGACAGCGAGCGCGGGCAAATTGCGGGCGTGTTCAGCCGGCGCCTGGCGCGCGGCATGCGGCTCGAAACCGATCCGACGGTCATCTACGGCATGGGTCTGAACTACGACGGCAACATTCGTCGTCGCGACCTGCGCGAGACCACGGCCTACAACACCTACCGGATCGATGGCCTGCCGCCCACTCCGATCGCCTTGCCCGCCCGCGCATCGATTGAGGCCGCACTGGCGCCCGTTGAGGGCGAGGCCCTGTTTTTCGTGGCAACGGGCGACCCGGACGGCAGCCATTACTTTTCTGCGACGCTCGACGAGCACAACGAAGCCGTGCAGCGCTACCTGTCCAAGCTGAGGCAGCGACCGTGAGCACCGATCGTGGCGTGTTCCTGTCTGTTGAGGGTGTCGAGGGCGTCGGCAAGACGACGGCCATCGGCATGCTTGAAGCGCTGCTCGCGGATCGCGGCATCGAAACGCTGCGTACGCGCGAGCCCGGGGGAACGCCGCTGGCTGAAGCCATTCGCGGGCTCGTGCTCGGTGCGGGCGCAGAAGAGCCCGTCACGGACACCACAGAGCTGCTGCTGATGTTTGCCGCTCGCGCGCAGAGCGTCGCGCATGTGATCCGGCCCGCACTTGAGCACGGTCAATGGGTGCTCTGCGACCGCTTTACCGATGCGACGCTGGCCTACCAGGGCCATGCGCGCGGACTGCCCCTGCGCCGGATCTACGAGCTCGCGGAGTGGGTGCACGGCGATCTCTGGCCCCACACGACGCTGTTGCTCACCGCCCGCGCAGAGACGGTTGCCGCGCGACTCGCGGACCGGGCAGGCGGACCTGATCGGATCGAACGTGAACCCGGCAGCTTCTTTGAGCGGGCCGAGCAGGGTTACCTGGCGCTGGCCGCGTCGGACCCGAAGCGCTACCGCGTCGTCTCTACGGACGGCAGTCTCGAGGCACTGCGGGCAGATTTGGCCCGCCTGGTTGACGAGCTCATGGCGCCGCAGGACTCAGAGACTACTTGAGTAATATTTAATAACTGTATGTTTTGGCTTGATGAATTACGTGAGCATCTGTTCCAGCGCGTGGACGGCGGCATGCTGACGCATGCCGTAATGCTCGCGGGCCCGCCCGGTATGGGCAAGCGCGTGTTGGCGACGCAGCTCCTGAGCCGGTTCCTGGGGGTTGCGTTGGATGCGCGTGCCGAGTCGCCGGCCCATCAACACCCGGACCTGCACGTGGTGCGCCCCGAGGAGGACAAGCGCCAGATCGCCGTCGACCAGATCCGAAGTCTGACCGCGACACTGGCGCTCAGTGCACACGGCAACCAGGGCAAGGCTGCGCTCATCGAGCCTGCAGACAGCATGACGACGGCGGCGGCGAACAGCTTGCTCAAGACGCTAGAGGAGCCCACCGCTGACAGCCTGCTCGTGCTCGTGGTGGACGGTCGCGGCCGGCTCCCGGCGACGATTCTGAGCCGGACCACGCGTTACCAGGTGCATCCGCCGGTCCGGTCGGCCGCCGTGGCATGGCTCACGGGACAGGGATTGGCCGAACAAGACGCCATGGCAGCGCTCGCGCTCGCCGATGGGGCGCCGCTGCGCGCACTCGAGCTCGCGGAAGGGGAAGGCCTGGCTCTGGCACGGCAGATTCGCTACGACGTGGGCACATTGATGGCCGGGCAGGGCAGCGCGCTCGAGGTGGCCGCCCGGTGGCGCAAACTTCCGCACGAGGACGTACTGGCCGCACTGCGCCGAGTGACCATGGGGCTCGTTTACGCACGAATGTCCCGGAAAATGAGCGCTGCGTCGGATTTCCAACGTTATGTCGTGGACACCCGAGATGCCTTTTGCTATCTAGACGGCTTGAACCGGCTGATCGCGAGGCTTCCAGGCACTTACAACCCGGAGCTTGCGATCGATGCGATGGCCATGCCCTGGGCAAACCGCTTGGCGGGCGCCCGGCATGGCCAGACGTTCGGCTAAGGGCCCCGAGGCGGGCCATACGCCAGAGAGTAACGATGACGAAGCCAGGCCTGCTGACACTGACCATCAAGGACAAGAGCGCGCTGTACCTCGCGTACATGCCGTTCATCCGTAATGGCGGCCTGTTTATCCCGACCAACAGCTCTTATCGCCTGGGTGATGAGGTCTTCATGCTGCTGAGCCTCATGGGTGAGGAAGAGCGGCTGCCGGTTGCCGGCAAAGTGGTCTGGATGACACCCAAAGGTGCCCAGGGACAACGCACGGCCGGCATCGGGGTGCAGTTCTCGGAGCAGGACCAGGGCAACACGCAGAAGCGCATCGAGAATTACCTGGCCGGTGCGCTGGGCGGCGAGAAAGCCACGCACACGATGTAGTGCGGGCGCGACGCGCCCGACGGTCGGTTAACCCTGGGCGAGCCCACCCTGAAGCACGTAGGTCGAGAAGCCGCGCTCATTCATGATGTAAGCGCCAGCTGAGCTGCGTCGACCCGTATCGCAACAGACAACGTAAGACCGGTCACGGTCGAGCGTGCTGAGTTTCAGCCGGATGAAGTACAGCGGCATATTGACCGCGCCCGGCTTGTGAAAATTCTGGAACTCGCTGGGCAAGCGCACATCGAGCCAGACGCCGCCATCATCAATGATCTTCTGCGCAGCAGCCATGTCGACCCAGTCGAGCATGGGCTCGTTGAGCAAAGTCCGGAAGTCGTCCTTGCCAAGTCGCATCACGGCGCCATCGGTGGTCATGGTCACCGTGGCGTTGCGCTTGGCCTCGGAAATCAAAGCCTCTTCACCAAAGGTCGACCCGACGCTGAGCTCGGCCAGGCGGATGCCTTCCTGGTTGAGCGGCGTTTCGCGCGTGACCACAGCCGCGCCACGCGTCAGCACGTAGAAGTAGTCGCCATCCGTACCCTGCTTGATGATCTGGTCGCCCGACTTGAAGTTGACCTGCTGCATACGCATGAAGATCGCCTGGATATTGGCGGGCGGAATCTTATGGAACGCCTGGCTTTGAAGGAGCGTGGTCATCCAGTCATCGGACACGCCCAGCCCGTCGCGCAGATCGCTGACTTCGTAGGAACCTGTCTGGTCCCAGGTGAGCATGACGTCGAGCAGGTCACTGTCGATCGACAGGTAACGCACGGTATCGCGTGCGCGCGCCGAGTAGCGGCGGGGCAGCAGGGGCGCGACCGGGTTACGGGCGCGGTCGCTGTTGCCGACCACGTTGTCGACGGCTTCGCCTTGCTGGATGAGCTCCACGGTGCCGTCGAGGATGTAGAAGGTCCGCTTCTCGCTGTCACCTTCGTTGAACAGGAGCTGAGACGGCTCAAGCGTCCGGATCTGGGTCTTTTTCGCCAACGCCGACAGGTTCTCGTTCTTGAGACCGTCGAGTGGCGAGAACCGCCGCAGATCATCGATTGTGAGCGTGTCGTCCGTCATGGCATCCAAGCGTCGTGGGCGCGATCGCGCGCTAGTCTATCATCGACCTAAGGCACTGTTTACTCTACGCAACAGGTCTCATTCCGCAGCTTTACCGGCAGCGAAGCTCGCCCACGCCTCCGGTTTGGGTGCGAACCTTGGTCCAAAGGTCTCCGAAAGCACCTCGAGTCGCGCCCGAACCGCATCGACACCGCGCTCACGGCAATACTGCAGCGGCCCGCCCCGAAACGGCGCGAAGCCGGTGCCGAAGATCACGCCGGCATCGAGCAGGTCGGCTGTCTCAACGATGCCTTCGTACAGGCAATCGACGGCTTCATTGACCATCGGCAGTATGAGTCTGTCCTCGATGTCATCCGGTGCTGGCGCCGTGGCGGGCGCGGGTTTCACGGCTTTGCCCTCGCGCCAGTCATAAAAGCCACGCCCGCTCTTGCGACCGGTGTGGCCGGCATCAACCATCTCGATGAGCTGTGCCATGTCGTCATCTTTCTGTCCGAGTACGCGCGCGGCACTCAACGCCACATCCAACCCGACCGAATCGGCCAACTCGACGGGCCCCATGGGCATGCCAAACGCTTCGGCGGCGGCATCGATGGTTGTGAGCGGCACGCCTTCGCTTGCGAGCTGGAAGGCCTCATTCATGTAAGGCGCGAGGATGCGGTTGACGAGGAAACCTGGGGCGCTCGCACAAACGAGTGGCGACTTACCGATGCCCTTGACGAAGTTGGCACCAATAGCTACGGCTTCGGGGTGCGTATCTTCCGCCCGAACCACTTCGACCAGCGGCAATTGCGCAACGGGGTTGAAAAAGTGCAGGCCGATGAAGCGCTGCGGTTCGGGCAGGCCTTCACGCAGTTGCTGCAAGGGAATCGTTGACGTGTTCGTGGCAAGGATCGCGCCCGGCTTCATGCGCGGCGTGAGGGTCGCGTAGAGCGCCTGCTTGGCTTCCTTGTTCTCGAAGATCGCCTCAATGATGACGTCTGCCTGTTCCACGCCGTCACCGTCGACATCGGCTACCAACCGAGCCACACCTTCGGCAGCCTTGGCTTTGAGCTTGCGCTCAAAGAGTTTCTTGGCCCGCGCAAGCGCAGGTTCGATGTACTTGAGCTCACGGTCTTGCAGCGTGACGTTGAGACCGCGCACCGCGCACCAGGCAGCGATGTCGCCGCCCATGACACCGGCACCCACAACATGTACGTGGCTCGCGCGCTGGCTGGCCTTGCCACCTTGCGCCTTGAGCTGGTTCTGCAAAAAGAACACCCGCACGAGGTTCTGCGCGGTTTGACCCACCATAAGTTTCGCGATCGAGCGCGCCTCGGCCTCGTAGCCTGAACGCGCGCTGGCGCCGTGTTTGCGCCAGAGCTCGATGATGGCAAACGGCGCCGGGTAGTGGTCCGGACTGGCCTTGCGACGGGTTTGCGCTTCGATCTTGCCCGCGACGAATCCCCGCACGAGGGGGAGGTTCAGAAGGCGAGCCGAGAAGGGCGCCTTGCGCATCGGCCGCCGTTCTTTCGCGATCGCCACAGCGGCGTCGCGGAGTTCGTCGCGCGTGCAGAGGAAGTCCACGAGTCCGATGCGCAACGCCTGCGCGGGGCGCAGCGAGCGCCCCGTCAACATGAGCGGCATGGCTTCTGTGACACCGGCAAGCTGCACGGCGCGCACGGTACCGCCGAAGCCGGGATGAATGCCGAGCTTAACCTCAGGCAGTCCGATGCTGGGCTTGCCGCTCTCTACCGCCACGCGGTAGTGACAGGCCATGGCAAGTTCCAAGCCGCCACCCAGCGCAAAGCCGTCGATGGCGGCCACCGTAGGTACCTTGCTGTCCTCCAGACGGTCGAGCACTTTCTGGCCCAGGCGGACGAGATCGTAGGCCTCGTCGGCATTCTTGAGCACCGTGAACTCGTTAATGTCGGCGCCCATGACGAAGCCCGAGGTCTTTCTTGAGTAGACAATGATCGCTTTGGGCGGCTCGCGCTCGGCCGCATCGAGCAGGCCATCGAGTTCACGCAGCACGGGCCCCGACAGGACGTTGGCATTGCCGTCTGCCTTGTCGATGCCGAGCCAGAGGTGGCCTTCGGCATCGTGTTCCTGGTGCCAGTGTTCTGTCGTGCTCATGTCGTATCCCGTCAAGTGTGGTCCGCGCCGTTCGCAGCTGCGACGTGAAAGTCACAAATGAGCGGCAGATGATCGGAGAGCTGGATGTCGGGCACCTCGAAGTGCTCGATGACAATGCCCTCCTGGTAGAGGATGAAGTCGAGTTCCTTGCGCGGCGCGCGTGCCGGGTACGAGGGCAGGGCCTTCACATTTGCACTCGCAAGCCCCGTTGCCTTCTGGAACAGGTAGATCTCGTTCTGCCCCCAGAACGTGTTGAAGTCACCAACCACCATCACGGGCTTGGGGCAACGCTCGATGAGGTCGTAGAGGTGGCGTAACTGCAAGTGGCGGTGGCGGTACTTGAGTGACAGGTGGACAAGAAAGATCGCCATGTCTTCAAGCTCGAGCTCGATAATAAGCCGCTTGATGCCTGTATCGAAGTAGTGGAACCGCTCATTGTGGATCGTGGGCGCCGCCAGAAACGCGTTGCCCTGCTTACGCAGGATCGGCAGTAGCTGGTTGATCGAGTTGGAGCCGTACTTCGTCTCATAGGACGAGTTGTGCCCCAGCGCCTCCGCGATGCGTTCCGCCTGGTTGCGATTGCGCGTTCGGATGGAGCCCGTGTCGACCTCGATAAGCCCCACGATATCGGGCTCGACGGACTGCAGAAACTCGATGAGGCGTTCCAGGTTCGCGTTGTTGCCGAGCACGTAACCCGCTCCCGGAACGGGCAGGTGGGTGCTGAGGCCGGCACCGACGCCATAGCGGATGTTGTAGAGCACAAGGCGCATGTTGTTATCCGCTCGAGTCTTTGCTGGGTCTCGTGGCAACGCCGGGCGACGCCGCATGGACCGCCCGCATATCCCACTATTGTAGCCCGTCTGCACTGCCCGTAATCGCTGAATTCGGTACAATCAGGGCGCTTGCCGGAAAGCAAAGGAACACGCGTTCATGTCAGAGCACAATCCGATCAAGGTGTTTGTCAGCCACATGTTTGAGGCGGACGTGGACTACCTCCGCGTCTTCGAGTATCTCGAAAGTGTTGACCGCTTCTACTACATGAACGTCAGTGACCCCGAGACCATGCCGGACGGTGGCGCAGAAGGCATCAAGGCGGCGCTCCGGGATCAGATCTCCCAGTGCGAAGCGGTTATTCTGCTTGCCAGTCTGCACGCCACCCATCGCGATTGGATCGAGTTTCAACTCAACGCGGCGAAGGCTCTCAACAAGCCCGTCGTACTCATGCAGTCGTTTGGGCAAACCACGATGATGCCTGGCGACCTGGCCACCAAAGCGAACGAGGTTGTGGCCTGGAACGAACGCGAGCTCGTCGACGCGATCAAACGCCTTGCGCGTCACGAGGACACGGCGCGCTGGGAAGTCATCGACTTTCCCTGATCGACCGCATGCACTCCGCTGCCCGCAGCCGGACACCGGCACCCCGACCCATCACCATCGCGCACCGGGGCGCGAGCGGTTACCTGCCCGAACACTCGCTGCCTGCCAAGGCACTCGCCCATGGTATGGGCGCCGAATTCCTGGAACAGGACGTTGTCGCCACGCGCGACAACCACTGTGTCGTGCTGCACGACATCCATCTCGACCGGGTCAGTGATGTCAGCGACCTGTTTCCCGGTCGTGGTCGGGAAGACGGTCGCTACTACGCACGTGACTTCACGCTCGCGGAGCTCAAGTCGCTGACGCTCACCGAGCGTGTCGGCGAAGACGGTGCGCCCGTATTTCCGGGGCGCTACCCGGGCGGCGCCACACCTCTGGCCATTCCGACGCTGGCTGAAGAACTCGAGTTCATTGCCGGGCTAAACCTAAGCACAGGACGGCAGGCCGGCATCTACCCGGAAATCAAAAAGCCAGCCTGGCACCAGGGCGAAGGCGTGGATCTGAGCGTGCTCGTCATCGAAACGCTGGCGCACGGCGGCTGGGCCGCAACACCAGACCAGGTCTGGCTTCAGTGCTTCGACTTAAATGAAAACATACGTTTACGTAATGAACTTAAGGCACCGTATAAGCTAGTGCAGCTCATTGCCGACGACAGCTGGGGCGAGTCAAGCACGGTCTATGCCGACTTACTGGCGCCTGGTGGGCTGACCCAGCTCAAGGGGATCGTCCATGGCATCGGCCCCTGGCTGCCACAGCTTTACGAGCTGGCACCGGACGGCACCGTGATGGCGACCCCGTTGATCGAGGAGGCCCATGCGCTGGGCCTGCAAGTGCATCCCTACACGTTACGGGCCGACGCACTACCCGAGGGCTTCGCGAGCCTGCAGAGCGTCGCGAATTGGCTCGTCTCGCTTGATTGCGATGGGATCTTTACGGACTTTCCCGATCAGACCGTGGCTGCGTTTGATGCACTGGGGCTTGCTCCGGCGCGCAGCTGATCTAGTCGGTCGCACTCACGATTCGAAAGGAACCACTGGCCGTCGTGCGCTGCATGGTCTTGCGCTCGTACATGGCCGCATCGGCGGCTCGCAGCAGTGACGTCAGCGTCACGCCCTGTTCGGGGAAGCGCGCCATACCCACACTGGCCGATGAATTCATGGCCTTGTTGCCGATCTGGTAAGGCTCGCAGAGTACGCTCTCGATACGGTCGCGCAAACCCTCGGCCGCCTCGGCGGCGGTTTCGGGTGCGAGCACGACGAATTCATCGCCGCCGAGCCGCGCCACGATGTCCTGGTCACGGAGCGCGCCGGCGAGGCGCTCAGACGCCATCTTCAGCACAAGATCACCCGTTTCGTGACCATGGATATCGTTGACGCGTTTGAAGTTGTTGAGGTCGACAAACAGCATGGCACCCGCCGCATCATCGTCCATCTCGGACAGCGCGATACTCGCGCGCCGCTCGAAACCGCGTCGGTTAAGTATGCCGGTCAGCGGGTCCAGGAACGCGGCCGATTCAAGCTCACGCTCCTGTTCGCGCTGACGCGTGATATCGATACAGGTCACCCCGATGTCGTCGTCGACGGGGTAGGCGAGCATCCGGTACCAGCGCTCGCGCTTGTTGGAGCGCACTCGGAACTCGGCTTCGGTGGCGCGACCCGTGCGCGCGGCGTCGCGCACCGGTTGCAGCATGGACTGCAGGGAGCGGCGCAGCTCGTCAGAGGCCATGCCGACCAGCGTGGCTGAAAGACTGCGACCGACAAGGCCGTCGACATCGACACCGAACAGCTCAGCCGCCTCGCGATTGGCAATGGTG
The DNA here is from genome assembly GCA_937899415.1 of uncultured Gammaproteobacteria bacterium. Taxonomy (GTDB): domain Bacteria; phylum Pseudomonadota; class Gammaproteobacteria; order Steroidobacterales; family Woeseiaceae; genus CALBPI01. The sequence continues at coordinate 1,173 of CALBPI010000065.1, read as the reverse complement.
ACGAGGTAGTCCCCATCGTGCTCACGGCGCAGCCGGAGGATCACGTTGGAGGAGTTTTGAATCAGGCTGCGCAGCAGCTCCTCACTGCGCACAAGCTGACGGCGTGCAGCGCGCTCGCGCGTGACGTCGCGGCAACGAAGCAAGTAGACGAGGGCGTCGAGCCCGGCATCCCGCACCGTACTCATGCGCAGCGCCAGGTGGCGGGCGTTACGGTCGATTTCAGTCTCCGCGGCACCCGGTGCAAGCTCGCGCAGCGTGTCACTCAGATCTGGCAGCGCTTCGATGAGCGTCAGCCCCACGTTGTCGTTGATATCAACACCGAGCAATTCACTTGCCGCCGCGTTTGCGACAACGATTTCGTGGCGTGCGTTCACCACGACCATGCCATCGTGCATCTGCTCGAACAGGACTTCGTGGCGCAGCGGCAGGCCCGTGAGCACCCCGTGGCGCAGGATGAGCCAGGCCACGAGCGGCGACACGGCCGCGAACGTGATCGACGTGGGTGCCGAGTAGTAGAGGTCAACACCCACCACGTGCATGAGGCTGGTCGCCATGGGCAGGCCACCAGCGAGCGCCATGAGCAGCATGTGATTGCGGCGGCGGCCCTCCCGTTGGAGGGCGTCATAGCTCAGCACGCCGAGCGTCAGAAGCACGAGCCCGAACGAGAACGGCGCATGCACGAGGTTGAACCAGTGGCCGTAGCGGATATTCGCGTGCCGGACTTGTTCCAGTGAGGCGAACAGGGGGTTGTCGGTCAGCGTACCGAGCCGACCCAGAATGACGATCGTCACCGTGAGCAGCGGAATAATCAGCAGCACGCTGCGGGCACTGCGGCTTAGCTTGCGATTCGTGAAATGACTTACGGCAAACAGCCCGGCCGGGGGCAGCAACGCGGCACAGAAAAAGCTCAGTTCTCGACCGAGCTGCTGCGCCAGGGCCGTCGCCGCACCCATTTCCATGACACCGCCAACGAGCCAGACGGCGATGAGGAGCATGACCCAATGGGCTGCACCGCGTTGGCCAGGCTCGCGAGAAGCGACGATCATGGCCGCAAGCAGCACATACAATGCGCTGCCAGCAGGCAGAATCCAGAGCAGAGCGTCGGCGTTCATGGTCGGGACGGAATCGGGGTTACAGCACTTCGAGGGTATTTTCGACATAAGTCCCAGCAGC
>CALBPI010000064.1 GCA_937899415.1 uncultured Gammaproteobacteria bacterium | reverse complement strand
ATTTGTCCTGACCTGTAAGGTGCGCAAAGCGCCGTATTGCCGGGGCTACCGTTTTGGCAGTGGTACCGCGTCGTTGGTTGTACGCCCTGGGACTTTGAAGCAACTTTGGATGGTTCTTGAGATCTGCGTCGCTGCCGACAAAGTCATCATCATGCAAGCGGCTAACACGGGACTCACGGGCGGATCTACGCCAGTGTCATCGTACGACCGAGATGCGGTGATCATTAGCACTCTGAGGATCCGATCCATTGTCCCAATAAGGAATGGACAACAAGTGCTGTGTTACGCAGGGGCGACACTGCAATCGTTAGAGAAAGCGCTGGAACCGCTGGGGCGCCAGCCCCACTCCGTGTAGGGGTCCTCCTGTATTGGAGCTTCTATTGTCGGCGGCGTTTGCAACAACTCGGGCGGTTCGTTGGTGCAGCGTGGGCCCGCTTACACTGAAATGTCGCTATTCGCGCAACTGAGTGAGGGCGGCAATCTCGAGCTGATCAATCATCTTGGTATTTATCTCGGTGCAACGCCAGTTGACATACTCGACCGCCTCGATCGTGGATTGATCGACGACTCACTGTTTGAGGCTACCGACGCCGCGGCATCTGACAGCGAGTACGAAAGTCGTGTCAGGGATGTCGACTCAAGTGAGCCGGCGCGCTACAACGGGGACGCCCGTCGGTACTTTGAGTCCAGTGGCAGCGCAGGGAAGTTGGCCGTGTTTGCGGTCCGTCTTGACACCTTTCCTGCCTACGACGAGCAGGCGACGTTTTTTATTTCGACCGACGATACAGCTGCTTTGACCGGCATACGCCACGCGCTCCTCGATGAATCCCGAGCATTACCCGTTTCGGCGGAATACATCCATAGCGATGCGCTTGATCTCGCCAACCGGTACGGCAACGATACGGTGTGGATTATTGATAAGCTCGGCACCCGCCGAATTCCATGGTTATTCCGAACCCGCAGTTTGTTCGAAGCGGTTATCGGCCTAGCACTAGGAAAAGAAACCTCTGCGGTCGAGAAGTGCCTGCAGATTCTCGGCCGCATACTGCCGTCGCGAGCTCCTCGTTGGTTGGGCCGAGCGACACAGGAATGTCCACATCACCTAATCCTGAAAACAAGCGATGAAGGAATTCACTCTACGCGGGCCTTACTCGATTCGATACGCAAAGACCTAGGCTTCGTGGTTCACGAGTGCAACCCCAAGGACGCTGCGCGTGTGTCGCTTCTCCGCTTTGCTGCAGCAGGTGCCGCTGTCCGGGATGAGGCCGTGAAAGGAGGAGAGGTCGCGGGCATCGTCGCCCTCGATATAGCGCTTCCGAGAAACGCCTTGGATTGGTTTGAAACGCTCCCGGCGGCTCTGGATGCCCGAATACAGAAGAAACTCTACTACGGGCACTTTCTATGTCATGTACTGCATCAGGATTACATCGTACACACCGGTGAGAGTTGCGACGAGGTAAAGCGCGAGCTACTTGCGCTGATGGAAGCGCGCGGGGCGAAGTATCCCGCGGAACACAACTTCGGACACACCTACAGCGCACCTGACACCACGAAGGACTTCTACCGTTGCTGCGATCCTACGAACTCCTTCAATCCGGGTGTCGGCGGGATGTCCACACGAAAAAACTATCAATGATCCATAGTGCCAATCTCTGCCGATTGGAATCGACAGTTATCAGATACGACGGAGAAAACCGTGCTAACGAAATATGTGAGGAACCATGAAACTGTATGACATGACCGGTGCGCCGAATCCGCGCCGGGTTCGGATTTTCCTGGCCGAGAAGGGAATCGACATCGACAAGGTCGAGGTCGACGTCATGGGCGGCGAGAACCTTCAGCCCGAGTATATGGCGATCAATCCTCGCGGTATTGTCCCTACCCTGGAGTTCGAAGACGGCTCAATCATTGACGAGTCGAGCGCTATCTGCCGCTACTTTGAAGAGACGAGCCCTGAACCGGCGCTCTACGGCACAGATGCGATATCGAAAGCGTTGATTGAGGCGTGGATATGGCGAAGCGACCTCGATTGTTACTTCCCGTGCACTGAGGTATTGCGCAACAGCTATCCCGCTTTCGAAAACTGAGCGGTGGCCGGGCGCGACAACACGCCGCTGATTCCGGCTCTCGTTGATCGTGGGAGGAAGCGCGTGTCAATTTTCTACACTCAGTTCAATGAGTACTTGAATGGTCGCGATTTTATCATTGGCGATCAGTACTCAGCGGCGGATATTGTTGCGCTCTGCACCGTTGATTTCCTAGAGCAGTACGCGGGCATCTCAATCGCGCCTGAGTACAGCGCCCTCGTGTCGTGGTATGCGCGCTGCGCTCGAAGGCCCAGCTCCAACGCCTGACAGGAAGCCGATTAAATCGCGGTGAGTAGACGGCTCAATCGTTAGCTCTGACGCCGTTGTTCGCGCAGATCACTTGGACGTAAACCGAAGTGATTTTTGAAGACGCGACTAAAGTGCATCGGGTCTGAGAAACCCCAAGAAAACGCAATATCGGCGATCGTTTTGCTTTTCATAAGCGGATTCCCGATATCAACCCGGCATTTCTCTAAGCGTAGACGCTGAACGTAACGTGCGGCCGTTTCACCTGTCGACTGAAACAACCAGTGCAGGTAGCGCTTCGAGATTCCGTTCTGCGCCGCGATATGGGCCAGCGTTAGATGAGTGTTGCCAAGGTTGTTCTGGATATAACGTTGGACGGACTTGAGTTTCGACAGTCGAGAGGACGCGCGACTTTCCTCATCGAGGTTTCTCACAGAGCCAGAAAGTAGGGCTACGGCGGCTTCCGACAAGTGTTCGCCGCGTATATCGGACGCTGTTAAAGAGCGGTCAGTCAACGACTCGATGAGCGCGGTAAGGAGAATCGCATTTGGGGAGCCGGCCTCGATTTTGCCGGCGGTGTTATGCCATGTTTCCGGCAACCAGTCCTGCAGCCGGCTCAATGGCAGTATCAAGGAGACTTTGTGCAATCGTTCCCTGACATCGAAGCGCATGTCTTTCGTGCTGTCCCAAACCAAGATATCGCCGGGCCCTAGACTGTAATCGTCGTCGCGTAAGCGAAAATATTCGTGCCCATTGCGTATCAGTTGGACCACGACCTGGTCGCAGTCGTCCAAGGGCCGCAGGCGTACGTTTCGGCGACCGCTACATGGATCGCATACCGCCTCGGCTATAGTAACGTCATCGAACCGGGAGGCCCGGACCGTGGCAAAGAATCCATCTGGCTTATGCGGGGGCACATCCCACGAACCGTAAGTCTGGGTAAGAGCCTCGACCCATAGGTCGTACTGTTCGGACGCCGAGAAGGGGTCCGTACTAATGAACTCGGTTCGTGCACTGTCTAAATCAGTCAGGCTCATCGCCCGATAATAATACACCCGAGGCGAATGAACGAATTGCACTCACGGACAACGTCCGTTGCGCCGTGCCGCAAACTGATTTCGCAGGCCTCGGTCTACTATGCAGAAGCGTTGCCGCGCTCGCGCTCCGACCGCGTCGGAGTCCGTGGAGTAGCGAGCGACTCGCGTATCGACGTTTCCAACCGGGGGGTATGGGCATGAAAAGCAATTTGGTGCACGCGGCGAGCAATACGCTCGCGCGTTCGATAGGTTGTACGGCGGTGATCGGCATCGCATTGACGACCTTCCATGGCACGGTGTCTGCCCAGGACTCCGGTGCGCAGAACCGCGGTGTCATCGAAGAAGTGACCGTGACGGTGCACGAGTCTTTGTCGGCGGTTTCCTCGGAGGCTATCGATCGGGCCGACATCGACGATTTGTGCGATATTGGGCTTCTTGTTCCGAACTTGTTTATGACGCGCCGACTGGACGTTTTTCCAATCGTATCGGTACGCGGCATGGGTGCGTTTGGAAACACCCAGGGGGTCGGGTTTTACCTGGACGATGTGCAGCTATTTGCTGATGCGACGTCTCGATTCGGTGACATGGAGCGCATTGAGGTCCTTAAGGGGCCGCAAGGCATTCTGTACGGAGGTTCCAACATCGGTGGGGCTGTCAAGTTTGTTTCAGTCCGACCCGACCCAGAGGCCGTTTCCGGATGTGCCAAGTTACGCTACGGCGAGAACAACTACGTTGACGGCGAGGCAGTCTTAATCCTTCCCCTGGGCGGCGAATGGGCAGCGAGGGCATTCCTATTTGCGTTCAGCGATGACTCCTATTTGGAGAACCCAACGACACCTCTGCTCTCCGGCGCGGTCGTTGAAAACGACCCGGATGTTGGTCGAACCGAAGAATAGGGTGTACGCCTAACCGGTGCGGGGCCCGTTACCGAACGGCTGTGGCATTATGCCAGTGCTCGTTACAACGATCTGGATGGACCTAACAACGTGTGGGTACAAGAGCTCGACGGCGATCTTGAATACTCGAACATCGTCGACACGAGCTTTACCCCTCGCCACGATCGAGAGACCAGTGCCTTCAGCCTGGAACTGACCTATTCCTTCGACAACTTGGATCTCGTGTCGATTTCTTCCTACAACGCGACGGATTCCCGGCGTGAGACGGACCTCGATATCATCAACGAGAACATCCTAGATCTAATTCGCCCTCAGGAACTGGACGTTTTCACACAAGAGATTCGCCTCAGCTCAACGAATGACGGGCCACTTCAGTGGCAAGTAGGCGCCTATCTTCTCGACTTTGATCGTGATTTGACATCTGAGTTATTGGTCAGAGGTGGTTTCTGTTTCATCGATCCCGGTACGTGCGATCCCCTGCCAGGACTTGATTCGTCCGAACTTCTGGTTGCGCTGCCATTCGAGTTTAGTAGGAGGACCCGCGAGCAGCGGGCGGTGTTCGGAAATTTCACCTACCGCTTGTCTGATCAGCTTGAGCTTAGCGCCGGATTACGAATTGACGATTGGGAAAGCACACGTACGAACCTTGACACCGACATCTCGGGAAGCTTGGGTGATACAGAGACACTCATACGAGCATCGCTTACCTGGTTTCCAAGTGATTCAACGACTATTTACGGGACGTTCTCGCAGGGCTTCGAACCGGGTGACTTCAATCTGACTAACTTCGCTGGCGCGAATGAGCTGTTTGGATTCGGCGCAGAAGATGCGAGTCAGTTCGAACTGGGGTACAAGGCTCGACTACTTGATGGTCGTATGATCGCAACCGCGGCTGCGTTCTATATCGACTACGAAGATCGACAGTTCGAGCTACAGGCTGCCGACCCATCCGGTGGTTTTGTCGAAGGCATTATCAATGCGGGCGACTCCGAGCAGTTCGGCTTTGAAGCCGATGTGCAGTTTCTTATCAACGACGCGTGGCAGCTGTCGACGGGCAGCGGTTACGTCAACGCCGAATGGGTCGATGGATCCGTATCGCCGGTATCCGGAGCGGATCTGTCTGGCGTGACCCCACCCAATACCGCCGACTGGAGCGCCACGACGTCCTTGGACTACACCAAGGATGTCGGGGTCGATTCGTCCGTCTTCGGCCGACTTCAGGTTCGGTATAAATCGGACTCTGCTACAAATTCACAGTTCGCGGACGCACCGGGCGATGCCTTTCCCGCATGGGACAACCCGGCGTTCACGGTCGTCGATGTTTCGTTCGGCGTTGAATGGCGGAACTGGACGTTCGATCTTTACATCGAGAACGTGCTTGATGAGGAGTACTACATCGACGTTCAAGAGTTCCCGAATTTCGCCGGCTCAGCTATCGCGTCCGCTCAAGAAGCCGTTGTGATTGGCACGCTGGAGCAGCCACGGCGCGCCGTTCTTTCAGCCAAATACGTTTTCTAGCAGCAACGAGCGCCTCGTTCAGGAATACAGCCTTGCAGGGGAGTCAGAGATGAGTGACATCGAGGGCATGGTGATCGACATCGAAGCAACTCATGATTACGTCATGAATCAGACCATGCTCCGTGTTCGAGATCCAAAAGCGTCTGTGGGTTTCTACAGCGAGGTACTTGGTATGTCGCTCTTGAAGCGATTGGACTTTCCCAGTATGGAGTTTTCGCTGTACTTCATGGGTTACATGTCGAAGGACAGTGATGGACCAATACCGTCTGGCGAACGAGAAAGGACCGCGTACACGTTCAGACAGAAGGCGCTGATCGAGTTGACGCACAACTGGGGTACAGAGTCCAGCTCAGACTTCACCGGCTATCATAATGGCAACGGCGAACCGCAAGGGTTTGGACACATCGGGATTTCCGTACCCGACGTCTTCGCAGCGTGCGAGCGCTTTGAGGCGTTGGGCGTTGAGTTCGTAAAGCGGCCAAACGAGGGACAGATGCGCGGATTGGCTTTTATCAAAGACCCGGACGGTTACTGGATTGAAATTTTGGAGGCCAACAGCTTGGCCGAACTTTCCGTCTCATTTTCCGAACCCGATGCAAGAGAACAGGGAGACCAGCAATCATGAGCATGCCAGTACACATGGAAACGGT
>CALBPI010000063.1 GCA_937899415.1 uncultured Gammaproteobacteria bacterium | reverse complement strand
GACGCCAAGCAGCCCCATGAAAAAGGCGGCCACGGCGCCAATCACGATCACGAAGGAGAGCGCCGTCGGCGACAGCTCGAACAGCGGCGACATGCGCGCAACGAGGAAGATGCCGGCGGTGACCATCGTGGCCGCATGAATCAGCGCGGAGATGGGCGTGGGGCCCTCCATGGAGTCTGGCAGCCAGACGTGCAATGGCGCCTGCGCCGACTTACCCATGGCGCCGATGAACAGCAGGATGCAGGCCACGGTGACGAGGTTCCAGGCCTGGCCCGGGAGGATCTCAATCGTCTCTTGCGCCATCGATGGTGCGGAGCCAAACACGTACTCGTAGTCAAGCGAGCCCGTGTAGGTGTAAATCGCGGCAATACCCAGCAGGAAGCCGAAGTCGCCCACACGGTTGACGAGGAAGGCCTTCAGGTTCGCAAAAATCGCCGTCGGCTTCTTGTACCAGAAACCGATGAGCAGGTAGGACACAAGGCCCACCGCTTCCCAGCCAAAGAACAGCTGCAGGAAGTTGTTCGACATCACGAGCATGAGCATCGCGAACGTAAACAGCGAGATGTAACTAAAGAAGCGCTGGTAGCCGGGGTCGTCCTTCATGTAGCCGATGGTGTAGATGTGCACCATGAGCGACACGAACGTCACCACGAGCATCATCATGGCGGTCAGTCTGTCGATGAGGAAGCCGACTTCCATGCTCAGGCCATCGATGACGGCCCAGGTGTACACACTGTAGTTCTCGGGGATGCCACCAAGCAGGTGATGCTTGAACACGAGGAACGACAACACGCAGGACAGACCCACACCGCCGATGGTCACGAGGTGGCTCGCCGTGCGTCCGATGAAGCGACCGCCCAGACCGGCAATGATCGACGCCAGCAAAGGCGCCAGTACGATGATCAGATGGTAATCACGCATCGCCCTATCCCTTCATCTCGCTGATGTCGTCCACGCTGATACTGCGTCGATTTCGGAACAGCACCACGAGGATGGCGAGCCCGATGGCCGCTTCGGCGGCAGCCACGGTCAGAATGAAGAAGACGAATACCTGGCCCGTCTCGTCACCGAGGTAGCGCGAGAACGCGACGAAGTTGAAGTTAACGGCCAGCAGCATGAGCTCGATGCACATGAGCAGCAGAATCACGTTGCGCCGGTTGATGAAAATACCGGCGATGGCGATCGCAAACAGCACCGCCGACAGCGTCAGGTAGTGTTGGAGGCCGACGGTCATTCTTTCTTCTCCGCCGGCATGCTCACGAGACGCACGCGGTCCTCGCGACGCACGGCAACCTGGGCTGCAATGTCCTGCTGCTTCAAATTCGGGCGCTTGCGCATTGTCAGCGTTATCGCCGCGACAATGGCCAGCAGCAAGATGACCGAGGCCAGCTCAAACGCGTAGACGTGCTCGGTGTAGAGCACCTTGCCCAGAGCTTTCGTGTTGCTGTAATCCTCGGGGAGTGGCGGCGCCGTCGTGAGCGTGGAAATCCCCCAACTGCGTACCCAGATCACCTGGCCCAGCTCGACCACCATGATGAAGGCGACGAGCAAGCCCACTGGCATGTAGCGCGCGAATCCCTCTCGCACCTGCTCGACATTCACATCGAGCATCATCACCACGAACAGGAAGAGCACCATCACGGCGCCCACATAGACGAGCACCAGTGCGATGGCTAAGAACTCAGCCTCGAGCAGCAACCACAGCACGGCGCTGTTGAAGAACGCGAGCACGAGGAACATGATCGCGTGCACAGGGTTGCGCGAAAACACCACGCCCAGAGCCGCGCCCACGAGCACAGCGCCGAACGTGTAGAACAGCAGATTCAGAAACAAACCCAGTCCCCAGTGGTGGCCCCAGCGCCACCCTCATCTCGGCCGCGGGCGAAGCGGCCTGCTTTCGTTATTTGTACTAGCGAAAATTCGCGTCGGCGGCCTTGTCGGCAGCGATCATGGCCTCGTAGCGCTCGCCGATGCCGAGCAGCTTGTCTTTGGTCATGATGTTCTCGCCACGATTCTCCATGTGGTATTCGTGAATGCGGGATTCGACGATGGCGTCCACAGGGCACGCCTCCTCACAAAACCCGCAGTAAATGCATTTGAACAGGTCGATGTCGTACCGTGTGGTGCGCCGCGTCCCGTCTGGCGCCACGTCGGACTCAATGGTAATGGCCAGCGCCGGGCAGACCGCTTCGCAAAGTTTGCAGGCGATGCAGCGCTCTTCACCGTTCGGGTAACGACGCAACGCATGCAAACCGCGGAAGCGCGGCGACTGCGGCGTCTTCTCCTCGGGATAGTTGATCGTGACCTTGGTGCGGAACAGGTTCTTGCCCGTCAGCATAAGCCCACGCCAGAGCTCGAGCAGGAAGAACGTCTTGAACAGATTCTTGATGCGACTCATTGGTGACTCCTCACGAGCCCGCGGTGGCCAGGTGTGACCACGGACCGACCTTATTCCAGACGAACACGCCTTCCACGGCGATCCAGACGATCGTGATCGGAATGAATACTTTCCAGCCCAGCCGCATGATCTGGTCGTAGCGGTAACGCGGGAACGTGGCGCGGAACCACAGGAAGCAGAACAGGAAGAACGACGTTTTCAGGGCAAACCAGAAGAAGCTCGGCTGGCCCAGGAACGAATCGGCGCCCAACAGGCCCTCGAATGGCGACAGCCAGCCGCCCAGGAAGAAGATCGCCGTCAACGCGGCAATCAGAATCATGTTGGCGTACTCCGCGAGGAAAAACACGGCAAACGCGACGCCCGAGTACTCCACGTGGAAGCCCGCAACAATTTCCGACTCGCCCTCGGCGACATCGAACGGCGCGCGGTTGGTTTCCGCGACACCCGAGATGAAGTAGATGACGAACAGCGGCGCAAGCCAGAGCCAGAACCAGTTCAGCACCCCACCCTGCTGGGCCAGAATGATGTCACCGAGGTTGAGGCTGCCGGCGGCCATCAGCACACCCACCAGTGCGAAGCCCATCGCGATCTCGTAGGCCACAATCTGCGCGGCCGAACGCATGGCACCCAGCAACGCGTACTTCGAGTTGGTGGCCCAGCCCGCGAGGATCACGCCGTACACACCCATCGACGTGAGCGCGAGTACGTACAGCAGGCCCGCATCGATGTCGGCCAGCACAAAGCTGTCGCTGATGGGCATGACGGTCCAGGGTGCGAAAGTCGGGATGATCGAGAGCAGCGGCGCGATAATGAACAGGAAGCGGCTCGAGTTGGTAGGAACCACCACCTCTTTGAACAGCAGTTTGAAAACGTCGGCGAATGGCTGCAGCAGACCCTTGAAGCCAACGCGGTTCGGGCCAATGCGATTCTGGATGTAACCGATGATCTTGCGTTCGGCCAGCGTCATGTAGGCCACACAGAGAATCAATACGACCGTCACGCCTACGACCTGCGCTGTCGTCAGAATCGTCAGGCGCAGCGGATCGGGCAGACCTGCCCAGAAGCCCGCATCAGCGCCCGTCTGCGCCAACGCGACGCCCGACGCGAGCAAACTGACAACCAGGAGCGTCAATACGCGCTTCATGAAGCGTCCCCATTGAGGCTGCCCCGCCAGGCCTGACCTGCGATGCCATCCTCGGTGAGCTGCAGCGCCTGTGCGCGGCGAACCGTGGCGTCGACCTCGTAGATGGGACGCTCAAGCGTTGCGGTCGCTGCATCTTCACCGTTGACCCGGCGCGCTGTATGGCTGCCGCCGTAACGGTTATCACCCGTCGTACTCGAAAGCACCGCCTGCGCGGCCGTTGCCACTTCCGCGGCGTCATTGAAATCAAAGCCCGGCGCCTCGAGCGCCGTTCCCAGCACGCGCAGCACCTTCCAGCCTGGTCGCGCCTCACCAATCGGCTTGGCGATGCCCTGCCACGACTGCGCACGGCCCTCGACGTTGACGAAGGTGCCGGCCGTCTCGGCAAACGTGCCGATGGGAAGGGCAATGTCGGCTTGTTCGGCAATCGCCGCGCCGAAGTACGGCGTGCAGGCGATGACTGTATTCGGCTTGCGTTCCTGACTCACGCCCGAAAATGCCGCCAGATCGACATCTGGCTCCACGTTCCAGAGCACCAGGCACTTCGGCGACTGCGAAAGCATCTCGCCAACGCTGCGACCCATGTCTTCACGAAGCGCAGCGCCCGCCGTGCGGTGCGGCAGCACACCGGCCAGCGACAGGCCCGCACTGTTGGCGCCCTCGGACAGGTAGCCGACTGTGGCGCCCGCAAGCGTTGCAAGCGCGTCCCCCAACAGGCGCAGCTCGCTGAACGCAGCATGTGCACCGGCCTCAAGACCAAACAGGACCAGGGCGCGTTCACCGTCAATGAGCGCCTGCGCGGTATCGCGTGCCGCGCTGTCGACGCTGGCACCGTCAATCAGCGCCGCAACCGCATTCGAAGCACCCTGCCCCGAAATCTCTGCAGCGGCCTTGACGACTGCAGCCAAACCGGCGGCGAAGCCACCAACCGTCTGGGCGACGGTCGGGAAGAAGTACTCGGACGCCGACGATTCGATGGTGGCCACCTTGGCACCGTTGTTCACAGCGGCCTTGCGCAGGCGGTGCGCGATGATCGGCACTTCCTTGCGCAGGCGACTGCCAACGACAAGCGCCGCATCGAGCCGGTCGATGTCTTCGAGCGCCATGCCCAGCCAGGGGAACGCGGGATCCGCGGACTGATCCGCGACGTCTCGGCGCGTGATGCGGTGATCGACGTCAGCCGTGCCGAGCTGCGTCGCCAGGCCGTTGAGCAGGTAACCCTCTTCCAGCGTCGCCGACGGCGACACGATAAAGCCCGTGTCGGTGCCCGCGGCGCGCAAGGCGTCGGCGGCCGCGTCGAGCGCCTCGCCCCAGCTCACCGCACGCCATTCCCCATCCACACGCAGACGCGGCGTCTGAAGTCGATCTTCGCTGTAGATGCCTTCGTAGGAGAAGCGATCGCGGTCCGAGATCCAGGTTTCGTTAATGGCCTCGTTGGGACGCGGCACGATGCGCTTCACGGTGCCCCGCAGTGTGTGCGCGAACAGGTTCGAACCGACGCAATCGTGGGCGCCGATGATCGGCTGCTGGGTCATTTCCCAGGAGCGCGCACTGAAGCGGTACGGCTTGTTGTTGAGCGCACCCACGGGACACAGATCGATGATGTTGCCCGACAGCTCGTGATCAACGTTCTGCTCGATATACGTGCCGATCTGCATGTTTTCGCCACGGCCTGTGGTACCCAGCTCCTGGATACCCTGGATTTCCTTGCCGAAGCGCACACAGCGCGTGCAATGGATACAACGCGTCATGTCCGTCGACACAAGCGGCCCGATATTCTTGTCTTTGACGACCCGCTTGCGCTCGGTGTAGCGCGAGATGTCGCGGCCGTAACCCATGGCCAGGTCCTGCAACTCGCACTCACCGCCCTGGTCGCAAATCGGGCAATCCAGCGGATGGTTGATGAGCAGGAACTCCATCGTTGCGCGCTGTGCACTGATCGCATAACGCGACTTGGTCTTGACGACCATGCCGTCGGCGACGGGCGTGGCACAGGCCGGCAGCGGCTTGGGCGCACGCTCGACCTCGACGAGGCACATACGGCAATTGGCCGCGACCGAGAGCTTCTTGTGGTAGCAGAATCGCGGCACATAGGCTTCTGCAGCATCGGTGGCCTCGATGAGCATCTGCCCTTTCTTGGCCTGCACCGTCTTGCCGTCGATCTCGAGAGTTACCGTGTCGTCACTCATGACGTGTGTTGTGTCCCAATGCGGGCTTACTGCCCTAAGTGTTGTCCGTAGTCGTTCTGGCTCAGGCCGCCGCTTCAGCGGCGCCGTCCACCACACTGCGCCCACCGTTGTCGATCATGTATTCGAACTCGTGGCGGTAGTGCTTCAGGAAGCTCTGTACAGGCCATGCGGCAGCGTCACCCAGTGCGCAAATCGTGTGGCCCTCGATCTTGTTGGCGACGTCGAGTAGCTTGTCGAGGTCATCGCGCGAACCCTTGCCGTCGATAAACCGCGTGAGCATGCGGTAAAGCCAGCCCGTGCCTTCTCGACACGGCGTGCACTGACCGCAGGACTCCGCCATGTAGAAGCGTGAGATGCGGCGCAGGACGCGGACCATGCAGGTCGTTTCATCCATGACCATCACGGCACCTGTCCCGAACGATGAGCCCGCGTTCTTGAGCGAGTCGTAGTCCATGGTGCAGTCCATGATGAGCTCGCCGGGCAGCACAGGCACCGATGAGCCGCCGGGAATCACGGCCTTGAGCTTGCGCCCCTTCCAGACGCCACCACAGATATCGAGCAGCTCGCTGAAAGGGACGCCCATGGGCAGCTCGATGTTCTGCGGCTTCTCGACGTGGCCCGAGACCGAGAAGATGGCCGTGCCACCCGAGTTCTCCACGCCGAGCTCACGGAACCAGTCAGCCCCCTCGCGAACGATGGTCGGTACGCTCGCCAGCGACTGCGTGTTGTTGATCGTCGTCGGCTTGCCGTAGAGCCCGAAGTTGGCCGGGAACGGCGGCTTGAACCGTGGTTTGCCCTGCTTGCCCTCGAGCGACTCGAGCAGCGCCGTCTCTTCGCCGCAGATGTAGGCGCCTGCGCCGACGAAGGTCTCGAGGTCCATGTCGATGCCCGAGCCCTGGATGTTCTTGCCGAGCAACCCTGCATCGTAGGCTTCCTTCACGGCAGCCTCGAAGCGCGGCACGGGTTCCTCGATGAACTCACCGCGGATGTAGTTGTACGCGACGGTCGCACCCATGGCGTAAGCCGCGATGGCCATGCCTTCGACCAGCGAGTGCGGGTTGGCACGCAAAATCTCGCGGTCGTGGCAGGTGCCCGGCTCGCTCTCATCCGAGTTGCAGACCAGGTACTTCTGCACGGGCGCCGAGCGTGGCATGAAGCTCCACTTCAGGCCCGTCGGGAAGCCCGCGCCCCCGCGGCCGCGCAAACCCGAGCCCTTGACGATCTCGATGATGTCTTCGTGCGACAGCTCGCCTTTCAGGACGCGTTGCCAGGCTTCGTAGCCGCCCGTGGCCCGGTACGTCTCGATCGACCAGGGCTGGTCCTTACCGAGCGTCGCGTAGCACACCGAATTGGCGTTGGCGACGTCTGAATCGAATACGGTCGTTTCCATTGCTCGCTCCCTGCCCGCTCAGTCCAGCGCGTCCAGCAACGCCCGCAGCGACTCGGGCGTCAGGTTCTCGTGGTAGACGTGATCGACCATCATCATGGGCGCGCCACAGCAGGCTGCCAGGCACTCCTCTTCTTTCTTGAGGTAGATGCGACCGTCTTCGGTGCTTTCACCCAGCTTGCAGCCCAGGTGCTTCTCGGCCTGTGCCACGAGGTCTTCTGCGCCGCGCAGCATGCATGAGACATTGGTGCAGATGGCGACGTTGTGACGGCCAACGGGCTTCGTCTCGAACATCGAGTAGAACGACGCCACTTCGTACACCTTGATCGGTTCCAGGCCCAGCACCTCCGCGATGGCGTCCATCTGCGGCTGCGTCACGTAACCATGGTTTTCGTGCTGAGCCGCGTGCAGCGCACCGATGATCGCCGAGCGGCTCTGGTCTTCGGGGAAGCGTTGGCGCCAGCGGTCAATCTCGTCGAGCACGTGCTGCGAGAGCCCGGTGTCGGTCATGGTCTGCGGTGTAGCGGTGTCGGTCATGCGTCTGGTCTTTGCCTTGCGTCAGTGGCCTCAGCGATCGATCTCGCCGAACACGATGTCCTGGGTGCCGATCACGGCGACGACGTCGGCCAGCATGTGGCCGGACACCATCTCGTTCATGGCCGCGATGTGGGCGAAGCCCGGTGCACGCACCTTGAGGCGGTAAGGTTTGTTGGCGCCGTCGGAGATCAGGTAGACACCGAACTCGCCCTTGGGCGCTTCGACTGCCGCGTAGGTCTCGCCTGCGGGTACGACGTAGCCTTCCGTGAACAGCTTGAAGTGGTGAATCAGCGATTCCATGTCACCTTTCATTTCGACGCGCTTGGGCGGTACGACCTTGTGGTCGTCGACCATGACCGCGCCCCGGTTGTCGCGCAGCCAGTCAACGCACTGCTTGATGATGCGGTTCGACTGGCGCATTTCTTCAATGCGCACGAGGTAACGGTCGTAGCAATCGCCGTTCACACCGATCGGAACATCGAAGTCGACGCGATCGTAGACCTCGTAAGGCTGTTTCTTACGCAGGTCCCAGGCGATGCCCGAACCACGCAACATGGGGCCCGAGAATCCGAGCTGCTGCGCGCGCTCGGGCGACACAACGCCGATGTTTACGGTGCGCTGCTTCCAGATACGGTTGTCGGTGAGCAGCGTCTCATACTCGTCCACGCAGGCCGGGAAGCGCTCCGTGAAGTCGGCGATGAAATCGAGCATCGAGCCTTCACGGCTCGCATTGAGCGTCGCAACGTCTGACTGGCTGCGCCACTTCGAAGATTCGTACTTGGGCATCGACTCGGGCAGATCGCGGTATACACCGCCCGGACGGTAGTACGTCGCGTGCATGCGCGTGCCGGACACCGCCTCGTAGCAGTCCATCAAGTCTTCGCGCTCGCGGAAGCAGTACAGGAACATCGTCATCGCGCCGATATCGAGACCGTGCGCGCCGAGCCACATGAGGTGGTTCAGGATGCGCGTGATCTCGTCAAACATGACGCGGATGTATTGCGCGCGCAGCGGCACCTCGATGCCAAGCAGCTGCTCGATGGCCATCACGTAGCCATGCTCGTTGCACATCATCGACACGTAGTCGAGGCGGTCCATGTAGCCGATGCTCTGGTTGAACGGCTTGGACTCAGCGAGTTTCTCGGTGCCGCGATGCAGCAGGCCCACGTGCGGGTCCGCGTGCTGGACCGTCTCGCCGTCCATCTCGAGGATCAGGCGCAGTACGCCGTGCGCCGCAGGGTGCTGCGGCCCAAAGTTCATGGTGAAGCTCTGGATCTCAGACATCGGGTTGCTCCCGCAGCGCTTCGTCGTAACGGTTGTCGTCGCGGATCACGCGCGGCACCAGCGTGCGCGGCTCGATGGTGACGGGCTGATAGGCGACACGGCCGCGTTCGGCGTCATAGCGCACCTCTACGTTACCCACCAGCGGGAAGTCCTTGCGAAACGGGTGGCCGATAAATCCGTAGTCCGTCAGCAACCGACGCAGATCGGGATGCCCGTCAAAAATGATGCCGAACAGATCAAACGCCTCACGCTCGTACCAGTCCGCGCCATTCCAGACGTCGATGACCGAGGGCACGCGCGGCGGGTTGTCGGGCGTCGTGTAAGCGCGCACACGCAGCCGGCGATTGTGCTCGAGCGACAACAGGTGCAGGACCACCGCAAAGCGACCTTCCTCAAACTGGTCCGAGTCGTCAACGATGACCTCGCGCTGTACGCCGCGCGAGAAACCCGAATCCGTCGCCGAGTCCGTCTTCCACTCGTCCTGGCCGAAGCTCAGGTAGTCAACGCCACAAAGGTCCATGAGCATCGTGAAGGCGAACGCGGTGTCATCACGCAGACGCCTGGTCACCTCGATGAGCGATGCATGCGGCACGGTGAGCGTCACCTCGGCCGTGTGACCCACCTCAATACTGACGCTGTCGCCAAAGGCCTCACGCAGCGCAGCGACCAGCGCGGGCTCGCTCGCGGGCGACTCAGTCTCAGTCTGTTCTTCGTTCGTGCTCATTCGTTGTGATCTTCCAGCCGGGTGTCGCTGGGGCTCGCCTCTGCAGGCCAGCCGAGACAGCGATCACCGAGCGATGGTACTGGTCCGTCGAATTTTCTTTTGCAACTGCAGAATGCCGTACATGAGCGCCTCGGCTGTTGGCGGGCAGCCAGGCACATAAACGTCGACGGGAACAACGCGGTCGCAGCCGCGAACCACGGCATAGGAATAGTGGTAGTAACCGCCACCGTTGGCGCAGGAGCCCATCGAGATGACCCAGCGCGGCTCGGGCATCTGGTCGTAAACCTTGCGCAGGGCCGGCGCCATCTTGTTGACGAGCGTACCGGCGACGATCATCACGTCGGACTGGCGCGGGCTCGGACGGAAAATCACACCGAAGCGGTCAAGGTCGTAGCGCGCAGCGCCCGCGTGCATCATCTCGACCGCGCAGCAGGCCAGGCCAAACGTCATGGGCCACATGGAGCCCGTGCGGGCCCAATTGACCACGGTGTCGACGCTCGTGACGACGAGGCCTTTTTTCTGGATGCTGCCTGGCGGCAGCTCGAACTCGGCGTCAGCCGCAGGCGCCGCGGCGCTGGTCGCGCTCAGTCCCATTCCAGCGCCCCTTTCTTCCATTCGTAGATGAAGCCGACTACCAGCACGCCGAGGAACAATCCCATCGCCAGGAGACCGAAGCCGCCGATCGAGTCGAGCGAGACGGCCCAGGGAAACAGGAACGCGATCTCGAGATCGAAAATGATGAAGAGGATGGCGACGAGGTAGTAGCGCACATCAAATTTCATGCGGCTGTCCTCGAAGGCCTCGAAGCCGCACTCGTAGGGCGAGAGCTTTTCAGCGTCTTTGCCGCCACTACCGAACAAAAAACCCAAGGCAAGCAGCACGATCCCCAGACCGCCTGCGATGCCGAGGAAAATCAGCACCGGAAGGTAGTTTTGCAACACGTTTTTGGTCCCGTCCAAGTGCCTGAGTTTCGTGCGTCCCCACGTCACAGACCTTGCTGGTATGTCGTTGATTCGCGCCTCTTAGCGCGCCCGTAAGTGTATCAAAATCGCAAGAACCGAAGTAGTTGTGCGGTGCAAAAACCCGGGCTCCGGCCATAAAAAAAGCGGCACATCGTGCCGCCTCTTAAGCTGGCCTTTCTTCAAACCCCGACAGGGCTTCGACAAGGCCTTCATTGTTGTTTGGTGCGGATGGCCGGACTCGAACCGGCACGGCTTGCGCCACTGCCCCCTCAAGACAGCGTGTCTACCAATTCCACCACATCCGCAATTTTTGGTTCTTCGTCGCCCCGGCTCACTCTGACGGCGGCACGTCCGATTCTTCGGACGCGTCCGTGCCCTCGCCTGCCACCGGATCCACGTCAGCGGCCTCTTCCGGTACATCCAAAGACGGGACGTCGCCGAGGTCGTCCTGGGCCGGCGCCGGCGTCTGCAGGGCATCGGGCGTCGGCGCGACGGAATCGACGACGCTGTCAGGCGTTGTGCGCTGCGTCGTCAGATAGGCCAGCGCGAGGCTGTTGACGAAGAACAGCGTGGCCAGGATCGCGGTCGCGCGCGACAGGAAGTTGGCCGAACCGCGTGCGCCGAAGACGGTACCCGAAGCGCCCGACCCGAAGGCAGCACCTGCGTCAGCGCCTTTGCCCCGCTGCAGAAGGACCAGGGCACAGATGCCCAGCGACACGAGCACGTGCGCGACCATGAGAATTGAAAACAGTGTTGCCATAGCGTTGTGTATCTACCTGTCGGGGTCAGGCCCCGGCTGCGTCTCGTGCGTGGGTCGCAATGGCGAGGAACGCCTCAGCCTTCAGCGACGCACCGCCAATGAGTCCGCCATCAATGTCTGTCTGTGCGAGCAATTCGCCCGCATTGGCAGCCTTCATGCTGCCGCCGTAGACGATGCGCGTACGCATCGCCAGTGCTTCATCTACCTTTGCCAGGCTGGCCCGCAAAAACGCGTGCACATCCTGTGCCTGTTCCGGCGTTGCCGTCTTGCCCGTTCCGATCGCCCAGACCGGCTCGTAGGCCACGACCGCATCGCCAAAGCCGTCCGCTCCCACTCGGTCGATCACGGCAGCAAGTTGCGCCGAAACGACCGCCTCCGTGTTGCCGGCCTCGCGCTGCTCCAGCGTCTCGCCTACACACAGGACGGGCACGAGCCCGCCTGCGACCGCGGCTTCAAACTTCGCCGCCACCTGCGCGTCGGTCTCGCCGTACAGCGTCCGGCGCTCCGAGTGCCCGACGAGTGCATAAGCACAGCCCACCTCGCGAAGCATCGGCGCGGCCATCTCACCGGTAAAGGCACCCGAGGCATGCTCGGACACATTCTGGGCGCCCAGCGCGATATCGTGATCCGCAGTCGCCGCTGCGACACTCGCCAGGTACGGCGCGGGCGGGCACACGAGGAGCTCAACCCCAGCAGCATCCGCACGCCCCGCCTGCACGCCGGCCAGAAGCTCGGCGTTTGCGGCAAGGCTGCCGTTCATCTTCCAGTTGCCCGCAACCAGGTAGGTTCTCATTGCTCTGCCCAGGTTGTCGTGCCCCAGAAAGGGCGGCGAGGATACCCGCCGCAGCGGCTTTTCGCAACGGGTTTGGCCCCGTTTTGGCTCACGCTGCGGCCGCCTTGACGCCCCCGGCCAGTCGCTCGGCCGCGTCCTGAATCTGCTCGGCGTCGATACCTTCGACCATGACCCGGATCACGGGTTCGGTACCCGATGCCCGGAGCACGATCCGGCCCCGCTCGCCGAGTTCGGATTCCAGCGCCTCGCGCGCTGTGCGAACGGCCTCAATGCTGTCGACATCGACGCGCTCGGCAACCCGGACGTTGAGCAAAACCTGCGGATACAGGGGCATGTCAGCCGCCAGTTCGCGCAGTGGTTTACCCGTCTCGCAAATGATCTGCAACAGCTGCAAGGCGCTCACAAGGCCATCGCCCGTGGTCGAGCGATCGAGGCAGATGATGTGACCCGAGGACTCGCCGCCAATGAGCCCACCATTCCGGCGCAGTTCATCCATGACGTAGCGGTCGCCCACCTTGGCCCGGAGGAAAGGGATATCGAGCTCGCCAAGCCGGCGCTCGAGGCCAAGATTGCTCATCACGGTGCCCACAACGGGACCCTTGAGTGTGCCCTCACGATGCCGACCCATGGCGACGATATAAATGAGGCGATCGCCGTCCACGAGCTCGCCTTCGGCATCCACCATGATCACGCGATCACCATCACCGTCGAGCGCGATGCCGAGGTCCGCACCGACACCTTGCACGGTCTGCTGCAGGAGCTGCGGCTGCGTGGACCCACAGCCATCGTTGATATTGCGTCCGTTGGGTGAACAGCCAATCGGAATCACATTGGCGCCCAGCGCCGACAGCACCCGGGGACCAATCTTGTAGGCCGCCCCGTTCGAGCAGTCGAGCACGATCTTCATGCCGTCGAGCCTGAGTTCACTGGGTATGGTGCCGAGGCAGTACTCCATGTAGCGCTCGCGCGCAGAGTCGATTCGCTTGGCACGACCCAACTCAGCAGAGTCCCGCGTGAGTGCGGGCGCCTGCAGCAGCGCCTCAATGCGCAGCTCCGTCTCATCGGAGAGCTTGGTGCCGTTCGCGTCAAAAAACTTGATGCCGTTGTCTTCGTAGAGATTGTGCGAGGCCGAGATCATGACGCCCAGGTCCGCCTCGAACAGCTGCGTGATGAGCGCCACGCCGGGTGTCGGCAGCGGGCCCAGCATCAGGACGTCGGCGCCGGCGGCCGTAAAGCCTGCCTCGAGCGCGGCTTCGAACATGTAGCCCGATACGCGCGTGTCCTTGCCGATGACCACGGTGCCGCCATTGGGCACCAACACGCGAGCGGCGGCGCCTGCCAGACGCAGCGCGAAATCTGCAGTCATGGGGCTCGCGCCCACACGACCGCGTACACCATCGGTTCCGAAGTATTTTCGACTCATGAGATAGCCCCGTCCCTGTCCCGCGTCGCCTGTAATGCCCGCAGAATGCGGCGCGCATCCTCGGTCTCAGCCACGTCGTGGACGCGCAGTATATGCGCACCTTCCTGCGCGGCAAAGAACGCCAGTACCACGCTGCCTACCAGACGCTGGTCCACATCCCGACCTGTGATGGCGCCGATCATCGACTTTCGCGAGACGCCGACGAGCAATGGCAGCCCAGGGTCCAGCAGCCGGTCGAGATGGCTCAGCAGTGCAAGATTGTGCTCAAGCCGCTTGCCGAAGCCGATACCGGGATCGACAGCGATGGCCCCCCGGTCGATGCCCGCGTCGACACACGCGGCAACCCGTGATTCGAGGAATGCCACGACGTCGTCGATGACGCGATCGTAGACCGGGCGATCCTGCATGTCGTCGGGCGTGCCCTGCATGTGCATGAGACACACGGGGCGACCGCTGGCCGCAGCAGCCGCAAGGGCGCCCGGCTCACGCAGCGCACGGACATCGTTGATAAGGGCCGCGCCCGCCGCCGTGGCCGCCGTGATCACGCTCGCTTTACTCGTGTCGATAGAGACCGGTGTCGCTACGGCGCCGGCGAGGGCTTCGATCACCGGCATGACCCGATCGAGCTCCTGCTGCTCGGACACGGGCGCCGCACCGGGTCGGGTGGATTCACCGCCGACATCGATGAGGTCGGCGCCAGCCACACTCAGTGCCTCGGCATGTCGCAACGCCGCGTCGCGGGTCGCATGCTGTCCGCCATCGGAGAAGGAATCAGGCGTCACGTTGAGCACGCCCATAATTGCGGGTCGCGGCAACTCGAGCCGCGCCTCGCCGGCCCCGATAACAAAAGTGCTGTCGCCCACTGCCTTGTCCTCAAACGAAAACGGCAACCGCTGGGGTTGCCGCTTTCTCAGTGCGACCACTCACGCGCGGTGAGTGGCGCCCATGACGTACTAGCTCGACTGGCCGGCCGGTCCGCCGATCTGCCCTTCGGGCTTTTTCTTGGTTGCATCATCGGCCGCCAGACCCGTTGGTGGCTGGCCACCGTCGTTCCAGTCGGCGGGCGGACGCGGTTCGCGGCCTTCCATGATGTCCGCGATCTGTTTCTCGTCGATCGTCTCGTACTTGATCAGGGCATCCGCCATCACGTGAAGCTTGTCCATGTTGTCCTTTAGGATCACCTCGGCACGCTCGTAGTTATCGTCGATGATGCTGCGCACCTCTTCGTCAATGGCGTGTACGGTGACGTCGGACACTTGCTTGTGCTGCGTCATGGAGCGACCCAGGAACACCTCGCCCTCTTCCTCGCTGTAGGTCAGCGGACCCAGGCGATTCGACAGGCCCCACTTGGTGACCATGTTGCGGGCAATGTCCGTGGCACGCTCGATGTCGTTCGAGGCACCCGTTGTGACGCTGTCCTCACCAAAGATCAGCTCCTCGGCGATACGACCGCCGAACAGGCTCGAGATCTGGCTCTTGAGGCGCTGCTTCGAATAGCTGTAGCGATCTTCTTCGGGCAGGAACATGGTGACCCCGAGCGCGCGACCGCGGGGGATGATCGTGACCTTGTAAACCGGGTCGTGGTCGGGGACGTTGAGCCCGACAATCGCGTGGCCCGCCTCGTGGTAGGCCGTGAGCTTTTTCTCGTCCTCGCTCATGACCATCGAGCGCCGCTCGGAGCCCATGAGGATTTTGTCCTTGGCTTTCTCGAACTCTTCCTGGCCGACGGTGCGCCGATTCGCGCGCGCCGCGAACAGCGCGGCCTCGTTGACGAGGTTGGCAAGATCGGCGCCCGAGAAACCGGGGGTTCCGCGCGCGATGATCTCTGGGCGCACGTCGTCGCCCAGCGGCACTTTGCGCATATGCACACGAAGGATTTGTTCGCGACCGCGAACATCGGGCAACGGCACGACCACCTGGCGGTCGAAACGGCCCGGTCGCAGCAGCGCGGGATCGAGAACGTCGGGGCGGTTCGTGGCCGCGATGACGATGATGCCCTCGTTGCCTTCGAAGCCGTCCATTTCGACGAGCAACTGGTTCAGCGTCTGCTCACGTTCGTCGTGACCGCCGCCGAGCCCGGCGCCGCGGTGACGTCCCACGGCGTCGATCTCATCGATGAAGATGATGCAAGGCGCGTGCTTCTTCGCCTGCTCGAACATGTCGCGGACACGCGAGGCACCCACACCCACAAACATCTCGACGAAGTCGGAACCCGAGATCGTAAAGAACGGCACTTTGGCCTCGCCTGCGATGGCGCGTGCGAGCAGCGTCTTGCCCGTACCCGGTGAGCCCACCATGAGCACGCCCTTCGGGATCTTGCCGCCCAGGCGCTGGAACTTGCTCGGGTCCTTGAGGAAGTCGACGATCTCGACCACCTCTTCTTTCGCTTCCTCGACGCCCGCAACATCGGCGAACGTCACCGTGACCTGGTCTTCGCCCAGCAGACGCGCCTTGCTCTTGCCGAACGACATGGCGCCACGGCCACCGGCACCGCCACCCTGCATCTGGCGCATGAAGTACACCCAGACCGCGATAAGCAACAGGATCGGGAATGAGCTGATGAACAGATTGATGAGCAGGTTTGGCTGCTTCGGACGCGGCATTTCGAACTCGATGCCCTTTTCGCGCAGGTCACCGATCAGCGCCTTGTTGTCAGTCTCGGGGTTGTAGGCGAGGTAGCGCGCCCCGTCCTTGGTCATGTACTCAATCGATTTATCATCAAACACGACTTCCTGAACCCGGCCGTCGTCGACCTGCTCGAGGAACTGCGAGTACTTGACGGTTTGCGCACCGGTCAGGCTGCCCTGCTGGAAGCTCTGCACAACGGTGAGCAGCACCAGCACAATGGCAATAAAAATGAGGATGTTCTTGGCGGAATCATTCACTGGGGGGCGCCTCGCTGGCGAAAGGCTGTCGAACACCGGCTACGGGAGGTGCTCACGCCGCGTCGACAGGGCCTTCCTGGCCTGCCGACGGCACTGTGCAACTGACGTCTCAGATCATGCTGCACAGCACAAAATTAAGGGTTTAGACACTACACGATGCGATAGTTTCTGGCCAGCACGTACATCTCAGTACTACTGGATCTCGACGCCTTCGGCTTCCTGATTTTCACGCTGCCGAAGCGCTGACGCAGATCCCGGGCGTAGGCGTCGAACCCGGCACCCTGGAAGACCTTGCAAATGAAGGCGCCCTGGGGCGTCAGGTGCTGGCCTGCAAAATCCAGGGCCAGCTCCGCGAGATACATCGCACGAGGCTGATCTACCGCTCTTACTCCACTCATGTTGGGTGCCATATCGCTCAATACAAGGTCTACCTTGCGACCGGCAAGGTGAGCCTCGAGCGTCTCGAGCGATTCCTGCTCGGTGAAATCGCCCTGAATGAAGGTCACACCGGGTAGCGGGTCCATGTCCAGCAGGTCCAGCGCGTACACTTCCGCCTTGCCATCCAGACGCCTCGCGAGCCATTGTGACCAGCCGCCGGGCGCCGCCCCGAGGTCCACAGCCACCATGCCGCGGCGCAACACATTGAGACCCTCGAGCAATTCGGAGAGCTTGTACACGGCGCGCGAGCGGTAGCCCTCCTCGCGCGACTTCTTGACCCAGGGATCGCGCTCCTGGCGCTCACGCCATCCCCGACTGCTGCGGCGCGGCCCACTCACGGGCGCATCTCGCTTTGCGTCGCCCGGCAGCGGATAATGTCGGAATGGCTGATACCAAACCCATGGCACTCACGGAGCGCCAGAGAAAGACCCTGCGTGGCCTCGGCCACAAACTGCACCCGATCGTTCGCATTGGCGACAAGGGGCTGACGGCCGCCGTGACCGCAGAACTGGAGCAGGCACTGGCGCATCATGAACTCATCAAGGTTAGTGTTCGTGCCGGTGATCGTGAATCGCGGGGCGCGCTGATCAGCGACCTCTGCGACAACAGCGGCGCGACGCTCGTGCAGCGCATCGGTAACGTGGCGCTCGTGTTTCGGCGCAATTCGGAGGCGCCGCGCGTCGTACTGGGCAGCCGCTGAGGCGCCAAGTGCACTAGACGTAGCGCACCTCGACAATTTCGTAGTCGCGCGCGCCAGCTGGCGCCGCCACCGTGACCTCATCACCCTCGGTCTTGCCGATCAGTGCCCGCGCAATCGGTGACCCGACGGAAATGCGGCCTTCTTTGATATCGGCCTCGTCCTCACCGACGATCTGGTAGACCGTCTGCTCGTCGCTCTCGAGGTCGAGCAACTCGACCGTGGCGCCGAAGATCACCTTGCCGTTGTTGGTCATCGACGTCACGTCGATGATCTGGGCATTGGACAGCTTGGCCTCGATCTCCTGGATCCGGCCTTCGGCGAAACTCTGCTGTTCCTTGGCGGCGTGGTATTCGGCGTTTTCCTTGAGGTCGCCGTGTTCCCGCGCCTCAGCGATCGCCTGGATAATGCGTGGCCGGTCTTCCGACTTGAGCTTCTTGAGCTCTGCCTGCAGCTTCTCGGCGCCGCGCGCTGTCAGCGGCACTTTATTCATCTGATTTTTCCTGGTTCATGCCAAAGGCCGGACCAGCCGGCCTCACCCGCTCAGGCCACGCGACGTGCGTGCAGGTCCTGAAGACAGTTTACGGCGTCATCGGCCAGGTGGCGCATGGCAACGCAGGTCGCCTGCGCAGCAGCCAGCGTGGTGTAGTACGTCACACCGCGCGCGACGGCCTCACCGCGAATCGCCTGCGAGTCTCGAATGGCCATCTTGCCCTCAGTCGTATTCACGATGAGCGCAATCTCGCCGTTCTTGATCATGTCGACGAGATGCGGCCGGCCTTCACTGACCTTGTTACCCCGCATACACGGGACCCCGGCAGCGCCCAGCGCTTTGGCCGTGCCCTGCGTTGCCACGATATCAAACCCGAGATCGATGAGCATGCGTGCCAGTTCAACCGCGTCTTCCTTGTCCCGGTCGCGCACCGAGATGATCGCCGAGCCGCCGCTGGGCAACCTGACGCCCGACGCGAGCTGCGCTTTCGCGTAGGCCTCGCCAAATGACACACCCGTGCCCATCACTTCGCCCGTTGACTTCATTTCCGGTCCGAGAATCGGGTCTGAATCCGGGAAGCGAGAGAACGGGAACACCGATTCCTTGACCGAGAAGAACGTGGGCGTGGCCACCTCGTCGATGCCGAGCTCGTCGAGTGTGGCACCGGCCATGACGCGCGCGGCAAGCTTGGCGAGCGGCACGCCTGTGGCTTTGGAGACAAACGGAATCGTGCGCGACGCACGCGGGTTGACCTCTAGCAGGTAAACCGTGTCGCCCTGCACCGCGAACTGCGTGTTCATGAGGCCCACGACGTTGAGCGCTGAAGCCAGCGCCTCCACCTGGCGGGTCAGTTCAGCCTGTAGCGGCTCCGACAGCGAAAACGGTGGCAGGACACAGCCCGAGTCGCCGGAGTGCACGCCCGCCTGCTCGATGTGCTGCATGATGCCGCCGACAATCGTGCGCTTGCCGTCGCTGATGATATCGACGTCAACTTCAACAGCCTGGTCGAGGAAGCGGTCGAGCAACACCGGACTGTCGTTCGACACCGACACGGCCTCGCGCATGTAGGTCGCCAGATCGTCGTCGCCGTGCACGATCTCCATAGCGCGACCGCCGAGTACGTACGAGGGCCGCACCACAAGCGGGTAACCGACGGCCGCTGCGTTTCGCATGGCCTCTTCAGTGCTGCGCGCCGTGCGGTTGGGCGGCTGCTTAAGCTCAAGCTCTTCGATGATCTTCTGGAAGCGCTCACGGTCCTCGGCGAGATCGATTGAGTCGGGCGTCGTGCCGATAATCGGCGCGCCCGCAGCCTCGAGCGCACGCGCAAGCTTGAGCGGTGTCTGGCCACCAAACTGCACAATGACACCCTCGGGCTTTTCGAGGTCGACGATGCTCATGACATCTTCAAACGTCAGCGGCTCGAAATAGAGCCGGTCCGACGTATCGTAGTCTGTGGATACGGTCTCCGGGTTGCAGTTGACCATGATGGTCTCGTAACCCGCGTCGCGTAGCGCAAGCGCGGCATGGACACAGCAGTAATCAAACTCGATCCCCTGGCCGATTCGGTTGGGCCCGCCGCCAAGGATCATGATCTTGCGTTTGTCGCTTGTGTCGGCCTCGCAGTACTGCTCATAGGTGGAGTACAGGTAGGCCGTGGACGAGGCGAATTCCGCAGCGCAAGTGTCCACACGTTTGTAAACGGGACGAATGTCATTGGCGAGTCGCGCCTCGCGTACCTCGCCTTCGGTCTTGCCGCAGAGCGCGCCGATACGTGCGTCCGAAAAACCGCGGCGCTTCAATTCGCGCAGGTTGGCCTTCTTGAACACACCGTCGCCGATGGCGCGGATACCACCCTCCACGCGCACGAGATCGAGGATCTGACCCAGGAACCAGGGGTCGATTCCCGACAAGGACTGCACCTGCTCCATGCTGAGCCCCAGGCGAAACGCATCCGCGATCCAGAGCAGGCGTGTCGCGCTGGGTTCGCGTAGCTCGCGCTCGACGCGTTCGCGCGCGGCCTCTTCACCCAGGTCGTTGGGCAGCTGGCGGTCGAAGCCGGTGAGATCGGTCTCGAGCCCACGCAGTGCTTTCTGCAGCGACTCCTGAAACGTGCGACCGATGGCCATCACTTCGCCCACAGACTTCATCGAGGTCGTAAGCCGCGTGTCTGCGCCCGGGAACTTCTCAAACGTAAAGCGCGGGACCTTGGTCACGACGTAGTCGATCGCAGGCTCGAATGATGCCGGCGTCACACCGCCCGTGATCTCGTTCTCGAGTTCGTCGAGCGTGTAGCCAATCGCGAGCTTGGCGGCCACTTTGGCAATCGGGAAGCCCGTGGCCTTTGAGGCCAGCGCCGAGCTCCGAGACACGCGCGGGTTCATCTCAATGACGACCATGCGGCCGTCCTTGGGGTTTACGGCGAACTGAACGTTCGAACCGCCCGTCTCGACACCGATGCGGCGCAGAACAGCCAGCGATGCATTCCGCATGATCTGGTATTCCTTGTCCGTCAGGGTCTGGGCGGGTGCCACAGTGATGGAGTCCCCCGTGTGCACACCCATCGCGTCCACGTTCTCGATGGCGCAGATGATGATGCAGTTGTCGTTGCGGTCTCGAACGACCTCCATCTCAAACTCTTTCCAGCCGATAATGGATTCCTCGATGAGCACCTCGGTGGTCGGTGACATCTCGAGGCCGTTGCTCACAATCTTCTCGAATTCTTCGCGGTTGTAGGCGATGCCACCGCCCGTCCCGCCCATCGTGAACGAGGGCCGGATGATTGAGGGGTAGCCCACCGTCTTCTGCACCTCGAAAGCCGCCTCGAGCGTGTGCGCCACTTCGGCCCGCGGCGACTCGAGGCCGATCTCGTCCATAGCCTGTTTGAACAGCTCGCGGTCCTCGGCCGTGTCGATGGCGTCGCGCGACGCCCCGATCAATTCCACGTTGTGTTTCTCGAGGACACCCTCGCGCACGAGGTCCAACGCGCAGTTCAGGGCCGTCTGCCCACCCATGGTTGGCAGCAGTGCATCAGGCTTCTCGCGTTCAATAATCTTCTCAACCGCTGTCCAGTGCACCGGTTCGATGTACACCGCGTCGGCCATCTCCGGATCGGTCATGATCGTCGCCGGGTTGGAGTTGATCAGGATGACCCGGTAGCCCTCTTCGCGCAGGGCCTTGCAGGCCTGGGCGCCCGAATAGTCGAACTCGCAGGCCTGGCCAATGATGATGGGCCCGGCCCCGATGATGAGGATGCTCTGGAGATCGTCGCGTTTTGGCATGCGGTTAAGAGGTCCCTGACTTTGTGGTGCGGGTCTTAGTCGGCGGCGGCGGCGCGCGCTTCGACTTCGGCATGGCTGTGATCAACCATGAGCTTCGAGAAGCGGTGGAACAGGTGGCGCACGTCGTGCGGCCCCGGGCTGGCTTCGGGGTGACCCTGGAAACCGAACGCCGGCAGATCGCGGTGTGCGATGCCCTGCAGCGTCCCATCGAACAGCGAGCGGTGGGTGGCCACGAGGTGCTCAGGCAATGAAGCCTCATCGACCGCAACGCCGCGGTTCTGGCGCGTGATCATGACCTTGCCGGTTTCAAGGTCCTGCACGGGGTGGTTGCCGCCGTGATGCCCGAATTTCATCTTCATGGTCTGCGCGCCGGCGGCCAGCGCCAGCAGCTGATGCCCCAGGCAAATGCCGAAGAGCGGAACACCCGCCTCGAGGAATTTGCCGATGGCTTCGATGGCGTAACCACATGGCTCGGGATCGCCAGGGCCATTCGAAAGAAATACGCCGTTGGGCTCGAGTGCCATCACCTCTTCAAAGGAGGTCTCGGCGGGTACCACTGTCACGCGGCAGTCGTGTTCGACGAGCAAGCGAAGGATGTTGCGCTTGATACCGAAGTCGTACGCGACCACGTGCAGTGGTGCGATGCGGCGCGTGACGACCGGATTCGGGTCATTCCACGACTCGCCCTGCGCCCACTGGTACTGGATCGTGGTCGATACTTCGCGCGCGAGGTCGGCGCCGGCCAGACCGGGTGCCGCCCGCGCCTTCTCAATGGCCTCGTCGGTAACGTCCGAAAGCCGTTTGCCCTCAGGCGCAGACATGATGCAGCCCTGCTGCGCCCCGTGTTCGCGGATGTGACGCGTCAGTTGCCGCGTATCCAGGTCGGCGATGGCGACAAGCCCGGCGCGGCGCAGGAAGTCCGCAAGGTTGTGCTCGCTGCGCCAGTTCGAGGTGATGATCGAACGGTCGCGGATGATCAAGCCAGCGGCGTGCACTTCTGCCGACTCGAAGTCGTCGCTGTTGGTGCCGGTATTGCCAATGTGCGGGTAGGTCAGCGTGACGATCTGGCGCCGGTAGGACGGGTCAGTGAGGATTTCCTGGTAGCCCGTCATGGCCGTGTTGAACACGACTTCTCCAACGGTTTCACCGTCTGCGCCACAAGAAAGCCCCCGAAACAGCGTACCGTCGGCGAGTGCGAGAATTGCGGGTTTTACCATCCTGACCTCATGCCCTCGGGGGGCGCTGCGTCTGTATTCTGAGAGCGCGGGAGGCGCTGCGTCGCAGGGTCAGCTTGAAGTGGCGTGACCCGGCGTAGTTTACGCCAGCGGCCACCTCGAAGAAAAGTGCTCTGTCAGGTTGCAGCGAAGAGTGCGGCCATCGAGTAAAGCCCCGCCGGTTGATTGACGAGCCAGCGAGCAGCGGCCAATGCGCCCGCGGCGAATAGACGCCGGTCCGACGCCGCGTGGCGTATTTCCAGTCGATCGTGGTCGCCGAGAAAGGCCACGGAATGCTCGCCAATCACAGCGCCACCGCGGGTCACAGCGTATCCGATCTCGCCGTCGCCGCGCGCCTGGTCGGCACCGATTCGGGCCTTCGGAGTAGCGTCGAGCGCACGTGCCGCACTGATCGCCGCACCCAATTTCAGCGCGGTGCCCGAGGGCGCGTCGCGCTTATCCCGATGGTGGGTTTCGGAAATTTCGATGTCGTAACCGGTTAGCCGGGCGGCGGCCTGCTGCACCAGAAATGTCATCACATGAATGCCGAGACTCATGTTGCCGTCCTGCAGCACGGGTATGTGTTGCACGGCACGCGTCAACGCGTCCTCGGCGCCCGCCGTAAGCCCTGTTGTGCCCGTTACGAGGGGCACGCCGGCGTGCATCGCGGAGGTAGCCACGTCCGCAACCGTCTCGCCATCGGTGAAGTCGATGGCCACGTCGGCGTCGGCAAGCGCGCCGGCCAGGGCCGTCGCGTCTCGCGACCAGCTGCCGGAAACCGCGAGCTCGGGATCCGCGTCAATGAGTGCCTCAAGCGCCTGTCCCATTCGACCTGAGGCGCCCAGCAGGGCGATGCGAAGCGCTGCCGTCACGAGCCGATGTTGTCAAAGAAGCGCTTGACGTTGTCCGTCCAGGAGCGCGTTCGTGGATTGTGTCGCTCACCGCCCAGGTCGACGGCGTCCTCAAACTTGCGCAATAGTTCCTTCTGATGCGCTGTGAGGTTCACAGGGGTCTCGACTGATACGCGGCAGTACAGGTCACCGGGCTCGCGGATGCGCACTGTGGGCACACCTTTGCCACGCAGTCGGAACACCTTGCCCGTCTGCGTGCCCGTCGGTACCTTGAGTGAGACCTGCCCGTCGAGTGTCGGCACCTCGACCTCACCACCCAGGGCCGCCTTGACAAAGCCCAGCGGGATCTCGCAGTGCAGGTCCGGGCCGTCGCGCTCGAACACCTCGTGAGGCAGGACGCGAACCTCGACGTAGAGGTCGCCCGAAGGACCACCATTGCGGCCCGCCTCGCCCTCGCCGCTCAGGCGAATACGATCGCCCGTTTCGACGCCGGGCGGGATCTTGACGGACAGGGTGCGTGTCTTGCGGATTCGACCACGGCCGTCGCAGGCCTGGCACGGATCCTTGATGATCGTGCCTTCGCCGTGACAGGTCGGGCAGGTCTGCTGCACCGAGAAGAAGCCCTGCGTCATGCGTACCTGCCCCACGCCGCCGCAGGTCTCGCAGGTCTCGGGCTTGCTGCCCTTGGCCGCGCCTGAGCCGTTACAAATCTCGCAGCTCACGTAGGTGGGAATCTCGAGCTGCGTCTGCTCGCCGCGCACCGCCTGCTCGAGCGTGAGTTCGAGGTCGTAACGCAGATCAGCGCCGCGGAACACCTGGCGTCCGCCGCCACCACGGCGCGCGTTACCGAAGATATCGCCGAAGACATCACCGAAAATGTCGCTGAAAGCACCGGCGCCGCCAAAGCCGCCGCCACCCGCAGCCGAATTGTTGACGCCGGCATGACCAAACTGGTCGTAGGCCCCGCGTTTCTCGTCGTCGGAGAGGACCTCGTAGGCCTCCTTGGCCTCCTTGAAACGCGCCTCGGCATCCGCATCGTCGGGATTACGGTCCGGGTGGTGCTTCATTGCGAGCCGGCGATAGGCCTTTTTGAGCTCCTGGGCGCTCGCCGATTTCTCGACCCCCAGTACCTCGTAGTAATCACGCTTCGCCATGCTTCGATTCCCTAACCATTAACTATCGTGTCTTGCGGGCAGTCGCGACGGGGCCGCGCAACCGGAATTCCGGCCCGCGGCCCCGTGCGGGTTCCTGCAGACCCGATCAGGCCGATTTCTTGTCGTCGTCGACTTCCTCAAACTCGGCATCGACGACATCGTCGCCCGACGGCGCGGCGCCTTCATCCGCGCCATCAGCTGCCGCTGCCTGTTCGTAGGCCTTCTGCGCCATCGTTGCCGAAGCTTCACTGAGCGATTTGATCTTGGCCTCGATGGCCGCCTTGTCGTCACTTTCGAGTGCCGACTTCAAGTCAGACACCGCAGACTCGATTGCGGCGCGCTCCTCGGCTTCCACCTGCTCGCCAAGATCGCCCAGCGACTTCTCTGTCGCGTGCACAAGGGCATCACCCTGGTTGCGCACGTCGACCAGCTCGCGGAACTTGCGGTCTTCCTCGGCGTGCGCCTCGGCGTCGGCCACCATCTTGTCGATCTCGTCGTCACTAAGACCACTCGAGGCCTTGATGACGATGTTCTGGGTCTTGCCTGTCGCCTTGTCCTTGGCCGATACATTGAGGATGCCGTTGGCGTCGATGTCGAACGTGACCTCGATCTGCGGCATGCCACGAGGAGCCGGTGGGATGTCGGCGAGGTCGAAGCGGCCCAGCGACTTGTTGTCACCGGAGCGCTCACGCTCACCCTGCAGCACGTGAATGGTCACGGCCGTCTGGTTGTCGTCCGCCGTCGAGAAGACCTGCTCAGCATTGGCCGGGATCGTCGTGTTCTTCTCGATGAGCTTGGTCATGACACCGCCCATGGTCTCGATGCCCAGCGACAGCGGGGTCACGTCGAGCAGCAGCACGTCCTTGACGTCGCCC
>CALBPI010000062.1 GCA_937899415.1 uncultured Gammaproteobacteria bacterium | reverse complement strand
CAGGCTTGCCGCATTTCTCGTAAAATACCGGGATGGACACGGAATTCTGGATGCCCGAAGGCACCGGTCCCGTCATCGTGGCGATGTCGGGCGGTGTCGATTCGTCGGTAGTCGCCTGGCAGCTCAAGCAGGCTGGCTACACCGTCGAGGGCCTGCACATGACCAACTGGGAGGACGACGACGGCTACTGCAGTGCCGCCGAAGACCTCCAGGACGCACGTCGAGTCTGCGACCAGCTCGGGATTCCGCTCCACCACATCAACTTTGCAGCTGAGTACCGGGACCGCGTGTTCCAGTACTTCCTCGATGAGTACGCGGCGGGTCGCACACCGAACCCTGACGTGCTCTGCAACCGCGAGATCAAGTTCGGCGTGTTCGCCGACTACGCGCGCCGCCTGGGCGGCTATGCTGTGGCCACGGGACACTACGCACGACTGCGCCCCGGCCACCACGGCGTGGAAATGCTCAAGGGCCGAGACCCGGGCAAAGACCAGAGCTACTTCCTGCACGCAGTCTCAGCCGAGCAGCTGGCTACGGCGGCGTTTCCGATCGGCGACCTCGTGAAGGACGAGGTGCGACGCCTGGCCACGGACGCGGGGCTGGCCACGCACCGCAAGAAAGACTCGACGGGCATCTGCTTCATTGGTGAACGACCGTTCCGCGACTTCCTCTCGCGCTTTTTGCCCGCGCAGACCGGGGAGATCGTCGACGATGCGGGCAACACCGTCGGCGAGCATCACGGGCTCATGTACTACACGATGGGCCAGCGACAGGGCCTGGGCATTGGCGGACGTGCCGATGCGAGTGACGCGCCCTGGTACGTTGCGGGCAAGGACCTCGAGAGCAACCGGCTTCGTGTGGTGCAGGGCAAAGACCATCCTGACCTTTATTCGGGCGCGGTGGTGTGCGACGCCATCCACTGGATCAACGCGGCACCCGATGCGCTCGAGAACGGTGCGCGACTGACGGCCAAGATCCGCTACCGACAGACCGATCAGCGCTGTACTGTGCGGCGTGAGGGTTGCGGTGTGCGCCTCGACTTCGACACGCCCCAGTGGGCGGTGGCCTGCGGTCAGTACGCCGTACTTTACGACGGCGAGCACTGCCTGGGCGGTGGCGCCATTGATCGCGTCGAGGCACTGCCGGCACATACCGAAACGGCCGCCACAGGCTAAACTCCAAGCACCGATTCGCGCCGTGAATAGCGGTTATTGCCGCGCCCGTGGCGACGCTCCAACCGCTATAATTTGAGGCCTCAATCGAAGCGCTTGCCAGCCGTCCGCAAGGCATCGCAGTCCGAGTGCGTGGGACGACGCACCGGCGGCTGGCGCGTTACTGGAGTCAACATGTCGAACTCTTTTGGCGCCCGACGCGAACTCGCCGTCGACGGCACGTCCTACACGATATACAAACTCGATGCGGTCACCGATGGCCACGTCGATCGCCTGCCCTTCTCGCTCAAGATTTTACTCGAGAACCTGCTACGCCATGAGGACGGTCGCGATGTCACCCGCGATGACATTCTCGCGCTTGCCAGCTGGGACCCAAAGGCAGAACCGGCTACAGAG
Source organism: uncultured Gammaproteobacteria bacterium (assembly GCA_937899415.1). Classification (GTDB taxonomy): domain Bacteria; phylum Pseudomonadota; class Gammaproteobacteria; order Steroidobacterales; family Woeseiaceae; genus CALBPI01. Next base: position 223,070 of record CALBPI010000062.1, on the reverse strand, counting down.
ATTTCCTTCACGCCCGCCCGCGTGATACTGCAGGACTTCACGGGTGTTCCCGCGGTGGTCGACCTCGCAGCCATGCGCGACGCCGTGGTCAAACTCGGCGGCTCGGCCGACGCGATCAACCCGCTCTCGCCCGCCGAACTCGTGATCGACCACTCGGTCCAGGTCGACAACTACGGTGCGGCCAATGCACTCGACCTTAACAACCGCATTGAATTCCAGCGCAACAAGGAGCGCTATGCGTTTCTGCGCTGGGGGCAGAGCGCCTTCGACAACTTCAAGGTGGTGCCGCCCAACACGGGTATCGTCCACCAGGTCAATCTCGAATTCCTGTCGCGCGTCGTCTTCGACGCGGAGCGTGACGGCAACCGCCTCGCCTACCCGGACACCCTGGTGGGCACCGACTCGCACACGACCATGGTCAACGGTCTGGGTGTGCTGGGCTGGGGCGTGGGCGGCATCGAGGCCGAAGCCGCCATGCTCGGCCAGCCGATCACCATGCTTATTCCGCAGGTCATCGGCTTCAAGCTGACGGGCCGGCTCAAGGAAGGCACGACCGCAACTGACCTCGTGCTGACCTGCACGGAGATGCTGCGAGAGCGCGGTGTGGTCGGCAAGTTCGTCGAGTTTTTCGGCGACGGCCTTGATCATCTGCCGCTCGCAGACCGCGCCACGCTGGGCAACATGTCGCCCGAGTTCGGTTCCACCTGCGCCATCTTCCCCATCGACAACGAGACGCTGCGTTACCTGCGCCTGTCGGGTCGCGATGAGCCGCAGGTGGCCCTCATCGAGGCTTACGCCCGCGAACAGGGCATGTGGCGCGAAACGGGTGCACCCGACGCGCTCTACACCGACACCCTCGAGCTCGACATGGGCATGGTCGAGCCGAGTCTCGCGGGGCCGAAACGGCCACAGGACCGCATCGCACTCCGGGAAGCGCCCAGCGTCTACGCACAGCACCTGGGCAAGATGACGGACGGTCGCGACACCGGAAAAGGCACAGCCACACTGAGTCTCGACGGCAACACCGTCGAGCTCGGCGACGGCGCCGTACTTATTGCCGCCATCACGAGCTGCACGAACACGTCGAACCCGGCCGTCATGCTCGGCGCAGGGCTTCTGGCCCGCAACGCGGCGGCCAAGGGCCTCACCGTGAAGCCCTGGGTTAAGACCAGCCTCGCACCAGGGTCACGCGTCGTGACGGACTACCTCGAGAAAGCCGGCCTTGACGACGACCTCGCCACACTCGGTTTCCACACGGTGGGTTACGGCTGCACAACCTGCATCGGCAATTCGGGCCCGCTGCGTGACGAGATCGAGGCGGCCGTGAAGGACTCGGGTCTGATTGGTTGCAGCGTGCTCTCGGGCAACCGCAACTTTGAGGGTCGCATTCATCCGCTCGTGAAGATGAACTTCCTGGCGTCGCCGCCACTCGTGGTGGCCTACGCCATTGCGGGAAACATGGCCGTCGATGTGTTCGACGAGCCGCTGGGCACGGGCAGCGATGGTGCACCCGTGTATCTCAAGGACATCTGGCCGAGCCAGCAGGAGATTCACGACGTCATCCTCGCGAACATCGACTCCGAGATGTTCAAGTCGAGCTACGCGCGCGTATTCGCGGGCGACGCCAACTGGACGAGTCTGCCGAGTCCCGAGGGTCAGATCTACGAGTGGGATGCCGACTCCACCTACGTCAAACACCCGCCTTACTTCGAAGGCATGGCGCTCGAGTCCGGCAGCACGGTCGACATCTCAGGCGCCCGCGTGCTCGCATTGCTGGGTGACTCTGTCACGACCGACCACATCTCGCCCGCGGGCAGCATCGCGCTCGACAGCCCCGCCGCAGACTACCTGCGTGCCGAAGGCGTGAAGCCACACGAGTTCAACTCGTACGGCTCTCGTCGCGGTAACCACGAAGTCATGATGCGTGGGACGTTTGCCAACATCCGTCTGCGCAATCTGCTGGCGCCGGGCACCGAGGGCGGCTGGACACGCCACCAGCCCACAGGCGAGCAGATGACGATCTTCGATGCCGCCCAGCGCTACGCGCAGGAATCGACGCCGCTTGTGGTTCTCGCGGGCAAGGAATACGGCACGGGTTCCTCGCGTGACTGGGCCGCAAAGGGCACGTTGCTGCTGGGTGTGAAAGCCGTTATCGCGCAGAGCTACGAGCGCATCCACCGCTCAAACCTGATCGGCATGGGCGTGCTGCCGCTGCAGTTTCGCGACGGCGAGAGCGCCGAGTCGCTGGGTCTGAACGGGTCCGAAATCTACGCCGTAACGGGTCTTGCAGGCGGCGAGCCAAAACTGGTCACCGTCACGGCCACAACCGACGACGGCGCGACAGCCGAGTTCCAGGCCCGCGTGCGCATCGACACGCCCAAGGAGTGGGACTACTACCGCAACGGCGGCATCCTGCAGTACGTCCTGCGCCAGCTCGCAGGCAGCCGCGCTGCCTGATCCTGTGCCTGGCCCCGACGCCACCGAAGCCTGCGCAGAAGCGCTCGCCGACGCGCGCCACGTGGCCGTACTCACGGGCGCGGGCGTGTCTGCAGAATCCGGCGTGCCGACGTTCCGGGATGCCCTGGAGGGGCTCTGGGCGAAGCACGACCCCATGCAGCTCGCCACGCCCGAGGCCTTCGTGCGTGACCCGCAGACGGCCTGGGACTGGTACCGCTGGCGGCGTAGCCTGGTTGCCGAAGTCGCGCCTAACCCCGGGCACGACGCACTGGTCGCACTCACCGCACACGTGGACAAGCTCACACTCGTTACCCAGAACGTCGATGGCTTGCACCAGCGCGCTGGCAGCCGCGACGTGATCGAGTTTCACGGTAACCTGTTCAGCGACAAGTGCGCCCACTGCGACACGCGGGAACCCGCGCACACCGGTGACGCCGGCGACCCACTGCCAACCTGCGGTCAGTGTGGGCGGGTCATGACACCCGGTGTGGTGTTGTTCGGCGAGATGATTCCGCCAGCCGCCATGCAAGCCTCGGAGATCGCGGCGACCACCTGTGATCTGTTTCTGGTCGTGGGCACCTCGGCTCAGGTCTACCCCGCCGCGGGGCTCGCCGGTACGGCACGGGCCTGTGGTGCGGGTATCATTGAGATCAATCCGGAAGCGACACCGCTGTCGGCGGGCGCAGACCATGTTTTGCGCGGCCCCTCGGGCGAGGTCTTACCGGCCTTGCTCGCGGCATTGGCCGCATAAGGAGACCACCCGATGTTCAACCGCATTCGCGACTGGTGGCAGTCGCGCTCGAGCGGCACCGCAGCAGCCAGTACCGCGCCCTGGTGGCGTATCCCGGCGATTGTGACGGGCGCGATCGCGCTGTTCGTGTTTCTCGTCGTCTGCTGGTACTGGTCACGCGAGCCCAAGATGTTTTGGGTGGAGGCGCAAGTCGACGGCGAAACCGCCACCGTAGGTTTTGCCACGACCAGCACGCTGATCCGTGTCACAGGCACGCTGCTCGACAAGCCCGGCGGTCTGCTCGTCAATGACATCGCGCCGCCGGGTCTTGTGCTCGACAACATCCCGAGCTGGGAGGTTGGCGTGCTGACGCAAGTTCGCGATCTGTCGCGAGTCATGCGCAACGACTATAGCCGCTCGCAGTCGCAGTCGAATGAAGACGAAGACCTGGCCGACGCCGAATCGCACTTCTACATCGACTACAACTCCTGGATCTTCCCGGCAGCGGAATCGGAATACCGGGAAGGCATCGAGGCGCTCGAGCGCTACCAGGCACGACTCCTTGACACGGGTGCGGAGCAGTCGCAGTTTTTTGCGCGCGCCGACAACCTGCGTGAATGGCTGGGGCAGGTCGAGAAACGCCTCGGCAACATGTCGCAGGCGCTCACGGCCAGCGTTGGCCAGGCTCGCGTCAACACCGACCTCGCCGGTGATGCCTCGGCACGCTCGGGCGGTGGTGACAACGAAAGCGACGTCATTGTGAAGACGCCCTGGCTCAAGATCGACAACGTGCTGTTTGAGGCGCGTGGCACCGCGTGGGCGCTGCTGCACTTCCTGCGCGCGGCGCAGTTCGATTTCGAGCAGGTGCTCGACGACAAGAACGCGACCGTGAGCCTGCGCCAGATCATCCGCGAGCTAGAGGCCAGCCTCGAACCGCTGGCGAGCCCCATGGTGCTGAATGGCAGCGGCTACGGTGTGTTTGCCAACCACTCGCTCGTCATGGCGTCCTACCTGAGCCGCGCCAATGCGGCGGTGATCGACCTCAGGGAGCTACTCGACCAGGGCTGACTTGCAGACTCGCGAGCACCTGCACCGCGAGGTCGTTACCCCACATCGCACAGGCAGCCGGACCCGGATGGTAGCCGTCCTCGGCCAGCAGCTCGGTGTCGAGCGGAAAGTCGGTCACGAGCGCCGTCACATCGGGGTACACGTCTGCCACGCGGATCCGTTCCGCTTCGAGCTGGCGTGCGCGCGCACCCAAAACAGTGCGCAAGGGTCGCGGCAGCAACGTAAAGCCCCACATGGGCGGCACAGGCGCCAGGAAGATCGATCCGTAACCGCGCTGGCGCAACCGCGTGCGTACGGCCACGAGTTGTTCGTACCAATGGCGCAGCGAATGCAGCGCGGTCACATCGTTGGCACCGAGCAGCACCACGGCGATGCGATTCGGGTCCGGCGGCTTCGGGTATTGCGTGGCGAGCAACTTCACGATGTCCGTGGCCCGGGCACCATTGCGGCCGATGACCTGCCAAGTGACGGTCGCCGCACCCAGGGACGCGAGCTGTGAGGCGAACTGCATGCTGACAGCCTGCTCGGGTGTGTCACACCCCACACCAACCGCTGTGGACTCGCCCGTGACGAGGACGTCGATCTGGCGCGCCCCACTTCCGAAGCGGCCGGTCGCGCCGTTCTCGATGCGCGTCGCCATGCGCTGTGCGCGCCGCTTGATCCAGAGCCCCTGCACGCCCGTCACGGGTAGCAGCGCCAGAAACTGCAACCAGAAGGCGGCCGCTGACGGTGCCTTCAAAGCAACCAACCCGGCAGGACGTCGTGCCGGGATGCGAGCCTGCGGTCGAGTTCGCGCGCGCCGGGCACGTGGCGCTCGACAAGCTTCCAGAACGCCGGCGAGTGATCGAGATGCCGCGCATGCGCAAGCTCGTGGACACACAGGTAGTACGCCAGCTCGGGCGGCAGGAACAGTGCCGCATAATTCATGCTGATGGTGCCCGTTGACGAATAACTGCCCCAGCAGGAGCGCTGTGCACGGACCTGCACGCGGGCGTAGGACACGTTCATCGCATCAGCGATCGGCGGCAAGGCCTGCTGGAAGTAATCGAGCGCACGCCGGCGCAGCTGCCGTTTGACGGCTTCTCGTTCCTGCGACTCGGCGACGCCCTCGTCGCCATCAAGACGCAACACGAACTCTGTGGGTGCGGTACCGGGTCGCAGACGCGCGGCAAGTCGTCGTCCGGGTCGTTCGCGACGCTCGAGCCGCCATTGCTCACCCACGGCTGTCAGTGTGAGCGCCTCGGGTCGTGAACGGTCGAATGCGCCATAGCGTTCAAGCTGCGCCTCGCGGGCCTGCACGAGCCAGTCACGGTGGCTGTCGAGAAACTGTCGGACGTCGCGCTCTGGCGTGCCCTGCGGGACCACGAGCTCGGCGCTGCCGTCGTAACCGACATGGAGTGCGAGTCGGCGGGCGCGACGACTGATACGCACCGCGGGCTCGATAAGCGACGGCGGCGCGGGGACCGGCTCCGGCGTTGCGGAGTCGACCGAGCCCTCGAACAGGGAGAGCTGTTCGGGGCTTGAATACGAAGACCGGTGTTGCCGCGTCACGGCAACACCGGTCCTCGAAAAGCGTTTTGGACTAAGTGCGCGTCAGGGCTCAGAACCACTGTAGGTTTCCATCTCCACATCGTCACCGATAATGCTGCCGATCTTTGCCGTTTCATGCACGTACAGCCGGACCTTACGCTGCAACTCGAGCTCACCCTCGATCACGACGTTGGGACCGATCACGACGCGTGACGGATCGCGCTTGCCCCAGCTCCAACCCATTCGCTTGGGCTTGCGAACGATGACATTGCCGTTGATGCGTGTGCCTTCGGTGAGGTTGATGTCGCCGTTGACGTTGGACAGATCGCCCATGACCTGCACGCCGAAAAGCCCGATGCCGCCATTGACGGCTTTAACGTCACCGCCGATCGTCGTGCCCTGCCGAGCATCAATGCCGCCATTGACTGTTGTGACGTTGCCGCTGACCTGTACGCGCTCGCCCAGGTAGTTGCGGCCATTTACGGTCTCGCTCGACGCAATATTGGAGTCGTCACCGATGCTGATCTTGCCGTTGACGCTTTCAACGTCCCGGGCCGTAACGCCGCTTGCCAGCTTGATGCTGCCGTTGACGGTTCCAAGCTCACCGTTGACGTAGGCACCCTCGCCCACCTTGATGCTGCCGTTAACCGAGCTGGCACCCTCGGAGGTCGCTCCGGCCTCGATGCGGACGCTCTTGTTGACGCTGGCTGCAGCGGGTACTGCGAGCAGCGCCAGGGCCGAGGTCAGGATGAATGCATTAAGAGATTTCATAACGGGCTCCAAGTGTACCCCAGTGATTTCGACTGTTGGATACCGGAACCCCGCAGAGGGTTTAACCGCAGACGGTGTTTTTCGCCGGATCAGGGCCTAGCGGCGCAAGGCCGTGATGCGCTCGGGCACCTGAGTCGCCGGCGGCGACAGCAGGCGGGCCTGCTCGACGTGATCCCGGGCGCGCTGCAGGTCGCCATCGCGACGCAGCGCCTCGGCAAGCCAAAGGTGCGCGTGCTCCTCGCCCCAGCTTGGCAGGTCGGGCTGACCCTCAGGGGGTAGCTCGTAGGCTGTCAATGCAGTCTCAAGGTCACCCTTGGCCTGAACGCGGCGTGTGGCATCTTCGAACCGGCGCAAAACCGTAACCGCGTTCAACATGCGCACGCGCGGGTTTTCGGGCTCGAGCGCGATGGCCCGCTTGAGCTCTCGCGCCGAGAAATTGCCCGCGATGATGGCGGACAACGGCTGACGGCTCGCGGCGAGCCCGTGACAGGCGCCAATCAGCGCCATGGCCTCAGCGAACTTCTCGTCGATCTCGAGCGCACTGCGGGCGTTCTCGATGCAGCGATCCAGCAGGACGCCAACCCGGAACTCAACATCGTCATCAATTTCAGCGGCACGATAGGCCGCCAGCGCCGCGTAGTACGGCACGAGCGGCGCGGCGGCGCCGCGGCCCTTCTCGCCCTCGAGCTCGATGGACAGCTCGGACAGGTAGCGCGCATCGCCCATGTGCGTCGCGTGCTCGATGACCGCTTCGCGATCCGCGAGGTCGGCCATGCGCAGCGCCGCCTCACCCACGAGGGGCAGGAGCATCAGAACCAGCAGTGTGGCGACACGATACGTCATAACCCAAGGATACCTGAGCGTGGCCCCGAAACTGTGCGCCGGGTCACCGTTTTTCCCGGGTGGAGTCACTGTCGCCAGACGGCTACACTCGCCCGCCGTGGCCATTGGGAACGCACGCTCATGATCGATATCGGCGCCAATCTTGCGCACGACAGCTTCGACGACGACCGCGAGACGGTGCTAGAGCGCGCCCGCCAGGCCGGCGTGGAGGTCATTGTTGTGACCGGGAGCTCGATCGACAGCAACGCTGCAGCCGCCGACATTGCCGCAGCCACCGACCCGGCCTGGCCACGCTGCTACTACACCACGGGCGTTCACCCGCACCACGCCGACGACTACGACCGTGACATGCACGACACGCTGGCACGCCAAATGGCCAGCGAAGACGTGGTGGCGGCCGGCGAATGCGGCCTCGACTACTTCCGCAATTTCGCGCAACACGACGCGCAGGCGCACGCATTTACCGCGCAGCTGGGGCTCGCCATCGACAACGAGCTGCCGGTATTTCTGCACCAGCGCGACGCCCACGACGATTTTCTGACTGCGCTCAAACCCCGGCTGGCCGAATTGCCGCGCGCTGTTGCGCATTGCTTCACGGCCGGGGAGCGCGAGCTGCACGACTACCTGGCGCTGGATCTGTACATCGGCATCACGGGCTGGATCTGCGATGAGCGCCGTGGCGCACACCTGCTGGAGCTTGTGGGTGACATCCCGGCCGATCGACTGCTGGTCGAGACGGATGCGCCCTATCTGCTGCCACGAAGTCTGCGACCGCGCCCCAAGACGCGACGTAACGAACCCTGCTGGCTGGGTGAGGTGGTCAAGACGATTGCCGACGCACGCGGCGAGTCAACGGAAACCGTGGGCAAATACACGGCCGCTAACGCGCGTCGTTTTTTCGCGCTTCCCGACGCCGGCTAGCTCGGCATCAATGCGGCTTCACGGAGCTTCTGCCACTCAAGCTCAAACGCCTTGCGCGTCTGCGTCGTACGGCCGGCCACGCGCGGCAGGCTCGCGACGAGCTCAGCTTCCGTGAGCACGTGAGAGGGTTTGCCCTTCGAGAAATCCGCACCGCTGCCGAACACGATTCGGCCTTCGACGGGAATGTCGGTCACCACGAGCTTCACCGCCGCAACCCGGTCGTAAAGGTCTGCCTGGGGATTACCGATCGTAAAGCGGCGGCCGCCGTCCATGACCGTCCAGTCGTGCATGCGGTCGCTGCCGAACACAATGCCTGTGATGTCGCGTGAGTCAACGACGAGGATCCCACGCTCTGTCAGCAGGATGTGATCGATGTGGATCGCGCCATCATCAGCCTTGGGCAGCACGACGTCAGTGAGTTGGTCGTGGCAGACGTCTGCCAGTCGCGCCGAGAGTGTCCCGCCGCTGCGCGACCGGATAAAACGCAGCGCGAGCACCAGCAGCAAGACGACGAGCACAAGCAGTCCCGCGTACACGGGCCAGTGCTCAGGACCGGGCTCCGCGAAGGCGCGCGTGATCGTGTCAGTCAGGTTCATGGCAGCGCCTCTGCCAATGCATCAAGTGATGGCGTGATCCGGCTAAACGTCGCGGGTCGATCCAACAGATCGGCCAGCGCCGGTGGCACGGGCACCGAGTCACCGATAAGCGGTTCGACGATGGTCTCAAACTTGGCCGGGTGCGCCGTCGCGACGACGGCCCAGGGCGCCGAACGCGCCGCATCGTCGAGATGACGCTCCCAGGCGTACATAGCCGTTGCGCTGTGCGGGCACCACGCGAAATCAAAGCGTGCCGCGTCGCGCCGGATCTGTTCCCGAATCTCTGTGTCGTCGACACTGACAGCGTCGAGTCCAAGCTCGCGTAGCGCTTGTGCCTCACCGAACAGGTCGCGCAGACGCTCCATGTTGCTCGGGTCACCCACGTCCATCGCCGAAGCCAGCGTCGCGATACTGGCCCGTCCTTCGTAGTGTCCCGTTGCGAAGTAGTCTGGCACGGTTCGATTGGCGTTGGTCACGAGCAGAATATCGCCGATCGGCAAACCGGCCGCACGTGCGAGCACAGCCGCAAGTGCGTTGCCGAGGTTCCCAGTCGGAATCGCAAACGAGAGTCGCTCACCGTGTTTGCGGCAGTACTGGATGGACGCTACGGCGTAGTAGACGCTCTGCGGCAACAGGCGACCGATATTGATGCAGAAGGCCGAGCTACACCCATACTGCGTTGACAACGTGGGATCTGTGAATGCGGCCTTTACGAGCGCCTGGCAATCATCGAAACCACCCGCCACCGAGAGGCTCGTGACATTATCACCCCAGCAACAGAGCTGGTGCTGCTGGCGCGGCGACACGCGGCCCTCGGGAAACAGAACGACGACGTCGATACCGGGACGGCCGTGGAACGCCGCCGCCACGGCACCACCCGTGTCCCCGGACGTTGCCACAAGGATCGTCAGTGGGCGCGGGTCGTCGACCTCAGCGTCAAGGCGTGACAGGCAGGCCGCAAGGAACCGCGCACCGACATCCTTGAACGCCGCCGTGGGCCCGTGGAACAGCTCCAGAACATGGAGCGGCGCCGAGACCTGCGCCGACAAGTCCACGAGCGGCAATGGAAACGAAAACGTCTCGTCCACGATCGCAGCAATCGCGTCTGCAAGCCGGGTGCCCGCGAAAAAGGGGGTCAGGTATTGAATCGCCACGGCGCGTGCCGCGACGTCCCCAAAATCATCGGGCGTGAATGACGGCAGCGACTCCGGCACATAGAGGCCACCGTCGGGTGCCAGTCCTTTCACAAGCGCTGTCTCGAGGCTGACGGCGGGGCCACCGCGCGTGCTGCGCAGTTTCACGACACGGACTCCAGAACGGCCCCGGGCGCGCTCGCCGACGACAGCCAGTAGTCGCAACCCACGCCACCCGATTCGAAGGCGGCGACCATTGCGGCCGACACAGCGTCGCCTGCGGCCGCGTCGCAAATCGCGAAGACACTCGGCCCGCTGCCAGACAACGACGTACCGAGCGCCCCCTGCTCCAGCGCGGCAGCCTTCACCGACTCGAATCCGGGCACGAACCTTGAGCGCTGGTGCTCAATCATGACATCGCGCAATGAGGCGGCGATGCCATCGCGATCGCCGCGCGCGCAAGCCTGCACGAAACAGGCGAGCAAACCAGACTGCGTCACCGCCGTTTTCAATGGCACAGACTCCGACAGCGCTTGCCGGGCCGCCGCCGTGTCCACGCGAAGGTGCGGATGAACAAGCACCGACACAAGACCATCGGGCAAGGCCAACGATTCGCAATGCGGCAGTCGCCCGGGCGGGCACAAAACAAGCCCGCCGTACAAACTGGGCGCGACGTTATCCGCGTGTCGAGCGCCACTGGCGAAGGCTTCGCCCTCGAGCGCCGCTTCGAGCACAGCCGAGTGTTCCAGCGGCTGTTCGAGCAGCGCGTTCGCCGCCACGGCGCCCGCGACCGCCGACGCCGCCGAGCTGCCCATACCCGAGCCCAATGGCGTGCCCTTGTGCAACGTTAACGAAATGCCACCCGAACCCTTGCCGGCCTGCCAAATCGCGGCCGCGGCAATACCGGCCGTATTGGACAGCGCATCGCGACTCAGCAGGTGCGCGTCGGCGCCGATGCCATCGCCTGTGATAGCCGCAATCACCACGCCAGGCGCATCCTGGCGCTCCGCAGTCACGCGATCACCGGGACCGGCTATGGCCAGGCCCAGAACATCGAACCCCACGCCGAGGTTACCGATGGACGCGGGCGCGAACGCCGTGGCCGTGGTAGCGACACCGTTTGTCATCAGCGTTGGTTCCCGAGCTCAGCAGCCAGCCGCAGCAGGTCGGCAAACACGCCCGCCGCGGTGACATCCGGTCCAGCGCCGGGCCCCTGAATCACAAGCGGGTTGTCGCTGTAACGGTCACTCTCAATACGCACCACGTTGTCGGTCAACGCGATATTCGCCAGCGCGTCGTCGCGGCTGACGGCGGTCAACGCGACGCTGGCCTGACCGTCGGCCGTGATGCGCCCAACGTAGCGCAGCACCTGATCCGCCGCATCCGCGGCTGCAAGTCGCTGCGCCATATCCGCATCGAGGACACCCACCTGGTCGAGGAACGCCTCGACGCCAACACCTTCGAGCGCTTCGGGCACGAGGCTTTCCACGGTCACGTCTTCGAGCTCAATCGCGTGCCCCGCCTCGCGGGCAAGGATCACGAGCTTGCGTGCCACGTCCATACCTGAAAGGTCATCACGCGGATCGGGTTCGGTAAAGCCAGCATCGCGCGCGCGGCGCACGATGGCCGAGAACGGTTCGCTGCCGTCATAGGTGTTGAACAGGTAGGCCAGCGTGCCCGAGAAAATGCCCTGCACGGACCGCACCTGGTCGCCAGTCTCAACAAGATCACGCAGCGTGCGGATGATTGGCAGCGCCGCGCCCACAGTGGTTTCGTAATAGAAGCGGCTGTGCCCGCGACGGCCGGCAGCGTCGATGGCCGCGACGCGGTCGCAAGGCCCGCTGCGCGCCCGTTTGTTCGGTGTAATGACGTGAATGCCGCGCGCAAGCCACGCCGCATAGTGCTCGGCAACCTCATCATCCGCAGTGCAGTCGATGATCACGGCGTGCGGCAGATGGTCCGCATCGACATGGTCCGCGAACACAGCGAGGTCGGCGGGCGTCTTCGCCTGCGCCGCGAGCTCACGCCAGTTCGCCAGATCAACCGCGCGCTCGGCGAGGTGCATCACGCGCGATCGCGCGATCGCGCGTACGCGCAGGTCGAGATTGAATCGCTCGCAAAGCCGTGAGACTTCGCCCGCGATCTGGTCAAGCAAAGCGCCCCCGACAGTGCCGGGGCCAATGAGCCCAATCGACAGCGTTTTGGGCGAGAGATAAAAGCCGGAGTGCACCGCGCGCAAAGCGCGGGTCGCATCCGCCGAGGCGACGACCACGGAGATATTGCGCTCTGAAGAGCCCTGCGCGATGGCAATGACGTTGATACCCGCCTGACCCAGCGTATTGAGAAAGCGCCCCGCAATACCGGGTCGCCCGGACATCCGGTCGCCGACGACGGCCAGGATGCTGCACTCGGGCGTGATAGAGACGCGCTGGAGCTGGCCTGTTCCAAGTTCGCTGGCGAATGCATCGCGAACCACGGTCGCGGCGGCTTCGGCCACGTCGTCAGGCACGACGAAGCAGACCGAGTGCTCACTGCTGGCCTGCGAGATCAGGATGACGGAGATGTCCGCCTCACGCAGCGCGCGGAAGATCCGGTGCGCGGTACCGGGCACACCGATCATGCCCGCACCTTCGACGTTGACGACGGCAAGCCCGCCGATAGACGTAATGCCCTTCACGGGCTCATCGCTATCAGCGCCCGCGCTGACCACGGTGCCGGGACTATCCGGTGCGAACGTGCTGCGGATGCGAATCGGGATATCATGCTCGACGGCCGGGCCCATCGTTTGCGGGTGGATCACCTTGGCACCGAAATACGCAAGCTCCATGGCCTCGTTATAAGAGAGGCTCGTGATCGCTTGCGCGTCGGGAATCTGGCGCGGGTCCCCCGTCAGCACGCCAGGCACGTCCGTCCATATCGTGACGGCGTCGGCGCCCAAGAGTGCTGCGAAGATCGCCGCCGAGTGATCACTGCCATTGCGACCCAATGTCGTCTGCAAGCCGGCCTCGTCGCTGGCGATGAAGCCCGTGACGATAACAATGTCACTGTTGGCCAGGACGCGGCTCGAGGCGCTGCGCTCGCGAGACTCCGGCCAGACCACACTCGGGCCCAGCTTCGTCTGGCGCACAATGACGACGTCGCGGGCATCGAGCCAGCTCACGCGGCGACCGTCGTTGCAGTCCTGCGCGACCAACGCAGCAAGCAGCCGTGCCGACCAGATCTCACCGTAGCCAGCCACCACATCAAACGTGCGTTCGGGTGCGGCGCGCACCACGGTCACGGCCTGGAGCAGACCCGCAATGTCCTCGCGGTCCCGGGACCACTGCGCAAGGATGTCGGCGCGCGCTTCGCAATCGAGCACGCGGCCTGCAGCCGTCTCGTAGCGCGCCTCGAGCGCATCGAGCGCCGCATTGAAATCGGCGTCACCGGTCACGGCCTGCTCGACGAGCGCCAGCAAGGCGTCGGTCATGCCCCCTATAGCGGAGACCACAACGGCCTTTCTGGCCGACGACGGCTCGCTCGTGATCAGGTCACGGACACGACGAAAGCAGTCAGCGTCGGCAAGTGAGCTGCCGCCGAACTTGTGCACCTGCCAAGTGGTTTCGCCTGTCACGGATTCTGCTCCCTCAGTACAGCGGCGGATCATACCCGAAGCGGGTCACGATGCTCCGTTGCGTGTGCTGTCCTGGGAAGGCGGTGTAGAAGCGGAAGTGGTGGGCCGTATAGGGATCGAACCTATGACCAATTGGTTAAAAGCCAACTGCTCTACCATCTGAGCTAACGGCCCGGTGTGAGTTACTTCCGGATGCCGTGTGGTGGCACACGGCTGCCCCTGACGGGGAAGGCGCGCAATAATAGCGCAACGGGCGGAATTCTCAAGACCCTTCGCGCTCAGAAGTAAGGCGTTGGGTCCGACACCCCGGCGTCGTCAAAACCCTGTGCGCGCAGCACACAGGCATCGCAATGACTGCAGGCCCTGCCCGCGTTGTCAGCCTGGTAGCAAGACACCGTAAGGGCGTAGTCCACACCCAGTTTGACGCCCGCCCGGATGATATCGGCCTTGCTCAGATCGATGAGCGGCGTCTCGATGCGGATGGGCTGCCCCTCGACGCCCACCTTGGTCGCGAGCGCCGCCATGTCCTGATAAGCCGCGATGTACTCGGGCCGACAATCGGGGTAGCCCGAGTAGTCGACGGCGTTGACGCCAATACAGATCGCCTCGGCATCGGCCACCTCGGCCCAGCCCAGCGCCATCGACAGGAATACAGTGTTGCGCGCGGGCACATAGGTGACGGGGATGCCCTCACCGCCCGGCTCGGGCACGTCAATGGTGTCATCCGTCAGTGCGGAGCCGCCAATTCCCGCGAAATCGATCCGCATGGTTCGGTGCTCGAGGGCGCCCAGGTGTTCGGCGACACGGTGGGCCGCGGCAAGCTCGGCGTCGTGACGCTGGCCGTAGTCAAAGCTCAGCGCGAGACAGTCATAGCCCTGGGCGCGCGCCATGGCGAGCACCGTGGCGGAATCGAGCCCACCCGACAGTAATACGATGGCGCGGCGTGTCATTTGCCGGGCACGTCGCCCCAGAGCAGCTTGTGCAGCTGCAACTGCAGCCGGACGGGCAAGCCACTCTCGAGAATCCACTGTGCGAGCTCGTGCGGCTCAACAACGCCCCAGGACGGCGACAGCCAGATCGTGCAACGATCGACAAGCTCGCGCTCGCGGATGCACTGCACAGCCCAATCGAAATCACCGCGGTCGCAGATGACGAACTTGAGCTGGTCGTGGACGGTCAGCACGTCGAGATTCTGCCAGCGGTTGCGCAGGCACTCGCCCGAGGCCGGTGTCTTGAGATCAACGACACGCGACACGCGCGGGTCGATGCCGGCAATGTCGATGGCCCCGCTCGTCTCCAGCGAGACGTCGAAACCCGCATCACAGAGCCGCTCAAGAAACGCGCGACAGTTGGGTTGCGCCAGCGGCTCGCCGCCCGTGACACAGACATGGGTCGCGCCGAAACCCGCGACGCGGTCAATCAGCGCATTGAAGTCGAACCACTCGCCGCCGTGGAACGCGTACTCACTGTCGCAGTAGGTGCACCGCAAAGGGCAACCCGTTAGGCGCACGAACACGGTGGGCATCCCGCTGGCCAGGGCTTCGCCCTGCAACGAGTGGAACACTTCCGTGATACGCAGCCGTTCGGCCGCGTCGAGCATGTCGCGTGCTACCTGGGCCATGTGCTCGGGCTCAGCCCCGTTCGGTGCGCAGCTGCTCGAGCCGCTTGCTCGCGAGACGCGCCGCCGTGGTTTCGGGGTAATCGGCGACAACGCGGGCCAGCGCCGTCTCGGCCGCATCCCAACGCTGCAGCTCATAGTTGCAGTAACCGATCTTGAGCAAGGCGTCAGGTACCTTGCGCGACGCCGGGAAATCCGAAATCACGGTGTTGAAGATGGGCAGAGCCTCATCAAAGCGCTGCGAGACGTAAAACGATTCCGCAAGCCAGTACTGGGCATTGTCGGCCAGCTCGCTGTTCGGATAAGCCACGAGGAACTGCTGGAAGGCCTTGGCGGACTGGTCGTAGCGCCCTTCCTTGAGCAGCTCAAACGCGGCCTGGTAGTTCTCGCGATCAGAACCGTTGGGCAACGGCAGCTCGCCGGCCTGCAGCGTGCCGCCCTGCATGACGTTCGATTCGCGCGGGGCAGACTCGAGGTCCTGCAGTCGCGCGTCAAGGTCGGCGTACAGGTTGCGCTGGCGTTCCGCCATCTTGTCCGAATCAAATGTGTTGGCCTCGATCTGACCACGCAGCGCATCAACTTCGCTCGAAAGCGCATCGACGCGGGCCACGAGCTGCACGAGGCTGTCGTTCTGCACGACGCGCTCGACACGCTCGAGCCGACGCTCTATCTGCGAGAGCTTGATGAGCACCGGGTCTTCCTCGGGCGGGATCGTGGCACAACCCGACACCACCGCAGCGGCCAGGACGGCAGTCGAGACGTTGCGAATCTGTTTCATGTCGCTCACCTCATTGTCGCGACGTCACGCGGGCTCAGCGGTAACTGAGCTCCACGCGGCGGTTCTTTTCGTAGTCTGACTCGGTGCTGCCGAACGCAACGGGGCGTTCTTCACCGTAGCTCACGGTGCTGATCTGCCCCGCAGAGGCACCCTGGATGAGCAACAGGCGGCGCACGGCCTGCGCACGGCGTTCACCGAGTCCAATGTTGTACTCGCGCGAGCCGCGTTCGTCGGCATGGCCTTCCAAACGCAGGCGCAAGCCCGAGTTGCCACTCAAGCGGCGTGCGTGCGCGGCCAGCAGGTCCGCGTACTCGGGGCGCACCTCGGCGCGGTCGTACTCGAAATAAATGATGAGCGCATCGGCGGTATCGGTCGCCACGCTGTCGTCCTCGAAGCCGCGGCTGCGAATCGATGAGTCGGCCACGCCAGACCCGGAACTCGAATCATTGTCCGATCCGGGCACTTCCGTGGACGTGTCTTCGTATTCAGGCAGCGTTGCGCGCTTGGGTCCGCAGCCCGCGGCGACAAAGGCCGTGGCCAGGACAGTCAAAATCAGGCGCTTGTTCATGACTCGGGTACTCCTCGTGGTCATGGGATGCAAAGTGTAGTCGCTCACCGCGCGTACGGCGACCAGACGGGCTCGCGCACGTCGTTGCCGACCGATTTCACGCGGCCGCTGATGAGCCCGTCCGTGCTGACGGTCTCAAGCACGCCGCGGCCTTCGCGGCGTGTCGCATAAATGAGTTGGGCCGAATTGGGTGCGAACGCCGGCGATTCGTCTAGCGAGCCGTCGGACAGCACCTGTAGCGCCCCGGTTTCGAGGTCCTGCACGGCCACGCGGAAGCGCCCGCGGTCGTCGTGCACCACGGCCAGGTAGCGGCCGTCAGGTGACACGCGCGGGCGGGCATTGTAATTGCCCTCGAAGGTCACGCGCTCGGGCGCGTCTTCGGAGCCGTTTGCCGCAATGCGGTAGACCTGCGGCGCGCCGCCCCGATCCGACGTGAAGTACACGTGGCGCCCATCGGCCGACCAGGTGGGCTCCGTGTCGATGGAGCGGCGCTCGGTCAGCCGCACGAGTCGATTGCCCAGCAGCGTCAGCACGTGCACGTCGAGATTGCCCTCCGCGTCCGACAGGGTCAGCGCAAGCTGGCGCCCATCGGGCGACCAGGCCGGTGCGTTGTTGACGCCGGGACGGTCAGACACCGCGCGGCGTGAGCCCGTGCGCAAGGTCTGAACGTAGACGGCAGCACGGCCGCTCTCAAAAGACACGTAAGCCAGCTGCCGCCCGTCCGGCGACCAGGCGGGCGACATGATGGGCTGCGCGCTCTCGAGCAACACGAACTCGTTGTTCCCATCGGCATCGGCAACGATGAGCCGGTAGGTGCGTTCGGGTGGCCTGCCGCTCACGGAGATGTAGGCCACACGTGTCGAGAAGACGCCCTTAACTCCGGTGATGGCCTCGAACACGGCGTCCGCGACGCGGTGGCTCGCAAGTCGCAGGTCGCGCGGCTCCAGAACAAGGCTGTCAGCAACAACCTGGCGCGCGCCATAGACATCAAACAGCTGGTAGGTCAGCGCCAGTTCATCGCCAACCTCCTCCAGACGCCCGACAAGCACATAGTCGACAGCGACAAACCGCCAGTTATCAAAATCGATATCAACGCCGCGCACGGGCCGCTCGAGCATGACGTCATTGTCCAGCGGGTCGAAACGGCCGCTGCCATACAGGTCCGAGCGAATAACGCTGGCCGCATCGCCCGGTGCATTGCCAGTCCCGCTCCAGCCAAAAGGCACGATGGCGATCGGAATCGGCTTGACGGCACCACGCGTGATCTCGATGACGAGCTCCGCGCGTACGGGCGCAGCCAGCGCGAGGAACACACCCGCGAAGACCAGCCACTGTCGCCAAAAGGCGACGCTGAGCATGATGTTTTTCTGATTCTTTTCAGATAGATGGCGCATTTTTATAAGTCTACCGCGAAGTCTATTCGGATTCACTGGTGTTGAAACGCAGAACGAGGTTGGGCTCGAACAGCGAGGGATCATCGGGCGGCGGCAATGGGGACGCACGGTTTACCGCGATGGACAGCGAGCGTGACAGTGCCTCCCCACCTGGGCAATCGGAAACGACCACACTCACGACATCGCCACTGCGCAACTGGCGCACACGTACAGTGCACACAATGTCATTGGCGGCGCCTGGCGGGACGCGCCACTCACGTCGCACTTTTTGCCGTATGACTTCAATGTACTTCGCTTGCAGTCCTTGTTCTATAGCACCTTCGCGCGCCAGTTCTGCTTCAAGCGCATCTTGCAATTGGGCATCGAGCTCGGCCTGGCGTGCCTCCGCCGCCCGTCGCTCGGCTTCCTCACGCGCCCGTCGCTCTGCCTCCTCGCGCGCCTGGCGCTCTGCCTCCTCGCGCGCTTTGCGCTCGGCCTCCTTTCGGGCCTGACGCTCGGCCTCCTCTCGCGCCTGACGTTGCTCCGCCTCACGCGCCTGACGCTCAGCTTCCTCGCGCGCCTGGCGATCGGCCGCCTCTTGCGCCTCGCGTTCGGCCTGCGCCTGTGCCTCACGCTCTGCGGCCTCGCGCGCCTCGGCTTCGCGCTGCAAACGCGCGGCCTCCTCGCGTTGCCGTCGCTCGCGCGCGGCCGCTTCCTGCCTCTGCCTTTCGGCAATCTCGGCGGCAGAGGGTTCCGCAGGGGGGGCGGGGCGGCTCACCGTGGTCTCGTCGCTGACGATGCGCGCCTTGATCGTAGTCTGCACGGGCGGCGGCGGCTCATCTCCCCAGTCAAAGTTGATCAGCAACAACGCCACGAGGACCCCGTGCAGGGCCACGGAGCCTATCAGCGCAATCGCGTTGTCGAGGATGTGGCGCATGCGGCGCGCGCGCTCAGCGCGTGAGCGCGTCCGGGTCCAGCGGGTCGGTAATGAAGCCCACCTCGTCAGCACCGCCTTTCTGCAGCAGCACCATGGCCTCTACGACGCGACCGTAAGGCACAGCCTGGTCGGCCTTGACCATAACGGGTGTGTCAGGGCGTCGACTCAGCACCCTGGCCACGTTGTCGATCACGTACTGCCCGGTCACGGGGGTGTCTTTGGACTCGCCCGCATTGAGGTAGAGCGCGCCTTCGCTGTCGACAGACAGCACGAGCGGCAGGTTGTCCTCGGTCACAGCCGTGTCCAGTGGCGCGGCATCGGCCTCAGGCAGATCAACCTCGATGCCTTGCGTAAGTAGAGGTGCTGTGACCATAAAGATAATGAGCAGCACGAGCATCACGTCGATGTAGGGCACGACATTGATGTCGCCCATGAGTCGGCGGCGCGCCATATCAACCCTGCCCCGTGGTCGTTCGCTGCGCGTGGCGTTCGAGAATGCCGAGCAGCTCGTCGCTAAAGGTCTCGAAGCGCGACTCGATGCGCCCGAGTCGATCGGCGTTTCGGTTGTAGAAGATCACGGCCGGAATGGCCGCGAACAAGCCCATGGCCGTGGCCACAAGCGCTTCGGCGATGCCAGGGGCCACGGTCTGCAGGGTTGCCGTCTGGGTGCCCGCGCCTAGGCTCGTAAACGAGTTCATGATGCCCCACACGGTGCCAAACAGGCCTACATAGGGACTTGTCGATCCAATCGTGGCCAGCGACGCCAGGCCCTGTTCCAGCAGGTCCGTTTCGCGCGTCATGCTGACGCGCATGGCGCGGCGTGAGGTTTCGATGACACGCTCCGCAGACACGCCGTCCTGCTGAATGAGGCGCTGAAACTCGCGGAAGCCGGATTCGAAAATCGCAGGCATACCGGGCCCCGCGCCTTTGCCCGACGTCACTTTTCGGTACAGCGAAGACAGATCGGAACCCGACCAGAACTCGGACTCGAAGCGGTCTGCCACCGATTGCGCACGCCCGAGCATGCGGCGTTTACGAATGATGATGTACCAGGACCAGAACGACGCGCCCAGCAGCATGAGCATGACGAGCTGCACGACGATGCTGGCGTCGGCGATCAATTTGAGGATGGAGAGCTTGTCGTTGTTCATCAGGCGTGCTCCGAGCGCGGGATCGGCGGCGCCGACGACCGCGGCTGTCACGGTGGCTAGGGGGTGCTGTCGTCCATGTTGTCGAACAGCGAGGGTTCGGGCGCGGCCTCACGCGGCGGCGCCTTGAGTCCGAAGTGCAGGTAGGCTGTTCGCGTGGCCACGCGACCGCGCGCCGTGCGCATGATGAAGCCCTGCTGGATCAGGTAGGGTTCCAGCACGTCTTCAATCGTGCCGCGTTCCTCGCCGATGGCGGCGGCCAGGCTGTCCACGCCCACGGGCCCACCATCGAACTTCTCAATGATGGCGAGCAGCAGCTTGCGGTCCATCGTGTCAAAGCCGTGCGGATCGACGGCCAGCATGTCCATGGCTGCCGTGGCGTTGGCCTCGTCGACCACGCCGTTGCCGCGCACCTGCGCGTAGTCCCGGACCCGGCGCAACAATCGGTTCGCGATACGCGGCGTACCGCGGGAACGCGCCGCGATCAGGTCGGCGCCTTCGGTTTCGATATCGAGCTCAAGAATGCCCGCTGAGCGCCGGACGATCGCGGCGAGCTCGCTGCGGTCGTAAAACTCGAGGCGCTGCACGATGCCAAAGCGATCGCGCAATGGCGACGTCAGCAAGCCGGCCCGCGTCGTGGCGCCCACCAGCGTAAACGGCGGCAGGTCCAGCTTGATCGAGCGCGCACCCGGGCCCTCGCCGATGACGATGTCGAGCTGGTAGTCCTCCATCGCCGGGTAGAGCACTTCCTCGACCACGGGACTCAGGCGATGGATCTCATCGACAAACAGCACGTCGTTGGGTTCAAGGTTGGTGAGGATGGCGGCCAGGTCGCCCGGACGCTCAAGCACGGGACCCGAGGTCTGGCGAAGGTTCACATCAAGCTCATTGGCAACGATGTGCGCCAGGGTCGTCTTACCGAGCCCGGGCGGCCCAAAAATGAGCACATGATCCAGAGACTCCGATCGTTGCCGCGCGGCGCTGATGAAGATATCCATCTGCTCCTTGACCGCAGGCTGACCTACGTAGTCGGCCAGTCGGGCCGGGCGGATCGCGCGATCAAATACCGCGTCATCGCCCAGGCTGTCTGCGGCCACGAGACGGTTGTCGTCACCACTCATCAATCACCCCGCGGCCTGGCGCAACGCCAGGCGGATGTAGTCTTCTGCCGACTCGGCGTCGCCCGTGCCTTCGACGGCCTTGAGCAGGCGCCGCACTTCAGCGTCCTTGTAGCCCAGCGCGATCAGCGCATGGAACGCCTCGGCGCGACCGTCGGCGGCGACTGCTGCCGGCGCGCCACTGGATTTCGTCGCCGCCGGCGCCGCCACAGCGGGTGCGTCGAGTTTGTCGCGCATCTCGTAGATGAGCCTTTCGGCCGTCTTCTTGCCGATGCCGGGCACCTTGATTAGCGCAGCCGTGTCCTCGAAAGCGACGCATTGGCGAAAGCCCTCAACGCTGATGCCCGAGAGGATGGCCAGCGCGATGCGCGCGCCAACGCCGCTGACCTTGAGCAGGCTGCGAAACAGGTCGCGCTCTTCAGCGTCGGCGAAGCCGTAGAGCAGCTGCGCGTCCTCACGCACGAGAAAATGTGTGAGCAGTGACGCCTCTGCGCCGACCGCTGGCAGCCGGAAGTACGTCGACATCGGAACCTCAAGCGCATAACCGATGCTACCCGCCTCGATGACGATTTCGGGCGCCTGCTTGCTGACCAGCGTGCCGCGAATCGAAGCGATCATGCGCGTCGTGCCGCCGCCGCAAGGGCGCCCGACAGTCGGCTGGCGTTCGCATGACACACGGCCACCGCCAGCGCATCGGCCGCGTCGGCCTGCGGCAGCGTATCGAGTGATAACAGCATGCGCATCATCTGTTGCACCTGGGCTTTGTCCGCCGCACCCGTGCCCGTCACCGCGCGCTTGATCTCGCGCGGGCTGTACTCGGCGAGTGCGATGCCGGAACCAAAGCTCGCGCAGATGGCCGCCGAACGCGCCGCACCCAGCTTGAGCGCGCTTCCCGCGTTGCGGCTTACAAAGACCTGCTCCACGGCCAGCGTATCGGGCTGGTGGCGGTTAATGAGCTCGCGCGTGGCATCGAAGATCACTTCGAGACGCTCACTCAGTTCGCCATTGCCCGTCTTGATAACGCCCGCGTCGACAAATCGGGCCCGGTCACCTTCAAAGTCGACCACACCAAAGCCCGTCAGGCGAGACCCTGGGTCAATACCGAGAATACGCGTCGCGCTGCTGCTCACTGCGGGCATCTACAAGGTCGCCAGGATGTCGTCCGCAATGTCGGCGTTGCTGTAGACCTGCTGCACGTCGTCGAGGTCTTCCAGCACATCGAGCAACTTGAGCATCGTCTCGGCAGCGCCGCGGTCGAGTGACGCGCTGGTCTCGGCGCGCATAGTCACCTCAGCCGACTCGGGCTCGAACTCGGCGGCCAGCATCGCGTCGCGTACCTGCTCAAACTCGGCAGGGGTCGTCAGCACTTCGATGGCGCCGTCATCACCGACAATCACGTCCTCTGCGCCCGCCTCAATAGCCGCGCCCATAATCGCGTCCTCGTCACTGCCTGCCGCGTAGTCGAGCAGCCCCACGTGCGCGAACAGGTATGCCACCGAACCATCGGCGCCCAGGTTGCCGCCGAATTTGGAGAACGCATGACGCACCTCTGCGACCGTGCGATTCCGGTTGTCGGTCATGCAGTCGACCATAACGGCCGTACCGCCGGGGCCATAGCCCTCGTATCGAATCTCCAGGTAGTCGTCGCCGCCCAGCTCACCCGAGCCGCGCTTGATGGCGCGCTCGATGTTGTCCTTGGGCATGCTCTGGCCCTTGGCCTTGTCGACGGCGAGCCGCAAACGCGGGTTCGCGTCGAGATCGCCACCCCCCATCCGAGCGGCCACGGTAATCTCACGAATCAGCTTCGTGAACAGCTTGCCGCGCTTTTTGTCCTGGGCGCCCTTGCGGTGCTGGATGTTCGCCCATTTACTGTGGCCTGCCATGTGCCTCCCCGTCTCCGCCGCGCCGCTCAGAATCTGAGCTGAATCCCCAGGTGCAACCCATTGTCCATGGTCACCTCGCCCACGGGATCAAATTCGATGTTGGCGTAGCGCACACCGAGGAACACGTCGGCCTCGCGCAACACGTTGTATCCAATGCGGGCTTCGAACTCCTGGTAGGTGTCGCCGTCACCGAAGGCCAGAACGTCCGGCGCGAAGTACGCGTGCGCGTAAAGGTTGAAGCGGTTGTACTGTGGCAGCGTGTATCGCAGGTAGCCGCCGATACCGATCACCGTGGCGTCGAAGCCAACGGCATCCGGGTCGATGTAGAAGATCTTGCCGCCCAGGCCACCGATAACAGGCGAGGCGCCCGACGAGGCCGCACCCTCGAGGTGCAGGCCAACATTCAGGACGTCGCCGCGATCCTGATGTGTCAGCCAGCCTGCGTCGAGCTTGAGGTCGTTGGCACTGATATCCCAGGCGTAGGTCAGCCGCGCCGCGTCATCATTGAGGCTCAAGTTCAGTTCGCTGGCCTGCGCACCCGTCGATACGGTTGCCGCATACAGCGTGAGGGCCGCGGCGGCAAAACCGGAACGGCGAATTCGGTTCAACATGCAATCTCCCAAGCTTCCGCGCGGACAAGCGCTCCCAAGCGTCGGACCACACCCACAGGGCGCGGTTCCAGGCGCGCTGCCCGCCTAAACCCGTATGATACCGTCTAACGGCGTCGTGACGCAGTCGCGTACAACGCCTCCTTGATTCAGTTCGATCGCACCCGCCCCTGGCTGCAGGAGCGTCATCGTTATCGCGGTAGTCGAGACCCATGGCAAAAGCCACTGACACGCCGCAGCAGGACGCGCCTGCCAACAGCTGGCTTGCGACGCTGCGGGACAATCCGGACTACGCTTCCGCCGCCGCCCAGTCGCAGGCCACGGAAGCGATCGTAGACACGCTGGCCGTGGATGACGACCTGCGCCTCACGGCCGCGCTCGAGCCGTTCAAACGTGCCGGGCATATCTCGCTGACGGCCATCGACAAGCGCGCAGGCCGGGAGGTCGGCCTGCTCTGCCGGGGTCTGGGTCAGCTGTTCGAGCTGTCGCTGCCGGGTCAGTGGGCGCCCGGCGAGCAGCTGCCGCCCGAGCAGGGCGAGGCCCTGCGCCGCATGCTGCTGGCTGTAGTCAATGACTACCGCCTCGTGATTGTGCGGCTTGCCGCGCAGCTCGCCGACCTGCGGCTGGCCCGCGACGCCGATGAGGCAACACGACGCATACTGGGTCGCGACACGCGCGAGATCTTTGCGCCGCTGGCCAATCGGCTGGGGATCTGGCAGCTCAAGTGGGAGCTCGAGGACTATGCCTTCCGCTACCTCGAACCCGAACAATACAAGGACATTGCCAAGGCGCTCGCGGAACGCCGCGACGCACGCGAGCGTTACATCATCGAAGTGACCGCCGAAATTGGCGCACTGCTGTCGGAGGCAGGCCTGACCGCGGAAATCAGCGGCCGGCCGAAGCACATCTATTCCATTTGGAAAAAGATGCAGCGCAAGCAGGTGTCGCTGGATCAACTGTTCGATGTGCGCGCCGTGCGCATTATGGTCGACAGTGTGACCGACTGCTACACAGCGCTCGGTGTCGTGCACAACCGCTGGCCCTACATCCGCGAGGAATTTGACGACTACATCGCAAACCCCAAGGGCAACAACTACCGCTCGCTGCACACGGCCGTGTTCGGCCCCGAGGGCCATGCACTCGAAATCCAGATCCGCACCTTCGACATGCACGCGCAGGCCGAGCTGGGGGTCGCCGCGCACTGGCGCTATAAAGAAGGCGGTTCGAGCAACTCCGCGTTCGAGCAGAAGATCGCCTGGCTGCGCCAGCTGCTTGAGGGCGATGACGACGCCGGCGACGCCGATATGCTCGAGGCACTGTCGGAGGGCGTCTTCGACGACCGGGTCTACGCGATCACGCCCCGCGGCGACATCGTGGATCTGCCTGCGGGTGCCACGCCGCTCGACTTCGCCTACCACGTCCACACGGAGATTGGTCACCGCTGCAAAGGCGCGCGCGTGAACGGGCGCATCGTCACGCTGACGCATCAGCTCGCCAATGGTGACCGCGTCGAGATCATTACGGCCAAGGAAGCGCAGCCGAGCCGCGACTGGCTGTCGTCGCGTGAGGGCTTCCTCGTCTCAGCCCGCAATCGCACCAAGGTGCGCAGCTGGTTCCGCCAACAGGACCGGGACCTCAATCGCAAGCAGGGTCGAGAGCACCTCGAGCGCGAATTGCAGCGACTCAACATTCGCGACCTGGCCGTAGCCAAGCTGGCCGACCGCATGGGTTTCGAGAGCGTTGACGATTTGTGCGTGGCGCTGGGTGTCGGCGATATCACGACGGCCGCCGTATTCAATGCCGTACAACAACTCACGGCACCGCCAGCCGAGGCCGCGCCCGCCAAAAAACCACGACGACGCAAGCCGACGGGTGCGGGTGCCGTGCTCATCGAAGGCGCCGAGTCCGTGCTCACGCACTTCGCACGCTGCTGCAACCCCGTACCGCCTGAGGCGATCAGCGGCTACATCACGCAAGGCCGGGGAATCAGCGTGCACCGACAGGATTGCGGCTCGCTCCTGCGCCTGCAGGCCCAACACCCGGACCGGGTGCTCTCAGCGAGCTGGTACGACGATGAGCGCGCCCGCTATCCCGTCACAATCCGCATCGAGGCGGCAGACCGCAACGGGCTGCTCAAGGATCTGTCGGGCGTGATGAGCGACGAGGAAATCCGCATCCTCGGCAACGACGCACGCGTCAGCCCCAAGACGCTGCGCGCGGTCGTCACGCTCCGGGCCGAGGTCGATGGCCTCGGCACGCTCGCGCGCGTCATGTCCCGGCTGCAACAGGTCCGCGGCGTGGAGCGTGTCTCGCGCGCGACCTGACTTAAGCGCTGCGCCCTCTCAGCGGTTGATGGCGTGCAGCGCGAGTTTGTCAGCGCCCAATGCCGCCTCGTGGACGGCCTCCGACAGTGTCGGATGCGCGTGCACCGTACGCTGGATGTCTTCGGTGCTGGCGCGGAATTCCATAGCCAATACCAGCTCGCCGATGAGCTCACCGGCCATCGGCCCGATGATGTGCACACCCAGGATTTCGTCGTCGTCCCTGGCGCTCACGATCTTGACCATGCCGGCCGCCTGCTCCATGGCTTTGGCACGGCCACTGGCAGCGAACGGGAAGACGCCGGTCTTGTAGTCGCGGCCGCTTTCCTTGACCTGCTCCTCGGTCTTGCCGACCCAGGCGATCTCGGGTGCCGTGTAGACCACGGAAGGAATCACGTCGTAGTTCACCTCAGCGACCTCGCCCGCGATGAGGTCCGCGGCCATGACGCCTTCCTCAGTACCCTTGTGCGCGAGCATCGGGCCACGCACACAGTCGCCGACGGCGTAGACGTTGGCGGCACCCGTGCGGCACTCGTCATCGACGACGAAGAAGCCTCGTTCATCGACTTCGACGCCCGTGCCCTCGCCCAGCACACCGTCCGTGTAGGGTCGGCGGCCCACGGCCACGACGAGACGGTCATAGGTGGTCTCGTGTTCGCCGTCCTTGTCCTCGTAGACGACCTTGACGCGGTCACCGTCGACCGATGCCGCGCTCACACGTGCACCGAGCTTGATGTCGAGACCCTGCTTCTTGAATTGGCGCTCGGCGTCCTTGGCGATCTGACGATCCACCATAGCGAGGAAATCGGGCATGGCTTCGAGCACCGTGACCTCAGCACCGAGACGCGCCCAGACGCTGCCGAGCTCAAGGCCGATGACACCCGCGCCGATAACGCCCAGTTTCTCGGGCACGGTATCAAATTCGAGCGCGCCCCAGGAATCAACGATGCGGTCGCCATCAAACGGCATGCTTGGCAATTCAATCGGCTGTGAACCCGTAGCCAAAATGACGTGCTTAGCGGCAAGTACGCGCGCGTCGCCCTCGACGGGCGTGTACTCGACCTTGTTGTTGGCGAGCAGCTTGCCCCGACCCCGCAGGCCGTCGACCTTGTTCGACTTGAACAGCGCAGCGATGCCGCTCGTCAGCTGGGTGACGATCTTTCCCTTGCGCTTTTGCATGGCCTCGAGGTCGAGCCGGACGTTGTCAGCGCCAATCCCGTGGTCCGCAAACTCATGCTGCGCGCGGTGGAACAATTCCGAGGACTCGAGCAGCGCCTTGGAAGGAATGCAGCCCGCATTGAGGCAGGTGCCGCCGAACGCGTGGCTGCCATCGTAGTTCTTCCAGTCGTCGATGCAGGCGACGGAAAGACCGTGTTGTGCCGCGCGAATTGCCGCAGGGTAGCCAGCGGGGCCACCGCCGATGACGATGACGTCGTATTGATCACTCATTAAATCGGTTTCCATACGGGCACACGCCCGTGTCGTGGTCGGGGATCAGCCGTCGGTGCGACGCCGTGCGCCGCCAACCGGATTACAGCTGTAGCAACAAACGGCCCGGATCTTCGAGCGCGTTCTTGATGGCAACGACAAACTGCACCGCTTCCTTGCCATCGATAATGCGGTGGTCGTAGGACATCGCGAGATACATCATCTTGCGGATCTCGACCTGGCCGTTGACGACAACGGGTCGGTCCATGATCGCGTGCATGCCCAGGATGCCGCTTTGCGGCGGGTTCAGAATCGGCGTCGACATCATCGAACCGAAGATCCCGCCATTTGTGATGGTGAACGTGCCACCCGTGAGGTCCTCGATGCCGATCGTGCCTTCGCGTGCGCGGCGACCGTATTCGGCGATGCCCTTCTCGATGTCGGCGAATGACATGAGGCCGGCGTCGCGCAACACAGGCACCAGCAGGCCGCGCTCCGTCGACACGGCAATGCCGATGTCCTGGTAGTCGTGGTAGACGATGTCGCGACCGTCCACCGAGGCATTTACGAGTGGGAACTTCTTGAGCGCTTCGACAGCGGCGCGAACGAAGAACGACATGAAGCCCAGCTTGACGCCGTGCGTCTCGGCGAATCCGTCCTTGTGGCGGCTGCGCAGCCCGATGACTTCCGTCAGGTCGACCTCATTAAAGGTCGTCAGCATGGCGGCATTCTGTTGTGCTGCGACCATGCGGTCGGCAATCGTTGCGCGCAACCGCGTCATGGGCACGCGCTGTTCATTGCGTGCGGCAGCCGGCGCTGTACCGCCCACAGGCAGGTCTTCGGCGGCACTATCATCAGCAGATTCGAGGTGCTGCATCACGTCTGCTTTAGTGATGCGACCATCGCGCCCGCTGCCGTTGATGCGTGACACATCGAGGTCGTGCTCCTCGACGAGTCGACGTACCGCCGGGCTGAGCTTGCCGCTCGCGCTGCCGCGTGCGGCTTCCGCAGGTTCGCCAGACGGTGCTTCGGCGGCCGCAGCTGTGGGCACCTCGGCCGCAGCCGGCGCTTCAGCCTGCGCGCCGGCTTCTACAATGGCGAGCAGGTCACCGCTCTCCACCGTGGCGCCGTCGGCCACCTTGATCTCTTTTAGGACGCCGTCCGTGGGGCACGGTACCTCGAGGACCACCTTGTCCGTTTCGAGATCGACGAGGTTCTCGTCGCGCTTCACGGCGTCGCCGGGCTTCTTGTTCCAGGCGACCAGCGTCGCATCCGCTACCGATTCCGGCAGCTGTGGGACTTTAACTTCTACAGCCATGATGTTCTCTTGTTCGTCCTCTATTGGCGGTGCCTCGCCCGCCCTGTTCAGCCGCGTGCTTCGGAATCCCCTGGACGCCGACCGCACGCGTTGCCCCTAAACCCAAATCAGCGATCGATCTCGTCAACGATCGGCGCAAGCCCCAACGCTTTTTCCACGAGCTGGTTCTGCTGTTGCGCGTGCATAGTCGGAATGCCGGCAGCGGGTGCCGCGGCGCCCGCGCGCCCGACGTAATGCAAGGTGTGGCGCGAGCGCAGCGGTTCTACGAGCCGGTGACGAATCTGATACCAGGCGCCCTGGTTGCGCGGCTCTTCCTGGCACCAGATGACCGTCTCGGCATTGCGGTAGCGCGACAACACGTTGGCCAACTCATCAACCGGGAACGGGTAGAGCTGCTCGACGCGTACGACGGCGACGTCGTCAACGTCCTCTTTCTCGCGGCGTTCAATGATGTCGTAGTAGACCTTGCCACTGCAGAACACGACGCGCTGGATGCTCGGCGCATCGATATCGTCGGGCTCATCGATAACAAGCCTGAACGCGCCATCACTGAGATCAGACAACGGCGACACGGAGCGCTTGTGGCGCAGCAGGCTCTTGGGCGTCATGACAATGAGCGGCTTGCGCGCGGGCCGGCGCATCTGGCGACGGATCATGTGGAACATCTGTGCAGGCGTCGACGGAACCACAACCTGCATATTGTGTTCCGCACAGAGCTGCAGGAAGCGCTCGAGCCGCGCCGAGGAATGCTCGGGACCCTGACCCTCGTAACCGTGGGGCAGGAACAGCGTGAGACCGCAAAGACGCCCCCACTTGGCTTCGCCCGAACTGATGAACTGGTCGATGACGACCTGCGCGCCATTGGCAAAGTCGCCGAACTGGCCTTCCCAGATCACAAGCGTGTTGGGCTCGGTCGTGGCATAGCCGTATTCGAAACCCATCACGGCCTCTTCGGACAGGTAAGAGTCCGTCACCGTGAAGTCATGCTTACGATCTGCAATGTGGCGCAGCGGGATGTACTCACTGCCGTCAGCCTGATTGTGCAGGACGGCGTGGCGGTGGAAGAACGTCCCACGGCCACTGTCTTGGCCCGTGAGGCGCACGTCGTAGCCTTCGTCGAGCAGCGTCGCATAGGCCATCGTTTCTGCGAAGCCCCAGTCCATCGACTGATCGCCAGCCAGCATCGCGCGGCGGGCATCAACGATGCGGGCAACGCGCGAGTGCAGCTCAACGTCTTCGGGAATCCCTGTGAGCTTGGCACCCAGGCGCGAGACCGCCTCGGCATCGACCGCGGTATCGACGGCCGTAAGCAGGTCACCGCTCGCGTACTGCGACCAGTCGATCGTGAATTCGTTACCGATCATGCCGAGCAGGTCGCGCGGCACGGGCCGGCCGTCATCGAGACGGGCGCGGTAACGCTCGACCATGCCCTGCGATTCCTCGACGGACATGACGCCAGCCTCGGCCAGCTTGGCTTCGTACTGCTCGCGCGTCGTTTTGTGCGCACGAATGGCGCGGTACATGATCGGCTGCGTGGCGGCCGGCTCGTCGGCCTCGTTGTGGCCCAGGCGGCGATAGCAGACAAGATCGATGACGACGTCTTTCTGGTACTTCTGGCGGTAGTCGAGCGCCAGACGTGTCACACGCAGCACGGCTTCGGGGTCGTCGCCGTTCACGTGGAAGATCGGCGCTTCGATCATCTTGGCGACGTCGCTGCAGTACGGTGTTGAACGCGCGTCTTCGGGATCGCTGGTCGTAAAGCCGATCTGGTTGTTGACGACAATGTGCATCGTGCCGCCCGTGCGGAAGCTCGGCAACTGCGACATCTGGAAGGTCTCGGTGACCACGCCCTGCCCTGCGAATGCCGCATCGCCGTGGATGAGCACAGGCAGGATCGAGTTGCCGCTTTCGTCGCCACTGCGCAACTGACGCGCGCGCACCGAACCCTCGACGACTGGGTTCACGATCTCGAGGTGCGAGGGGTTGAACGCCATGGTCAGGTGTACGTTGCCGCCGGGCGTCTTCATGTCTGCCGAGAAGCCCTTGTGGTATTTCACGTCGCCAGAGCCCGCGATCTCCTCTGGGTCGTAACCACCCTCAAATTCCGAGAACAACTCCTGCGGCGCCTTGCCGAGCACGTTGACGAGCACGTTGATACGCCCGCGGTGCGCCATGCCAAAGACGACTTCCTTCACACCGAGGCGCCCGCCGTCCTGGACCAGCGTGTCGAGCATGGGGATCAGGCTTTCACCGCCTTCGAGCGAGAAGCGCTTCTGTCCCACATATTTAGTGTGTAGGTAGCGCTCGAGCGTCTCAGCGCGCGAGAGCTGCTTGAGCAACCAGCGTTGTTCGTCGGGCGGAACAGGCCTCGTGATACGCGCCTCGAACTGCTCGCGGAGCCAGAGGCGCTCGCGGGAGCGCGAGATGTGCGCGAACTCCGCGCCCGTCTTGCCGCAGTAGATCTGGCGCAGCAGCGCGAGGATGTCGCGCAGTCGCATGCGCTCGTGGCCCGTGCCGGCCAGACCGCCCGTGAAGAACTCGGTGTCCATGTCGGACGGCTCGAGTCCCAGGAAGTCGAAATCCAGTACGCGCGGCGAGGCGCGCTCCATGAGACCCAAGGGATCGATATCAGCGATCTGGTGGCCACGCAGGGCATACACCTGGATAAGTCGCGAGACCGCGGCCTGCTTCTCATCGGAGGATGCCGTCAAGACAGGCGTTGCAGCGCCATTGCCGGCGCGTGGTCGCGCCGAAGCCGGCATCTTGCCGATCTCACGCAGCCGATCAACGATGGGGCTGTGCGGCGTCTCGCTCGCGGCACTACCGTTGGCGAGGCCCGAG
The DNA here is from genome assembly GCA_937899415.1 of uncultured Gammaproteobacteria bacterium. GTDB lineage: Bacteria > Pseudomonadota > Gammaproteobacteria > Steroidobacterales > Woeseiaceae > CALBPI01. The sequence goes on along the minus strand of CALBPI010000062.1, from coordinate 191,469 downwards.
AAGTACTGGCGCCACTGATCACCGACGGCGTCGGGGTCGCTCAGGTACAGCTCGTAGAGGTCTTCGATGAGGGCCGCATTGGTGCCGCTGAGCGGCGTGGCCCGATACTGCTCCTGCAGTGATTTGGTCATGTTTTTAGCGTCAGCCCGTCCCCGGGGCAGACCCTCTTCTTCGCGGCGCTATGAGGATTCAGCGGTTGACCATAATTTTACTTGATGCCTGTTTCGATTGAAACGGCTGAGACGCCCTTCTGGCGCGGTTTCGAGGGCGTTTCGTGACCTGCCGCACAGTGGCACTCGTGACGCACGTTTAGTCTGCAGTCACCAACCCCTCCGGAGACCGACATGAAACGGATGATCGCCGCCGCCGCTGCGCTGGCCACATTCGGCGCCACCGACGCCGTAGCCGATGATGATTTATGGATCGCTGCGCGCGCTGGAACCCAGGGACTGGGCCTCGAAGCCACCTGGCGGCCCGTGCCTTACCTCGACCTGCGCGCGGGCTTTAGCCGCTACGACTACGACACGACCCGCACGGAAGCCGGCATCGACTATGAAGCCGAGCTGGGCCTCGAAAGCCTCTACGCGACGGTCAACGCCCGTATCCCCGCGAGCCCCGTCCGCTTCTCGGCAGGCCTGGTTGCCAACGGCAACGAAGGCAACTTCCTGGGCAATGACACAGGCACCTACGAGATTGGTGGACAGCTCTTCGATGCCAGCCAGGTGGGCAACCTCCGCGGTCGCGCCACGTTCGACGACCTTGCCCCCTACGCGGGGATGGGCCTCGACTTCCGCCTCGGCGACACGGTTGGCCTGCACTTTGATGCCGGCGTGATGTACCAGGGCGACCCGTCGCTCGCAATGTCGGCTGACGGCATCATCGCCAGCGACCCGACGTTTCAGGCCGCGCTTGAGACCGAGCGCGCCGAACTCGAGGAGGAACTCGAGGATTTCGCCTGGTACCCGGTCCTGGCTGTATCGTTCTCGGTCAACTTCTGACCGCGCCTGCAGGCCTTCTCGGCTGACCTGCATCGACAACACGGTGCAGGTCAGCTATGAAGGCCGAGCAACTCCCCACAAACGGCGCGCCGACCGTGTCGTGCGGACGCGAAGACACGAACGGCGCAGTCGACCGGCTGCGCACCGGCGGTGTTCTGCGACACATTATCCATTTTAATGAGAGACTTAACATAAGTTTCTCAAGCATTTTGTTATCTCATGATTAGCCGTTAAGGTTCTATTCAGGCCGGTTTCGTTAGCGTGAGCCTCGAATCGGTCCGATCAGGAGACGGCCATGATCCAGCACCCCGTCAAAGACGGCGTTGCCCCGCGAGTCGCCACGTCACTGCTGGCGCTCCTAGCGCTTCTCGTTTCGTTTGCGCCTGCACACGCGCAGGACGACGCCCCTGTGTATGACGAGGACGCGCTCGTCGATCTCGTGGCGCCTGTCGCACTCTACCCCGATGACCTGCTGGCCATCGTACTGCCGGCGGCAACCTATCCGTTGCAGGTCGTTGAGGCGCAACGCCTGCTCGAAGCGCGTGAACGCGATCCGGGCCTGGAGCCCGATCCTGAATGGGACGACAGCATCGTCGCGCTGCTCAACTATCCCGAGGCACTGCAGCTTCTGAATGACGACCTCGACTGGACCTGGCAGCTTGGCGAAGCCGTGCTCGCACAGCAGGGCGATGTGCTCGAGGCCGTCGAAGTGTTTCGTGACCAGGCCTGGCTTGCGGGCAACCTCGAAACCGACGACTACCAAACCGTGGAGCGCAGCGACGAGGGCATCGCGATTCGCCCGGCGGCGCAGGATGTGATCTACGTGCCCTATTACGACCCCGACGTGGTCGTGGTGCGCAACCGACGGCCCGTCTACTTCTATCACCCCCATGGCTACCCGCTGTACTACTACCCCTACCCGGTTGGGCACCGGTTCTACTCGGACTGGTTCTGGGGCGTGAGCACGGCGTTCACGATCTCCTGGCGCCACCGCTACCTGCACCTGCACTACTTCGATCACGTGGGGCACCCGTATTACGGGCGCCATTACGTGTCGAACCGCTTCTACCGGCATCGTCGTGCGTTCGACCATCACGTCTACCGCAACGGCGTGCGCGTGGTGCGCCGACAGGGTCAGGCTTACCGCTGGCACCCGCGTAGCCGTCACGGCGCCCGCCCGGGCTACCGACGCTACGGTGCACGCAACGACACCACGCTGGCGTACAACAACGACCGCCGCGTTCGAACAGCGCGCACGAATCGTGCGGCGCGGATCAATAGCGAGCGCCGTCAGCGCTACCGTGGTGTGGACAACGTCGTCCAGCGCGACCAACGCAATGCACGGCGAAATGGCAACAATGACCGGCGCAGTGACAGCCGATCGCGCCGCGATACGGCGGCCGGCGGCACGCGCACGCAACGCTTTGCAGCCAATGGCAACGGGCGCCAACGCGCGAACCGCAGCGAGCGAGACCCGGACCGGGCCGAACGCAGACTGCGCCGTGACAGCACTACCGGAGCGCGCACGCAGCGTTACACGACGCGAGATCGTGACCGAAACGCCGGTGGCACGAATCGGAACCGAAACGCCGGCACGGCGAACCGCAACCGAAACTCGGGCACTGCGAACCGCAACCGCGGTGACACGCGACGATTCGCGAGTAACTCCCGACAAACGTCGCGACCCGCGCCACGCGCATCACGCAACGATCGCAATGTGCGCCAGGCGACGCCACCGCGCGCGCAGCGCCAGACGCAGCGCTCGCAGCAGCGCCCCGCGCCGCGTCAGCGCTCCGAGTCGCGTACGCGGAGCCGTTCCGAGTCTCGAGCGCCCACGCGGCAATCAAGCCGTAGCGCGAACCGCTCGTCGTCTCGTTCGTCGAGCCGCAGCAGCAACCGCGGCAGCCGGGATCGGGATCGTCGCAGCCGACGGAACTGAACGCGACCAGGACCTGCCAAGCGCAAAGCCGCCCTTCGGGGCGGCTTTTTTTGCACCGTCCGAATCGCCATCGCCGTTTCAACAGGCCCATGGCACACTGGCGCCTCATTCAAGCAGCGCGCCCGTAGCTCAGTCGGATAGAGTAGTGGATTCCTAATCCATTGGTCGCAGGTTCGATCAATTGCGACAGCAATTGACGACGAGCGGCGCAGCCGCGAAGCCCGCAGGGGCGAAACGACCGCCAGGGCGTTTCGATCTATCCTGCCGGGCGACGCTCGCGCACTCGTCGCCGTTTCAACAGGCCCATGGCACACTGGCGCCTCATTCAAGCAGCGCGCCCGTAGCTCAGTCGGATAGAGTAGTGGATTCCTAATCCATTGGTCGCAGGTTCGAATCCTGCCGGGCGCACCACTCCTATGACGATCACGATTCGCGACGCGGTGCCTGACGATGTCACGGCCATCGCCCTCTACAACGCCGCCATGGCGCTCGAAACAGAAGTCAAGGCACTCGACCTCGAGGTGCTAACGGCCGGCGTGCGCAGCCTGCTCGAGGACGACAACCGGGGCCGCTACTGGGTCGTCGAGTCCGACGGCAACCCCATCGGCCAGGTCATGATCACGCGCGAATGGAGCGACTGGCGCAACGCCTGGTTCTGGTGGCTGCAGAGCGTGTACATCGCGCCGGATTTTCGCCGACGCGGCGTCTTCCGTGCACTCTACGAACACGTGCGCGAGCAGGCGCGCAGCGCGAAGGCGTGCGGATTGCGTCTGTACGTCGAGCATGACAACACGGCCGCCGCAGATACCTACCGCGCACTAGGTATGATCGACGCTGGCTACGCCATGCTCGAACTCACCTTTGACGACTAAACGGAGCCCGACATGCTAAAGCCTGGAACCCAGGCACCGTCCTTTACGCTGCCAGATGCGGACGGTGACCCGGTGACACTGGAAGACCTGATCGCCGAAGGGCCGCTGGTGCTCTACTTCTACCCGGCCGATTTCACACCGGGCTGCACGAAGGAAGCGTGCGCGATTCGTGACATCCACGACGACCTCATCGCGAGCGGTCTGCGCATCGTGGGCGTGAGTCCGCAGGACGGTGACAGCCACCAACGCTTCGCTGCCCGGCACACCCTGCCCTTCCCGTTGCTCAGCGACCCGGACAAAACGGCTGTGCGTGCCTATGACGTCGACGGCCCGTTGGGCTTTGGCGTGCGGCGCGGCACCTACCTTATCGACGGGGACGGTGTCATCGTCGACGCCGTCATGGCCGACATCGCCATCGCGCGCCATCTCGAGTTCATCGAGCGCGCCATGGTGGCGCAAAGCTAGGCGGCTTCGGCGACAAACGTCACGACCACCTCGCGGCGGTGTGCGACGTGCCGGTGCTCCCAGAGAAACGCGCCCTGCCAGGTACCCAGCAGCAACTGGCCGTTCCTGTACGGGATGGACAGCGACATTTGTGTCAGCACACTGCGCACGTGCGCCGGCATGTCGTCCGGGCCCTCGTCGTCATGCGCATAGCGGGGATCACCGTCAGGCACGAGGTCACCGAAAAACCGCTCCAGATCACCACGGACGGCCGGCGCCGCATTTTCGGTGATGATCAGTGACGCGCTGGTGTGGCGGATGAACAGGTGGCAGAGCCCCGCGCCGGTCGCGGGCGCAAGTGCGGCGACGTCGCGCGTGAATTCATAGAGCCCGCGACCCCGCGTCTCAATCGACAGCGTGCTGCTCACGCGTAGCTAACCCGGGTCGGTGGCAGGCACATACGGCGCACCGTACTTGAGCCGTAGCGTTTTGACCTTGCCAAACCAGGGGATCGTGACGATGTAGAGGTTGTCGTACTCGTCCTCACCGATTTCGGGCACCTTCTTGCTGCCACCCAGCTCGGCGATCATGGGCGCAATGGTGTTGCTGTGTCCCACGATAAGCACGATCTTGCCCTTGTGCCGCTCAACAATGTCGACGACGGCCTGCTCGACGTTACTGACATCAAATGGTCTGGGGTCGAGCCCCGCCGCACGCGCAGCGGGTCTGGCCGTGTCCACGGTACGCCGGTACTGCGACACGTAGATGGCATCGACACCGGCTACGACGTCGAGGTCGGCGAGCACACGTTCGAGTTCGAGGGCGCGCTGAATGCCTGCAGTGGACAGGCCGGGATTCTCAGCAGGCGACTCCGCCTTTTCCGCATGGCGAACAAACAGCAGGGTCGTCGTGGCCTGGGACTCAAAGAACCAGGCAAGGCCGATGCAGGCCGTGATGACCAGCAAGAGGCTGAGTGTCCGGTTGCGGCGCCGACGACGACGGCGCGCCTGTCTTTCCATCTCGTTGTAGGCCACGCGCCGGAGCTTATCTCAGATTGTTCCAAAGCCGCCAGCGGTCGTTATTCGTCCACAACTCGGTAGTCGCCTTCAATGGTCGAGCGAGGACCTGCCTGCCCCGGCCCGTTCGCGCCACCACTTGGTCCGGAACCAGGGCCCCGCGTCGGGCGGGAACGCGCGTTGCGCAACATCTGGCGACGCCACCACCAGAAGCGCACTGCGAAGGCCACAGCCAGCGCGGCAGCAAGCGCAAGGAACCCCAACAACAGCACGCCACCCACGATGATGGCGACGACGAACATCGCAGCACCCGCGATGGCACCCAGCACTCGGGCGACAGGTGACGCTGTGGCGTTGCTGCCGCCAAAGCCGATTTGTGTCAGTCGCGGATCCTGTGAGTTCATTGCGTCGCCCGGTAGCCCATAGCTTCATTATGGGACCATTTTACGAGACGAAAAGTCCCCCGCCTTGCATCGGCCCCGGTCTGCAGCGAAAATCGCGACCTTCGGAGGGGTGGCAGAGCGGTTGAATGCACCGGTCTTGAAAACCGGCAAGGGTTAAACTCCTTCGTGGGTTCGAATCCCACCCCCTCCGCCACTTTCCCGTTCAAACGCTTCGCAGCCCTAATCGCTGCGATAGTCGGTCTGGAGCGGGGATTCGAACCCACGAAATCAAACAACAGGGTTCGAGCCGAGGCGCGCACAGCGCGCTGAGACCGGCGAAGCCAATCCCACCCCCCTCCGCCCCCAACTCAGCACGACCTTCACTATCGCGACCAATTCTCGGGAGCCGAGATTCGAACCCACGAATTCAAACAACAGGGTTCGAGCCGCGGCGCGAACAGCGCGCCGAGACCGGCGGAGCCAATCCCACCCCCGTACTTCGCAAGTTCCCTAAAGATCAATGAGTTTGGCGGCTGTCGACACGCACAGCTATACTCGGTGCAACCACCGGGGGAACAGCACTGACGGCACGACTCGAGCTCCTGACGCACCGCCTTGCGGGTCGAGTTGCGTCCACCGTACTCGTCGGCCTCATCGCAACGATTCTCGGCTTCTTCGCCGCCCCCGCCGCGCTGGCCCAGGAAGAGAGCTTCGACCCCGAACCCGGTCTGACGCGCGTCGAAATCCTTCAGGGCGCACTCGAACGTCAGGACCTGACGCAAACCGATCTCGCGTCCTACCGAACCGAGCTTGAGCGCCTGGTTGCCGAGGCAGAAGCCTGTGACGCTGCGGTCACGCCCAGAGTCGACCAGCTTCGCGACCAGGTCGCCCAATTCGACGATCTCGGTCCTGACGACAACCCGGCCCTACTCGCCCGACTCGTCGATATTCGTGCGCGCTACAACGACGCACAACAGCGTCAGGTGGCGTGCCGGCAGATTGTCAATGACGCGGGCGACCTGTTGCAGTCAGTCAATGAACGCATCTCCGAGCTCGCCGCGCGCTACCTCTGGTCTCGAACCGCATCGATCGTCGGGCTGGCCACAACCGCGCCTGATCGCGTCCGCAGCTGGCCGGACCGGATCCGTACGGGCATGTCACCGCAGGTCTCGGGCGAGATGAACATGCTCCGGCTGCTCTGGCTGCTCGTCGCCGCCGGTGCCGTCGCCATTGGCGCAGGCGTCTTTGCGCGTTACCGGTTTGCACGGTGGTACGAGCAGGCCGGCTACCCCGCGCGCGGGCCGCAATTGCGCGCGCTGCTGCCCAAGCCGCTGGCCGTGCACGCGCCGCTGTTGCTATTAGGCGTCACGCTCATGCTGACGCTCATGTTTGCGACCGACAACGCCACACTCGATCTGGCCGCGATGCGCGTCGCCTACGGCATCACGCTGTTTGGGCTCGGCTGCGTCGTGATCGACTGGTCGACGGGCGCGCTGTCACCCGCGGCGCAGGTTACGGGCTTCTACCCCGAGCACGTCGTGCCCACGCGGCGACGGCTCCGGGCGCTCATGCTCGTGATTGTCGTGAGCTACGTGGTGCTTGGGCGCTCCTGGCTCAGCATCAGCCAGCGCTCCGAGTACGACCCGCTGTCACGCATGCTTATGATCGTCGGCTTGTGCCTTGCGCTGTGGTCTGTCTTTAGCTACTTCGGCCGCGTGAACGGTCTGCGTCGCTTCCGTGTGCCGCGCCTGATGGGCTTCGTTGCACTCGCTGTTGCACTGGTCGCAGCCTTGCTGGGCTACCTCAACTTCGCGAGCTACATGACGCACGGGGTCGTGCGCACCTTCGCGGCCATCATTGTGGTCTGGATCCTGCTTTGGCTCGTGTTCTCGCTGTTTGAATCCATTATCGACGGTAGCACGGCCGTGGCACGGCGATTCCGCGACTTCGCATCGACGAGCGAAAGCGATTCGCGAACGGGCTTCGGCATTATGCAGCTCACGGCCGACATCCTCATCTGGTTCGGCTTCGCGGTGTACCTCGTCTACGTCTGGGACAGCTCGGGCGTCACGCTCGATCAAATCACGAAGCTCATCATTGAAGGCGATACGATCGGCGGCATCGAGCTCCAGCCGTTGCGGATCGCCGTCGGCTTGCTCACGTTTGCTGTACTTATCGCGCTGACAGGTTGGATTAAGCGGCTCATCGACAAGCGCTGGCTTCGGCACATGAACATGGACCGTGGCGCACGGGATGCCATTGTCACGTTGTCGGGTTACATCGGGTTTGTCGTCGCGGTACTCATCGCGCTCAATGCCGCGGAAATTAATCTGGCGGGCCTCGCCATTGTCGGTGGTGCACTCGCGCTGGGTATTGGTTTTGGTCTGCAGGCCATTGCCAGCAATTTTGTGTCAGGGCTCATCCTCTTGTTCGAGCGCCCAATCAAGGCTGGCGACTTCGTCACCGTCGGTGGCGTCGAAGGCTTTGTGCGACGCATTCGAATTCGCGCGACGGACATCGAAACACTCGACAATCAGAATGTGCTCGTGCCGAACTCAGAACTTGTTTCCGGTCACGTGACCAACTGGGTCCTGCGCAACCCGCAGGGCCGGCTGCGTATCCGCGTCGGTGTGGCCTACGGCTCCGACGTCGAGTTGGTAAGAGCACTGATGGAGGAAATCGGTCGCGGCCACGAAGATGTCATCACCGATGGCCAGGCACCGGCGCCGCGTGCCTTGTTCATGGGCTTTGGTGACAGCTCACTCGATTTCGAATTGCGCGTACGCATTCGTCGCATCGAAAAACGTTTCACGGTCATCAGCGACATTAACTTCGCCATCGACCAGGCGTTCCGCGAGCACAACATCGCGATCCCGTTCCCGCAACGCGACCTGCACCTCATCAGCCTGCCCGAAGGCCAGCAGAGCACAGCCGTCGAGGCGCCGCCCGCAGAAGAGCAAAAACCACCGCGACCACGGCGCCCGGAACCCGCCGCCGACGAGATCACGCGTCGCATTCGTCAGCAGCTGAGACTGAACGCCAGCGTGGAGCGGATCTGGACGGCACTCACGGACGCCGACGCGCTGCAACGCTGGTACGGCCGCGAGGTCGAAATCGCTGCGCGTATCGGCGGCAGCCTGAAAGCGACGCTGCACGACGACTCCGAGGTCGACGCCGTGATCGACATCTTCATGCCACCGCGCCGCCTGCGCTTTGCGCAACGCACGCCAGATGGCGAAGGTCCGCTACCGACCGGTCCGGTCTCGGAGGAAATCACGCTGCTGCAAGACAGCGACAGCGTGCTCATGACCGTCAACGTCACGGGCATCCCGGCCGACGAGGACTGGGAAGGCTTCTACCGCCGCACGGAACAGCACTGGGAAACGAGCCTCAAGGAATTGCGCAAGCTCCTGCGCGTTTCGGCAAAAGGCAGCTAACCGAGCGTCTCGCGACCACCCAGGTAAGGCTTGAGCACTTCGGGCACGCGAATCGTGCCGTCGTCGAGACGGTAGTTCTCCAACACGGCAATCAGCGCACGACCGGCTGCAACACCCGAACCGTTCAGCGTGTGCACGGGCTCCGGCTTCTCCTTGGGTGCGCGGCGGAATCGAGCCCCCATGCGGCGCGCCTGGAAGTCGCGGCAGTTACTGCAGGAAGAAATCTCGCGGTAACGTCCCTGCCCCGGCAACCACACCTCGAGATCGTAGGTCCTGGCCGCGGAGAAGCCAACGTCACCCGCGCAGAGCGCCATAACCCGGTACGGCAACTCGAGCTTCTGCAGCACAGTTTCGGCGTGAGCTGTCAGCGCTTCGAGCGCAGCCTCCGAATCTTCGGGCCGCACGATGTGCACGAGCTCGACCTTCTCGAACTGGTGCTGTCGAATCATGCCGCGCGTGTCCTGCCCGTAGGAACCCGCTTCGGACCGGAAGCACGGCGTGTGCGCGGCGAACTTCAGCGGCAGGCGGTCGCCATCGAGCACCTGCTCGCGCACGAGGTTCGTAATCGGCACCTCGGCCGTCGGGATCAGGTAGAAGCCGCGTTCATCGTCGATGCGGAAGAGGTCTTCCTCGAACTTGGGCAGCTGGCCCGTACCAAGCAATGCGTGTGACTGCACGAGGTAGGGCACGTACACCTCTTCGTAGCCGTGTTCGTTGACGTGCAGGTCGAGCATGAACTGGATGAGTGCACGGTGCAGTCGCGCAATATCGCGCCGCAGGACGGCGAATCGCGCACCTGAGAGGCTGGCCGCAGCCGCAAAGTCGATACCGCCCAGCGCCTCACCGATGGCGATGTGATCGGGCGCGTCTTCAACCGGGGTCCCGTCACCCCAGGTACGCACGACGACGTTATCGGCCTCATCTCGACCCTCGGGCACGGCGTCATCGAGCAGGTTTGGCACGCCAAGCTGCAGCGCTTCGAGTGCGTCTGCGACTTCCGTGAGTCGCGCCTCATGATCATCGAGCGCCTGACCGGCCTCGCGCTGTGCGGCCAGCAACGGCTCAATGTCTTCGCCGCGCCCCTTGGCCATGCCTATCGCCTTGGCGCTGTCGTTGCGCTGCTTCCGCAGCGCCTCGGTCTCAAGCTGCAGCGTCTTGCGGCTCGACTCGAGTTTGGCGAGTTCTGCGCGGTCGAGTTCGAAGCCGCGTCGGGCGAGATTGTCCGCAACGGCATCGAGCTCGTTGCGCATGAGTTTCGGATCGATCATGGCGGTCCGGCCTGTTGGGAAACGGTGGTCTGTCGCGCGTCAGTCGTCGTCGCGAGCTGCGGCATTGGCCTTCGCTAATGCGGCAAGCTTGTCACGCACTTTGAGTTCAAGCCCGCGCGGCACGGGATGATAGTACGTTCGCCGCCCCATTTCCGGCGGAAAGTAGTCCACGCCGGCCGCGAAGCCATCGGGCTCATCGTGCGGGTAGCGATACCCGCTGCCGTGACCCAGCGACTTGGCCAGCCGCGTCGGCGCATTTCGAAGGTGTGCCGGGACCTCGTGCGAGGCGCCCTGCTTCGCGTCCTCGGCGGCGGCCTTGAAAGCCGTGTAGGCGGCGTTGCTCTTGGCGGCCACAGCCATGAACACGACGGCCTGCCCCAGCGCGAGCTCGCCCTCGGGACTGCCGAGGCGCTCCAGTGCCTGCCAGGCGTCAAGCGCAATGGTCAGTGCACGCGGATCCGCATTGCCGATGTCCTCGCTGGCCATACGGATCACGCGGCGCGCAATGTAGTGCGGATCACAACCGGCCGTGAGCATGCGCTGCAGCCAGTACAGCGATGCGTCAGGGTCCGATCCCCGCACGGCCTTGTGCAGTGCCGAGATCTGGTCGTAAAAGGCATCGCCGCCCTTGTCGAAGCGCGCGGTCCGCCCCTCGGCCACCTCCGACAGCGCGGCGTCACCAAGACTGCCGTCAGATTCCGCGAGCTGCGCACAGAGCTCAATGAGATTCAAAAACCGCCGCGCATCGCCATCGGCGACATCGGCAAGCCAGGCCAGCTGTTCGTCAGCGAGTGTCAGCCCAAGGACGGGGTCGTTGGGCTCGAGTCGGTCTGCGAGACCGCGATAGAGCGCGATGAGATCGGCGGCCTGCAGTGCCTTGAGCACGATGACCCGCGCGCGCGAGAGCAGCGCGTTGTTAAGCGCAAACGCCGGGTTCTCGGTGGTCGCACCGACAAACAGAATCGTGCCGTCCTCGATGAAGGGCAGGAAGGCGTCTTGCTGCGCCTTGTTAAAGCGGTGCACCTCATCGACAAACAGCACTGTGCGCCGACCTTGAGCGGACTGCGTGGCCCTGGCCGCGTCAACCGCGGCACGCACGTCGCGGACCCCGGCCATGACAGCAGACAGTGCAATGAACTCGGCGTCGCCGCTCGCGGCGATGAGCCGCGCGAGCGTGGTCTTGCCCGTGCCCGGCGGCCCCCAGAAGATCATCGATGCGGGCAGGCCGCGTTCGAGAATCTCGGCGAGCGGCTTACCGGGCGCCAAGACATGCTGCTGCCCCGATAGTTCCGCGACCTGAGTGGGCCGCGCGCGGTCGGCAAGTGGTCGGGCGTCGACGCTCACGAGCGCGGCACGAGGCGTTCGAGCCAACGCGCCCAGTGTTCAAACCCAAGGCGTGCGACAGCGAGTGCCAGCAGCACCCCCCCAGCGTCGGCGACAAAATCTATGGGATCAGCGCTGCGCGAGCGCGTCAGCAAGCCTTGCGCGAGTTCTGTGATCGCACCAAACGCCATCATGCCGACGGCCACCTGCCACCAGCGCGACCGTTCATACACGCCCGCAAACCACAACGTCGCGCCAAAGAAGCCGATAATGTGTGCCGCTTTGTCGAAATTGCCCGGCGGCAGGACCTGACCACCGCCCGGCAACAGCAGCGCTACCACCATGAAGACCAGCAGCCCGAACCCACCGACCCGCCACAGTTGCGCAAAGCGCAGGTCGCGCACGGTTAGCCGAGCCCGGGAACGATCGTGACAGGCGTTTTGGGGGCTTTAGGCCCAAGGGCTGACTCGGGCGCCACCATGCCGGCCGGCGTGCCGCTGATGTCCGCACCCGGCGGCGGCGTGAACTCGAAGCGCGACGCGTCGACGGGTTCGTCCTGCACCACACGGGAAAACTCAATAAAGGTGCGCTGCGAGAGACTGTCACCGAGCTCCATCGCGGCCAGCGCACCCGATTCAGGATCGAAGCCAATACGCACGGCACGAAAGTCGCTGCTGTCATCGGTCGCTGCAAGCTGCGCCCAGAGGATGTTGTCGGCTTCGAAAGCGCCCTCGAACGCGAACGCCTCCAGTGCGTCGGCCCCGCCACCGAGGATGCCGGCCGGTGAGCTGGCCAGCGCATCGGTCTGATCGCGCACCGACACCTGTTCCAGGTCGACATCGTGCAACCAGAGGTTGGTGCCATCGGCCACGATGCGTTGCTCATAGGGATTCACGTAGACCCAGTCGAAGCGGCCGGGTCGCACGATCGCAAAATCGCCTTCCGCGCGTTCCTTCACGCGACCGTCATTGCCGGTGACGGTTTGGTAGAAGCGACCGCTCAGAGATTCAACATCTTCGGCAAGCGCCTTAAGCAAGACTTGAGCGCGGGCGTCAAGCTCAGAATCCTGAGCCGTTGCAGGTCCTGCAACAAACAGCAGAACCAGAAATGCGAATGCGTGCTTCATGACACCTCAGAGCGTGGTCGCGTACAGGGGTTCCCTGATGCCTTGGACGATGGGCCTCGGCATTCAGTCCTTGGGCGGCGCGGGTGCGAGGACCTCGCGGCTGCCGTTGGCTTCGAGTGGTCCGACGAGGCCCGCCTCCTCCATGGCCTCGACCATGCGCGCCGCGCGGTTGTAGCCAATCTTGAGACGGCGCTGGATACCCGAGATCGACGCCTTGCGCGTCTCGAGCACGATCGCCACAGCCTGGTCGTAGAGCGCGTCCTGCTCCGTGTCCGCATCGGGCATCGGCCCACCCACGTCGGGCATGCCTGGAACAGGCGTACTCGGGCCCGACAACACCTCGTCGATGTAGGTCGGCGCACCCAAAGCGCGCAGTTGCTTCACCACGGCGTGCACTTCGTTGTCGGACACAAAGGCTCCGTGCACGCGCTCGGGTAACGAGGTGCCGGGCGGCAGGTAGAGCATATCGCCGTGGCCGAGCAGGTTCTCGGCGCCCTGCTGATCGAGAATCGTGCGCGAGTCGACCTTGGCCGACACCTGGAAGGCGATGCGCGCAGGCACATTGGCCTTGATCAGGCCCGTGATCACGTCGACGCTCGGGCGCTGCGTGGCCAGGATCATGTTGATGCCCGATGCGCGCGCCTTCTGCGCAAGCCGCGCGATGAGTTCTTCGACCTTTTTGCCGACGATCATCATCATGTCCGCCAGCTCGTCGATGATCACCACAATGAATGGCAGCGTCGTGAGCTCGGGTGCTTCAGGCATGGGCTTCTCTTCGTCGAAGAGGTCGGGCGGCTGCCAGAGCGGGTCCTTGAGTGGGGTGCCCGCTTCCGCGGCCTCGCGCACCTTGCGGTTGTAGCCGCCAATATTGCGCACACCGAGTGCGGCCATGAGTTTGTAGCGCCGCTCCATCTCCGCGACACACCAGCGCAGCGCGTTGGCGGCCTCTTTCATGTCCGTCACCACGGGCGCGAGCAGGTGCGGAATACCCTCGTAGACCGACAGCTCGAGCATCTTCGGGTCGATCATGATGAGTCGCACCTGGTTGGGCGTCGACTTGTACAAGAGGCTCAGCACCATCGCGTTGATGGCGACGGACTTGCCCGAGCCCGTCGTACCCGCAATGAGCAGATGCGGCATGCGCCCGAGATCGGCGATCTTTGAGGCGCCACCGATGTCCTTGCCCAGCGCCAGCGTGAGCGGCGAGTTGGAATCGTCGTAGGCGCGTGAGCGCAGGATCTCGCCCAGCGTCACGAGCTCGCGTTTGGCATTGGGAATCTCAAGCCCAATGACAGACCGGCCCGGAATGACTTCGACCACGCGAACAGCGATCACCGACAGCGAGCGCGCGAGGTCCTTCGCCAGGTTCGAGATCTGCGCCGACTTCACGCCGGCTGCCGGCTCGAGTTCAAAGCGCGTGATGATCGGGCCGGGCTGCACCGAGACCACCTCGACGTCGATGCCGAAGTCCTTGAGCTTGAGCTCGACGAGCCGCGACATTTTCTCGAGCGACTCTTCGGAGTAACCACCCTCGACGGGCTCCGGATCGTCGAGCAGCGACAGCGGCGGCAGCTCGCCGGCTTCGGCCGGATCGAACAGCGGCACCTGGCGCTCCTGCTGGGCGCGGTCGCTGGGCTCCGGCCGCGGCAACGTGGGCTCGATCCGCGGCTTGACGCGCGTTGCCTTGCGTTTGCGTTCAACCTCGATGGTCGCCTTGCGCTCCGCCTGCACACGCCGGCCCTCGGCACGGTCCTTCATGCCATCGCGCCAGGCACCCAGACGCTCGAAGCCGTTGAGCACGAGCCGCCCCGTGCGGTCCATCACGGCAAGCCAGGACACGCCCGTAAATACGGACACCGACGCAAACCAGCCGGCGAGCAGCAGCAAGGTCGTGCCCAGCATGCCGAGCGGCGCCAGCAAGCCCTCGCCGACAATCTGCCCGAGCACACCGCCCGCGGACTGACGCAGCTCGCCCGGCGAAAAGTGCAGCGTCGCCAAGCCGCAGCTCGCGGCCAGCATGAGCAAAAAGCCCGCGAAGCGAACGGCAAACACCGTCTTGTCGAGCGGCTCGGGGTTACGACGCTCGCGATAGAGCATGAGGCTCGCGGTGAGCATCATGACGGGAAACAGGTAGGCAGCGATCCCAAACCACGTAAATGCCCAATCCGAGAACCAGGCCCCCGTCACCGAGATCCGGTTGTGGATCCGGTCCGTCGATGCGGCCTGGCTGAAGCCCGGGTCATCCGGGTGCCAGGTGGCGAGCGCGACGAGCAACATAAAGGCCGTCACGAGCGCGAGATACATGGCGCCCTCGCGCAGGGTTCGCGACATCGTCGTCTGAACGGCGCGCAGCGGCGAACTCTCCGGTGAGGTCGTTGTGGAATTTCCCTGAGCCATTCCGCAATATTATTACAAACCCACCACCCGCACTGGTCTCGTGCAGGGAGTGCCCGTCCACATGGCGCAACAACGCCTGATCGTGCGGTTTCAGGCCGCCATGTCCGACATTCGTGCCGACGACTGGGACGCCCTCGTGGCGCCCGATTTGCCGCACCTGTCACACGCGTTTCTCGACGCAGCCGAGACATCGGGCAGCGTCTCAACCGACACGGGCTGGCTGCCCTGCCACGTCACCGTCGAGCGCGGCGATGCGCTCGTTGGCGTCATGCCGCTCTACCAGAAGGCCCACTCCTGGGGCGAATTCGTATTCGACTGGGGCTGGGCCGATGCCTACCGTCGCGCCGGGCTCGAGTACTACCCGAAACTCGTGAGCGCGACGCCTTTCACGCCGGCCACGGCCAGCAAGCTCTGCGTGGCGCCCGGCGACGACGCGGCGGCGATTCGCAAGGCTATACTCACAGCCGTACTGTCTTTCGCCCGCGAGCAGTCCTTTCCGTCGCTGCACCTGCAATTCATCGCCGATGACGAATGCGCGCCCTGCGAGGCCGCGGGCATGATCCTGCGCCAGGACTGTCAGTTCCACTGGCACAACGCGGGCTACACGGACTTCGATCAGTTTCTGGCCGCGTTCACGAGCAAAAAACGCAAGAATGCGCGCCGCGAACGCCGGCGCGTCGCCGAGGCGGGTATTCGTCCCGACGACCTTCGCGCAACGGCGATCAGCGACGCCGATCTGGCCGACGCCTGGCGCCTGTGCAGTTACACGTTTGCCGCGCGCGGCCACACGCCCTACCTGAACCTCGAGTTCTTCCAGACGCTGCGCGACACCAAGCCCGAGGCGCTCGAGGTCGTACTAGCGCGGCACGGGGAACGCAACGTCGCCGCAGCCATCCTGTTGCGCGGCGCGGACAGCCTCTACGGCCGTTACTGGGGCAGCGACCGCGACTACCACAGCCTGCATTTCGAAACCTGTTACTACCAGGGTATCGAGCACTGCATCAACGAGGGCATCACGCGCTTCGAGCCCGGCACGCAAGGCGAGCACAAAGTGGCACGCGGCTTCCTGCCTGTGCGCACCGCATCAGCGCACTGGCTCGCCCACCCGCAGTTCGCAGCCGCCATCGGCGACTACATCGAACGCGAGGCCGCGGGCGTCGACCAGTACATGCGCTACATCGATGGTCACTCGCCGTTTCGCGCCGTCGACAGCGGGGATGCGTCGTGAGCCTGTACTGGCTGGGCACCCAGCCCGGCGTGGGTTTCCCCGACCCGGAATCGGCGCTCGACGAGCCCAACGGGCTGCTCGCAGCAGGCGGCGACCTGGCTGTCGAACGGCTACTGGCCGCTTACCAGCGCGGCATTTTCCCCTGGTACAGCGAGGGCCAGCCCATCCTCTGGTGGAGCCCGGACCCGCGCATGGTGCTGCGGCCCGAGGACTTTCACGCGAGCCGTTCACTGCGACGGACGCTACGACGCGGTGACTGGTCGTTCACAACCAATCGCGATTTCGAGGGCGTTATCGATGCCTGCGCCGAGTCGCGCCCAGGCCAGGAAGGCACCTGGATCACACCCGCCATGCGGCGGGCCTATGTTGACCTGCATCAGGCCGGATGGGCCCACAGTGTCGAGGTCTGTCGCAATGGACAGCTCGTAGGCGGCATCTACGGCGTTGCCATCGACGGCGCCTTTTTCGGCGAGTCGATGTTCCACCGGCTTACCGACGCCTCGAAGCTCGCGCTCTGGTATCTGTGCACGCTGCTCGAACGCGACGGCTTCGCGGTACTCGATTGCCAGATGCACACGGCCCACCTGGAAACGCTGGGTGCCACCACCCTGCCCCGGCGGGCGTTTTGCGAGCTGCTGGGTCAGTGCTGCACGCGCTTGAAAGCCTGGCAACCGGCCCCCATTTCGGAAGCGCTGGCGTAATCGGCGCTGGCGCATTGCAATTGCGCAGGCATTTGCGGACAATTCCGCCACTTTTTTGAAGAGGTACGGCTACTTGGCAAAGGAAGAAGCCATTCAGATGGAAGGCGTCGTCATCGACACGCTGCCCAACACGACGTTTCGCGTGGAGCTTGAGAACGGTCACACGGTGACCGCGCACATCTCAGGCAAGATGCGCAAGCACTACATTCGTATCCTGACCGGCGACAAGGTCACGGTCGAGTTGACACCCTACGACCTGAGCAAAGGCCGTATCGTCTACCGCGGTCGCTAGTACCCGGTCTCGCGCGGGTGCCGTCCGGCGCCTGACGCTCTACCCAGAATGAACGAACACCGGCGCCTCAGGCGCCGGGTTCCTGTGGTTCATCCGAAGGCGCATCTGACGCATCACCCGATTCCGCGGACTGGTGCGTCAGCCGCGGTGTCTGGCGCTCGAACTCGAGCTTGAGTTCGCCGTCAACGACACACACGCGCACGTGCCCGCCCTCTGACAGTTCGCCAAACAGCAGGTCATCAGCCAGCGGGCGCTTGACGTACTTCTGAATGATGCGCGCCATGGGGCGGGCACCCATCGACTTGTCGTAGCCGCGGTCTGCAATCCAGTCGCGCGCCTCGTCTGTAAGTTCCAGCGTGACGTTGGAGCTCAGCAGGCGACCCTCGAGTTCGACGACGAGCTTGTCGACGACGCGAGCAATCGAATGCGGGTCCAGCGGCTCGAACTGGATGATGGCGTCCAGTCGGTTGCGGAATTCCGGCGTAAACGTGCGGCGGATGACTTCCATGCCGTCGCTCGTGTGGTCCTGCTGCGTGAAGCCAATCGAGGCGCGACTCATTTCCTGCGCGCCCGAGTTGGTCGTCATCACGAGGACCACGTTGCGGAAATCGGCCTTGCGACCGTTGTTGTCCGTCAGTGTGCCGTGGTCCATGACCTGCAGCAGCAGGTTGAAGACCTCGGGGTGCGCCTTCTCGATCTCGTCGAGCAATACGACCGCGTGCGGGTTCTTGTTCACGGCTTCCGTAAGCAGACCACCCTGGTCGTAACCGACGTAGCCCGGGGGGGCGCCGATCAGACGCGACACCGTGTGCCGCTCCATGTATTCCGACATATCGAAACGCAGCAGCTCGATGCCCAAAGAGGCTGCGAGCTGACGCGTGACCTCGGTTTTGCCCACGCCCGTTGGGCCGGCAAACAGGAACGAGCCGACCGGCTTCTCGTCGTCGTTAAGGCCCGAGCGCGCCATCTTGATCGATGAGGAGAGCGCCTCGATAGCCGCGTCCTGACCGAAGATGACCATCTTGAGGTCGCGTTCGAGGTTGCGCAGCGTGGCGCGGTCCGACACCGACACACTGGCTGGAGGGATTCGTGCCATGCGCGCGACAATGTTCTGCACGGCTTGGACCGTCACCGACTCGGGCCGCGTGGCCTCAGGCTGCAGGCGCAGGTTCGCGCCCGCCTCGTCGATGACATCGATGGCCTTGTCGGGCAGGTGCCGGTCGTTGATGTGCCGCGCCGCAAGCTCGGCAGCGGCCTGCAGGGCATCACTGTCGTAGCGCACGCCGTGGTGGGCTTCGAAGCGGCTTTGCAGCCCCGCGAGGATCTGCACCGTCTCCTCGACCGAGGGCTCCGGGATATCGATCTTCTGGAAGCGCCGCGCGAGTGCGTGGTCCTTCTCAAAAATGCCCCGGTACTCCTGGTAGGTCGTGGAACCAATGCAACGAAGCCGGCCGTTGGCCAGCACGGGCTTGATGAGGTTCGAGGCGTCCATAACACCGCCCGAGGCGGCGCCGGCCCCGATGATGGTGTGGATCTCGTCGATAAACAGCACCGAGTTGGGCTCCTCAGAGAGCTCCTTGACGACGGCCTTGAGT
Source organism: uncultured Gammaproteobacteria bacterium (assembly GCA_937899415.1). Classification (GTDB taxonomy): domain Bacteria; phylum Pseudomonadota; class Gammaproteobacteria; order Steroidobacterales; family Woeseiaceae; genus CALBPI01. The sequence goes on along the minus strand of CALBPI010000062.1, from coordinate 172,450 downwards.
CGTTTCTCGAAGTCGCCGCGGTACTTGGTGCCCGCGACGAGTGCACCCATGTCCAGCGAGTAGATCGTCGCGTCGGCGAGTACCTCGGGCACCTCGCCCTCAACAATCAGCCGCGCCAGGCCTTCGGCGATGGCCGTCTTGCCCACGCCCGCCTCGCCCACGTACCGCGGGGTGTTCTTGCGGCGGCGGCAGAGGGTCTCGATCGTGCGCTCGACTTCGAGCGTGCGGCCGATAAGCGGGTCGATACGGCCTGACTCCGCCTCGCTGTTGAGGTTTGTCGCGTATTCGTCGAGTGCCGAGCGCGGCGCCTCGCCGTCCTCGCCCTCGCTCGTGGTACCGATACTCTCGCCCTCTTCGCCGTACTCTCCGGCGCGGCTGACGCCGTGCGAGATGTAATTGACGACATCGAGACGCGTGATGTCCTGGAGGTTGAGCAGGTAGACGGCTTGCGACTGCTTTTCGCTAAAGATCGCCACGAGCACGTTGACGCCCGTGACCTCTTTCTTGCCGCTCGACTGCACGTGGAACACGGCGCGCTGCACGACGCGCTGGAATCCCAGCGTGGGCTGCACTTCCTGGTCGACGTCTTCGCCGAGACGGGGCGTGGTTTGTCCAATCACTTCATTGAGCTCGCGCCGCAACCGGTTAATGTCGGCTTCGAGGGCGCGCAGCAGGTCATAAACCTCGGGGATATCGAGGATCGCGAGCAACAAGTGCTCAACAGTCATGAATTCATGCCGTTGGTCACGTGCTGACTGGAATGCCTCGTTGAGGCAGAACTCCAATTCACTGTTCAGCATCTTGCTCTCCGTGTCGTGGCTTGCGCCATCAGTCGGCTTCCATGGTGCACAGCAACGGGTGCTGGTGCTGTTCTGCCGCTTTGGTCACCTGGGCGACCTTGGTTTCAGCGACGTCATACGTAAAGACCCCGCAAACGCCTTTTCCTTTCGTGTGGACCTCGAGCATGATGCGCGTGGCGAGCGCGCGGTCGTGTGAAAACACCTGCTCCAAGATCTGCACGACGAACTCCATGGGGGTGTAGTCGTCGTTGAGCAGCACCACCCGGTAGAGCGGTGGTTTCTTGAGTTTCGGCCGCGCTTCCTCAGTGACCGTACCGGTATCACCGACGTGTTCGTCGGGTCCGGTTGGCTCGTCGGGATCGTGCTCTGCCATCGCCCTGCTCGTGCTCATTCCGTTTTTCACACTCAATCGATACATACCATAAGACCGGAGGCGGTGTCTGTTACGTGTCTCCGAGGTCAGGAGATGGGGTCAGAGGGGCCGCGACGCAAGGGCATACGTCAATCAACTGGCTGGGCCAGCGGAACCAACGCAAACGGCCGGATTCTAAGCTGTTCAGACGCTTGGGCACGCTTGTTCGGCCCGCTGGGACTGCCGTATCATGCGGCGAGGACTGCGCGGATCCGGGCCTGCACCAGGCACTAATAACACCCATAAAGGTAACGCGGACATGAACAAGCGCAGTCTGGAGGCGGAAACCAAATCATGGCGATGAGTGGCGCGGACGCGTTGGACCGGTTCCAACGCCTGGGTCAGCAACCGTGGCTGACCACCATGCAGCGACGCGGCCCCGGGCTCGCGGCGTTGCTTTTAGCGATCGTGATCGCCTGGCAACTGGCCGGGCTTGTGGTCGCCCTGCTGCCCGCTCGCGCGGATGCCAACATTGCGCCGCCTGTGGCGCTGGCGCCTGCGTCGAGTGACTCCGGGCAGATCGCGGCTGCGTCTACCGATGTCTCTGCCATCATCAAAGCTAGCCTGTTCGGGGTGGCGGAGGAGATTAAAAAGAACTGTCCGCCCGATTGCGGTCCGCCGCCGCCTGTAGACGTACCTGAAACCCGTGAACCTCTGACGCTTAAGGGCACCCTGGCTGCGGACTCCGACGAAAATGCGCTCGCCATCATCGCAGACGGTCGCGATGAACGTGTTTTCGCAATCGGCGACACCGTTCGCCCGGGCCTAACCTTGCACTCGGTGCGACGTGAACAGGTGATACTCAGTCGCAGTGGCGCTTTCGAATCCCTAAAACTACCGAAACCCGAAGAACTCGCAGGCATTGCACCGCAGGCCAACCGCTCCCGCACCAGCATTCGCCGCGCCAGTGGCCCGTCGATGACCCAGGTCCTCACGGAAAACGCGGCACAGTTCACCCAGATCATCTCGCCGCGGCCCTACTACGTGGGCGGGCAACAGCGCGGCTACCGGCTCTACCCGGGCTCCGACCGGCAGAGCTTCGCCAAGCTCGGCCTGCGCCCGGGTGACATCGTGACGGCCATCAACGGCACACCGCTTAATAACCCTTCGCAGGGCGCACGCGTTTTCAGTGAGCTGGGCAATGCCCAGAGCATTTCCGTCACGCTCGAGCGTGGCGGCCAACAACAAAACCTAACGCTCGACACGAGCTCACTCGACTTTTCGGACCAGGCCACTCAATGAACCACTCGCAACGCGCGCCCCGGCAGCGCCTGATCGTCGCAGCACTGGCGCTTGCCACTGCGCTGACCACCGCACAAGGCGTCCTGGCGCAGGGCATCGATGAAATCACGCCGAACTATCGTGAGACCGATATCAAGGCGGTTATCGATGCGGTGCAAATGGCCACGGGCCGCACGTTCATCGTCGACCCGCGCGTCAATGCCAAAGTGACGCTCATCGCCAGCGAGCCCATGAACGCCGAGGAGTTCTACCTGGCCTTCCTGCAGCTGCTCGAGGTCAACAACTTCGTGGCCATCGAAGCGGGCAGCGTGACGCGCATCGTACCCAACGCCAACGCGCGCCAGGCGCCGGCCAATGTCACGGGCGCGCTTGCCGACGAGACGGTCACCACGGTGTTGCGTGTCGAAAACGTGTCGGCCGCACAGCTGGTGCCGGTCTTGCGTCCGCTGCTTCCCAGCAACGCCCACTTGGCGGCGCAGGCCAGCTCAAACTCGCTGATCATCAGCGACACGCAGCGCAACGTGAATCGGATTCGGTACCTGCTGCGCCAGATTGACAGGCCCATCGACGCCGATGTCGAGGTGGTGCCGCTGACCTACGCGTCGGCCACAGACATCGTCACGACGATCAACGCGCTCAACGGCGGCAACCGCGTCGAGGCGGGTGCCAGCGCACCCATAAACCTCGTCGCTGACGGGCGCACCAACAGCGTGCTCATCAGCGGCGTACCCGCTGACCGCGTCAAGATCCGCACACTCATCGCACATCTCGATACGCCGCGCGAAGCCGGTGGCGACACCCAGGTACGCTACCTCAAATACGCCAACGCAGAAGACCTCGCGGGTAAGCTGCAGGGCCAGGTACAGAGTGCCGAGGGCCAGGAGACGGCGGCGAACGCAGACATTGAGGTCAACATCTGGGCCGATGAAATCACCAACGCACTCGTCATCACGGCACCGCCCGCGTCGATGCGTTCGATCATGTCGGTCGTCGACAAGCTCGACATTCGCCGAGCACAAGTGCTCGTCGAGGCTCTGATCGTCGAGGTCAACATCAACCGCGACTCGCAGCTGGGCGTGACCTGGGCACTCGATGGCAGCAACGACGACAATATTGTGGGCGTTACGGACTTCGCCTCCGCAGGCAGCCGCATCGTGCCGCTGGCCGGTGCCAGCGAAGGTAACGATGCCGCAGCCCTGGCCGGCGCGATCTCCGAGGGCATCACGTTAGGAGTGGGCCGCATATCGGATTCGGGTGTGAGTTTTGCCGCGATCCTCAATGCGCTGCAGGGCGACGCCAATACGAACGTGATCTCGACGCCCGTCATCGTCACGATGGACAACGAAGAGGCGAAGATCGAGATCGGTCAGGAAGTGCCGTTCATCACGGGCCAGTTCACCAACACGGGCGGCAACAACGCCGGCGCCGTGAATCCGTTCCAGACCGTCAACCGCGAGCAGGTCGGCACCAACCTGCAGCTCACACCGCAGATCACCGACGACGGCACGATCTTGCTCGAGATCACTCAGGAGATCTCAAGCCTGAGCTCCAGCGCCGGCGCCGTCGACCTGATCACAAACACCCGCCTCATCGAGACCTCGGTTATCGTCGAGGATGGCGGCATCCTTGTGCTGGGCGGCCTCATTGACGACCAGGTGCTCGAGACCGATCAGCGCGTACCCGTGCTGGGCAGCATTCCGATCATCGGCAACCTGTTCCGCTCTCGCACCTCGGAGAAGATCAAGACCAACCTCATGGTCTTCATCAAACCCAAGATCCTTCTCGATGGCATCGGCTCGATGCAGGTGACGGGCGAGAAGTACAACTACCTGCGCAACCTGCAGCAGGGTGACCGAAGCGTACCGCTCATTCGTGACGCTGTGCGCCCGACGCTGCCGCCACTTGAAGAGCAGGTGCGCGACACTCCACCAACACAGCCACCTGCCGATATCATGCAGGAAGACAGCGGCGGCGAGTAAGCCGGAGGCAGGCACGATGGCGGTCACCACGGACACGTTAGAAGACGAGACGATCAGCACACTGGCCGTGGAAGAGGAAACCGCGACCAAAACGCAGTTGCCCTTCTCGTTCGCGAAGCGCCACGGCCTGCTCGTGCGCGAACAGGATGGCGTGCCCGAGGCCCTGCTCTACCGTGAAGGCGCCAGCCTCGCGAGCCTGGCTGAAGCGCAACGCTTCCTGGGTCAGACGCTGAACATCGAGCGCGTGAGCGAAGCGCAGTTTGACATGGAACTGCAGCAGGCCTACGAGCGCGGTACGGGCCCCGCCATGCAGATGATGGACGGGTTCGAGGAAGAGACCGACCTGCTCATGCTGGCGCAGGACCTGCCCGAACAGTCGGACCTGCTCGAATCTGACGACGAGGCGCCCATCATTCGCCTCATCAATGCGTTGCTCACCGAGGCCATCAAGGAAAACGCCTCGGATATTCACATCGAGCCCTACGAGAACCGGCTCATCGTGCGGATGCGCATCGACGGCGTGCTGCGCGAAGTACTGCAGACCGCGCGCGGCGTCTCACCCCTGCTCGTTTCCCGCATCAAGGTCATGTCGAAACTCGACATTGCCGAGAAGCGCCTGCCGCAGGACGGCCATATCTCGCTGCGTGTTGCGGGTCGTGCCGTAGACGTACGCGTTTCGACGATGCCGTCCGGTCATGGCGAGCGCGTGGTCATGCGTCTGCTCGACAAGCAGGCCGGTCGACTTGATCTCGCGCAGCTGGGCATGCGCGCCGATGACCAACGCAACATCGACGCGCTGATCCACAAGCCGCACGGCATCATTCTCGTCACAGGCCCGACGGGTTCGGGTAAAACGACCACGCTGTACGCGGCGCTCGAGCGCATCAACAACGCAACGCGCAACATCATGACCGTCGAAGACCCCATCGAGTACTACATCGATGGCATCGGTCAGTCGCAGGTCAACACCAAGGTCGACATGACCTTCGCGCGCGGACTCCGCGCCATTCTGCGCCAGGACCCTGACGTGGTGATGGTCGGTGAGATTCGCGACCTCGAAACGGCGGAAATCGCTGTCCAGGCTTCGCTCACCGGTCACCTCGTACTCTCCACCCTGCACACCAACACAGCCGTGGGCGCCGTGACCCGACTGCGCGACATGGGCGTCGAGCCGTTTTTGCTGTCGTCGAGCCTCATCGGCGTGCTGTCACAGCGCCTCGTGCGCACACTCGATTCGGAGCGTTGCGAGGCCTACCCGGCCAGCGACGCTGAATGCGACATGCTGCGCGTCAGCCGCGAGCAACGTCCGACGCTATACCGCCCGCCGGCCGACGATCCCATGGCGTTTCGTGGTCGCTCGGGCATCTACGAACTCGTGACCGTCGATGACACGATGCGCACCATGATTCACGATGGCTCGGGTGAACATGAGCTCGAACGCTACGCGCGAGAACGTGGCCCCAGTATTCGTGCCGATGGCCGCGCCAAGGTGCTTCAGGGCATCACGACACTGGAAGAGGTATTGCGGGTCACGCGCGATGACTGACGCGCGAGACGTCTGAGTCATGGCCGCTTTCGAATACATCGCACTCGACCCCCGCGGCAAGCAACGCAAAGGGGTGCTCGAGGGAGACACGGCGCGTGCCGTGCGCGGCGCGCTGCGCGAACAGTCACTGACGCCGCTGTCCGTCGATCCCGTTGCAACGCGCGGGCGCAGCGACGACAAAAAACGCGTCACGATCCGTCGTGCCCTGTCGGGCGCCGAACTCGCGCTCGTTACGCGCCAGCTGGCGACGCTGTCGCAAGCGGGCCTGCCGCTTGAAGAAGCCCTGCAGGCCATTGCCGACCAGTCGGAGCAGTCGAAAACGCGCAGCATCATCATGGGCGTACGCGCCCGGGTCCGCGAAGGCTATTCGCTGGCCGGTAGCCTGGCCGAATTCCCGCAGGCCTTCCCGGCCATGTTCCGCGCAACCGTCGATGCCGGCGAACAATCCGGCAAACTCGACAACGTGCTCGACCGGCTGGCCGACTACACCGAAAACCGCCAGAACCTGTCGCAGAAGGCCAAGACAGCGCTCGTCTACCCGATTCTGCTCGTACTCATGTCGCTGGCCGTGGTCGCCTTCATGCTGTCCTATGTCGTGCCGAAGATCGTTAGCGTCTTCGTGTCGACAGGCAACCAATTGCCTGGCCTCACGCGCGCTCTGATCGGTCTCAGCGAGTTTGTGCAAGCCTGGTGGTGGCTCCTGATTATGGGCGCAGTCGCAGGGTTCATCGGCATCCGGCTGCTGCTGGCCCAACCCGGGCCCAAGAAGCGCTGGCACGGTACGAAACTGCGCATGCCCGTCTTCGGGCGGCTCACACGCGGCCTGAACACGGCGCGCTTCATGCGTACGTTGGCGATCCTCGCGGCCAGCGGCGTCCCCGTACTCGAGTCGCTGCGTATTGCCGGCGAGGTCATATCGAACGTGCCGATGCGCGAAGCCGTTGACGAGGCTGCCGTTCGCATTCGTGAGGGCGCACCTATCAGCCGCTCACTTGGCGAGCGCGGCGTGTTTCCGCCTATGACCATTCACCTGATTTCAAGTGGTGAAGCCAGCGGCCGTCTCGACGAAATGCTCGAGCGCGCAGCCGTCAACCAGGAGCGCGAGTCGGACAGCCTGATCTCCGCACTCATGAGTATTATCGAACCCCTGATCATCGTCATCATGGGCATTGTCGTGCTGCTCATCGTGCTGGCGATCCTGTTGCCGATCTTCAATATGAACGAGCTTGTGGGCTAGCTCACGCGCGAGTTCGCAATCTGTCGACAACGTAGTTGCACGCGCGCGAAGCACGGGTTTATATTCGCGACAACCCAACACTGTGAGCCGCTCTTGGGGACGTGCATGATCAGTGAAGAAAGAGATACACCCGAAGACGACATCGACGACGGGGAAGACGACAAGGACTTTTCGGAGACCATCGTCATTGAAGCCGGCGATAACGTCGGCGGCATGTCTGTTGAAGTCAACGTCGAGGAACTTGTCGCCGACATCGAGCAGGCGAAAGACCCGGGTAAGGACGGCGCGGCCGCACGCCGCCGGCTCGAGGCGCTGCTCGAAGAAAAGCGGCTCAACCGCCTGCTCGACGAAGACGACGACTTCGGCATCGACGATCTCGAAGCGAACTGAGCCTCTCGCCCGGCGCACCCGCGTCCCTTAGTGAAAGTCGCGCGACACGGTGGTCAGCTCGCCGAGCAGACTGTTGTAGTCGCGCAGTTCACGCGCCACGACGTGAATGACATCGCCCTGCTTTTGCACTGTTCCTGCCGCAGCCATGAGCCGCGCGCCAACGAGCACGCGCCGTTGCGTTTCGGCAAGGTCTTGCCAGATCACGAGGTTGATGTAGCCCGTTTCGTCCTCGAGCGTGACGAAGTTAACGCCATTGGCACTGCCGGGACGCTGCCGTGTGACCACAATGCCCGCAACCTGCACGGGCCGCCCGTCGGCACAATCCACGAGGGCGTCAGCCGTCAGGAACCCGTGCCCCTCGAAGCGTGAGCGCAACAGCGCCATGGGATGACGCCCCAGCGTCAGGCCCAGGTGCTGGTAGTCGGCGACGATGTCCTGCGCCTCGCTGGGCGCACGCAGCATGGGCGTCGCCTCGCGCACCTCGATGCCCTTGAGCAGGTCGTCCTGGCGCTCGACGCCGGCCACCTGCCAGCGCGCGAGATGGCGGTGACCCGCCAGTCGCGACAAGGCGTTCGCCGCCGCCAGCGCGCCCAGCTCGGCGCGGTTGAGCTGCGCGCGTGTGGCCATCTCCTGCACCGTGCGGAAACCCTGCCCCTCACGAACGCGCTGCAGTCGTTCCGCGGCGACATCGCCGAATCCCTTCACGAGGCGCAGACCCAGCCGAAGCGCGGGACCGCCTTCCTCGCACGGCTCAAGCGTGCAGTCCCAGTGGCTGTGGCGTACGTCGACGGGCCGCACTTCGACGCCGTGGTTGCGACGCACCATCTGCGTGAGCTGCGACGCACTGTAGAACCCCATGGGCTGGCTGTTGATGAGCGCACAGATGAACGCGGCCGGATAGTGCCGCTTGAGCCAGCACGACACGTACACAAGCAGCGCGAAGCTCGCCGAATGTGACTCGGGAAAGCCATAGTTACCAAAGCCCTTGATCTGCTCGAAGATCTGGTTCGCGAACCGCTCACTGTAGCCGCGCTCGTGCATGCCCCGTTTGAGCTTTTCCTCGAACGGCCCGAGCCCACCCTTGCGCTTCCAGGCGGCCATGGCGCGGCGCAGACTGTCGGCCTCACCCGGGCTGAAGCCCGCCGCCACCACGGCCAGCTCCATGACCTGTTCCTGGAAGATGGGCACGCCGAGCGTACGCTCGAGCACGCCTTCAACCTCGGGGCTCGGATAGGTGACAGGTTCTTCACCGTTCCGCCGCCGCAGGAAGGGGTGCACCATGTCGCCCTGGATCGGTCCGGGGCGGATGATCGCAACCTCGATAACGAGATCGTAGAAGTTGCGGGGCCGAAGGCGCGGCAGCATGCTCATCTGCGCGCGCGACTCGATCTGAAACACGCCCATCGTGTCGGCCTTGCAAATCATGTCGTAGGTGGCGCGGTCCTCGGCGGGCACCGTGGCCAGTGTGTAGCGCCGGTCGTGATGCACCGCGATGAGGTCGAAGCAGCGGCGGATCGCACTGAGCATGCCAAGCCCGAGCACGTCGACCTTGAGCAAACCCAACGCCTCGAGGTCGTCCTTTTCCCACTGGATCACAGTGCGCTCGGGCATGCTCGCGTTTTCGACAGGCACGAGCTCGTCAAGACGACCTTCGCTGATGACAAACCCGCCCACGTGCTGTGACAGGTGGCGCGGAAAACCGATGAGCGCGCTCACGAGCCCGATAAGCCGCGCGATGAGCGGGTTGTGCGGGTCGAGCCCCGCGTCGCGCACGCGCTCGGGATCGACCACATCGCCGTCCCACCACTGCATGCTGCGCGCCAGCCGGTCGACCTGCAGGTCGGCCAGGCCCAGTGCCTTGCCCACGTCGCGCATCGCACTGCGCGGGCGGTAACAGATGACCGTGGCCGCCAGCGCCGCGCGATCCCGGCCGTACTTCGAATAGATGTACTGGATCACCTCTTCGCGGCGCTGATGTTCGAAGTCGACATCGATGTCGGGCGGCTCGTTACGCTCCTTGGAGATGAAGCGCTCGAACAGTGTCGACTGGCGCGCGGGGTCGACCTCGGTGATGCCGAGGCAGAAGCACACGGCCGAGTTGGCCGCCGAGCCGCGGCCCTGGCAAAGGATGGCGTGCTCGCGCGCCCAGTTGACGATGTCATACACCGTCAGGAAATACGGCTCGTAGTTGAGCTCGGCGATGAGCGCGAGCTCGTGCTCGACCTGCGCACGCGTGCTCGCGGGCACGCCGTCGGGCCAACGCCGTGCCGCACCCTGCCAGGTCAGTCGTGCGAGCCAGCCCGCCGGGGTCTCGTGCTCGGGTACAAGTTCGCGCGGGTATTCGTAAGCCAGCTCATCAAGCGAGAAGTCGACACGCTCGGCGATGGCCAGCGTCTCGGCAAGCAGCGGCGCCGGGTACACGGCCTCGAGCACAGCACGTCGGCGCAGGTGGCGCTCGGCATTGGCGTGCAGTGCGTAGCCGGCCTCGTGCACCGTGGTCTTGAGCCGGACCGCCGTCAGCGTGTCCTGCAGCGCACGACGTTCGCGGCAATGCATGTGCACGTCACCCGCGGCGACGAGTGGCAAGCCGTAGCGCGCGCTCGTGCGACGCAGCGCCTCGAGGCGCAGGCGGTGCATGCCGTCGGGGAACAGCTCGGCCGCAATCCAGAGCCGACCCGGGAACAGCCCCGTAAGCCAGTCCGCATCGTCGCCCAGTGAAAAGTCGTTGCCGGGCAGCCAGAGCGCCGTGCAGTCGGTCAGCGTGCGTCCCTCATCGCCGGCCGCAATGTCCTGCACCATCCCCGCCGTGAGCCGGTAGTCGCCCTTGGGTGCCGCACGCCGGGCTGCGGTGATGAGTCGACACAGCCCCGCGTAGCCGCGCCGCGAGAGCGCGTGCAACACGAGCCGGGGACCGTCTTCGAGTTGGAACTCAGCACCCGTGATGAGTTTGAGCGATGCCGACTTGGCCGCGGCGTGTGCGCGCACGATGCCCGACAGCGAACAGGCATCGGTGACGGCCAGTGCCGTGTATCCCAGCGCATCAGCCTGCGCGACCAGTTCCTCGGGGTGCGAGGCGCCGCGCAGGAACGTGAAATTACTGAGCGCGTGCAGCTCGGCGTAGCCGGCCGCCATCAGCCGAAGATGCCGTGCAGCCGCCAGCGCACCTCGGTGTCATCGATACGCTCACGGAAGATCCAGAGCCGGACCCCGGCCGGGTTCTCGGCCACGAAATAGTCGCGCGCCCGGTTGTCGTCAGCCACGTCGGCCTCGCCCGCCTGCGCGTTTTCCCACCAACCCGAGGCGATGCGCTCGGGACCGTGGCGCAGCGTCAGCGCGCCTTCGAAATGGGGGACCCCGGCGACCGTGGTCAACGCCACAGGCCGGCCCGTCAGCCACAGCGGCCGTTGCAGTAACAACGCCGCCTCGCGCTGCAGCGCGAGCACGCCGGCCGGCACATCGCGCAACACCCAGGCCGCAGGCAGGGACGCACCGGAAGCGTTGCCTGCGTGGGTGCCGGCATCGGGCGTCACGGTGCGTGAGGCGTACTCGGGGCGGTGCTCGGCGACATGGCGTAGCGCCTGCACCGAACACTCGCCCAGGCGCGCCTGCAGCCGGTCCAGCAGCGCGTGCAGCTCGGGCGCATCGGGCACCGAGGTCTGGCCGGGCTCGAATGCCAGCGCCGCAGCACGAGCACCCAACGGATCGCTGATCTGCGCGGCCAGCGACACGGCCACGGCCGGCTGCGACAACGTGCACCGCTCGAGGTGTGCGGCCAGCAGGCGCTGCCAGTCGGCGAGCCTGTGGCCCGGCGCCGAGAGCGCGATGTCGAGCACACCGGCCAGTCCGCGCCAGCCGTGAAAGCGAAAGGCGAGCTGCCGCACGGCGCCCTGCCGGCGCCGCAGCCAGTCCTCGAGCTCGCCGAGCAGACGTTCGCAACCGAGGTGGAGCTGCGGCGCGGCCTCGATCTCGGCCTCGAGCTGCAGCAACGACTCGAACTGCTGACGCGCCTCGACGTGCTGACGCACTTCGGGCAGTTCACCGAACGCCTGCGCCAGCGCGTGTAGGGGCGCCGGCCCGAAGCGCCGCGCCAGACCCGCGCGCGGCAGACGCCGGCAATCCGCAATCGTCGCCACACCCATCTCGCGCAATGCCGCCACGGTTTGGGAAGGCCAGCCCGTAACGCCGATGTCGAGCGCATTGAGCGCCCGCAGGTAGCTGCCCGCGGCCACCCCGTTGGCAACCACCTCATCGGGATCAGGCGCCGCACCGGCCAGCGCCAGCCAGGTGGCGGCCGTCGCCGTTGGTGCAACGCTGTAGCGCAGGTGGCAGCCGCGCGTGTGCAGCTGCTGCGTGAGCCGCTCGAGCAGTGCCGCGATGCCACCGAACAGGCGCAGGCTGCCCCGCACCTCGATAAGCACGGCCTGGGGTGGCGCCAGCGATACTGTGGCACTGAACGCGATGAGGTCGCGCGCGATGTCTTCGAGCAACGCCGCCTCGGCCACGACATCGCGGTCGATGATGGTGGCGTCGGAAGCCAGTGCCATGGCCGCCTTGAGTCGCTGGCCAGGCACGATACCTGCACCACGCGCGGCGCGGTCCCGGGCGATGACTGTGCGCTGGCGGTCGTTGTCGACAACGACATGAGCACGTCCACCACCCGGCTCGCACTGGGCGCGTACGGCCTGCAGCGGCAGGCCCGGAAACTGCACGCACACCCAGACCGAGGCACGCACCCGCCGGCTGTCGGGCGCAACCTCGGAAGCCACCTCGGAGGCAACCGGGGGGGTGGTCGCCGTCTCGGGGTGTTGCGCAGGTGGCGCCGGCGGCCCCAGGCCAGCGAACAGGTCGCGGTGCGGATTGGTGCGGGCGGTACGCACCATGCTCAGGCCACGCCGTTGTCGTCAGCAGCGCCCAGCGCCTCGTGCAACATGGCCGCGCCGACATCGACGCCGTCGTCAAAGGCCGGAATCACGGTGGGCTTACCGCCCCGCACTTTCACGACATGCAGGTTGCGCTGACCCGACGCGACCTCGATGAACAGCCGCAGTGCCGCAGCGGAAGGCTGCCGCCGCGCTGTCGCGGCACGCAGTAACACGGCCCAGCACTGGTGCGCGGCCGCGGCCAGCTGCAGCCGACGACTGAACTGTTGCATCGACAACGCCGCCGGGTCACGACGTCGCGCGGGGGCAAACGCACGCCCGGACTCGAGCGTGTCCGTCCAGAGCATCACAGCAATGCAGGTACCCGAAGCCAGCGCCTGCTCGGCAGCCCAGGCCGCGTCGGCGGCCGAACGGGGATGGATGAGCAACACACGCTCGGGCGGCAGACCCCACTGCTGCAACGCGGGGGCATTAGGCAGGTACGGCGGGGCAATCCAGACCACCCAGCCCGGCTGACGCGCCGCCAGAGCGGCTAGCGCGGGCATCAGCAGCCGCAACTCGCCCACACCCGGTGTGCCGCTCATGAGCTCCGTGAGGCCCGTCACGGGCCAGCCGCCGCCCGGCAGCGCAGCGTCGAGCTGCGGGTAACCCGTCGCGCAGGTGGCGCCGCCACTGACCTGCAGGTTCGTGCCTCGCCAGAGTTCGGCGCGCTCGAACAGGGGGGACAGGCCGTTCAGGCCGGGTGCAACACCCGTCTCATCACCGACTTCGGCATCGTCCGGGGAAAAAAAAACCCCGGCGTTAGCTTCCGGAGTTTTTTTCGTGTCGCGACCCGCCCCTGGCGGGCTGGACCTAGTGGACCTGGACGCCATCGCGAATGACACCGACAACGACACCCTCAATCACCAGCGACTGTTCCTTGAGGTCGACCTCAATGGGCTCGAAATCTTCGTTCTCAGGCAACAGCCAGACGGTGCTGCCCTCCTGGCGGTAACGTTTGACCGTGACCTCGTCTTCAACGCGCGCCACGACCACCTGGCGGCTGCGCACCTCAGGCGTGCGGTGCACGGCCACAAGATCGCCATCGAGGATGCCGATGTCCTTCATGCTCATACCGTGTACCCGCAGGAGGTAGTGCGGCTTGGGGCTGAAGAACGCCGGATCGACACGGTAATGGGCCTCGATGTTCTGCTGCGCCAGGATCGGGTGACCGGCGGCGACACGGCCGATGAGCGGCAGGCCGATCTGGTCACGCAGCGAGTCCTTGAGCTGGATGCCGCGTGAGGTGCCCGGGATGAGATCAATGACCCCCTTGCGTTGCAGGGCGCGCAGGTGCTCCTCAGCCGCGTTCGGCGACTTGAAGCCCAGCTCGCGTGCGATCTCGGCGCGTGTGGGCGGCATGCCCGTCTCGCTGATAAAGTCCTGGATCAGCTCGAGAATCTGCGACTGTCGGGGCGTGAGTTCATTCATGGCGCGCACCTGTATGGATATTCAGCACCTGTGATTATATACAGGCCTTTCAGGAGCGCAAGGGCATCGTTACGCGCGGCCCGCGATCGCCACCTGCACACGCTGATGACAAGCTCCGCAACTCCCTTCTTCTACAGTGTTTTTTTGTCGCCAAAGCCAGACAGCAAATTTCTTAACCCGCCACATAATATCTGGCATCATTACGCCGACTTCAGGCTTGGGCCTGTGGTTCAACAGTGTTGCAACACAGTTTTGTACAAAAACCAATGGGGTTTCTCGTAATGATCAAGAACGTTCTGAAAGTCGGCGCAGCTGCGCTCGTCCTCGGACTCGCATCCGGTTGCGCCAACACGACTTCGATCGACGAAGTACGTGCCACGGCCGAAGCCGCCGCAGCTGACGCTGCTGCTGCCAAATCGGCTGCAGAAGCTGCGCGTGCCGCAGCAGACCGTGCTGCACAGCAGGCTGCCAGCGCGCAGTCGACGGCCAGCCAGGCCCTGCAGCAGGCAAACTCGGCCCAGTCGGCCGCTGATGCCAACACGGAACGTCTGGAGCGTATGTTCCAGAAGTCGATGTCGAAGTAACGGACGCGTTACCGAAGACACGGGTGCGCTAGACGCATCCACGAAAACGCCGCGGTGGCCTGGCCAGCGCGGCGTTTTTTATTGCCCGACAAAAATGGGCGACAAACAGGGCCTCGACGCAGCGGCGCGGCGTTACTCCATCACGGTCAGGAATTCCGGTGCCGCCTCGGGCGCCGGTGTCCCGACCGCCGTCGGAATACCGCGTGCCTCATCCACGGCCGCTTCCATGGCGGCCCAGTCCGCAACGGCCTCGCGCGACGCCGTTGCCGCAACGAACGCGCGCGTCATCACGGTCAGTGCATCGTCCTCGGCTGCCGCAACGGTCGTTTCGGCATCGGCGGGCGCGCGTTCGTCGGCAGCCACGCCCTCGACTTCTGTGTCAGCGGCTTCAGTTGCATCGGGCGCGACGCGCGCCAGCACCTCGTGCGCCTCGACGAACAGCTGTTCCTGCTCCCAGCCGAACTTGATGGGCTGATTGACGATGTTCACGGGTGTGCCCACAGGCAACATGCCAAACAGAACCGCAATGTCCTCGGGGAACATGCGAATGCAGCCGTGTGTCACGCGCATACCAACGCCCGCGGGACGGTTCGTGCCGTGAATGAGATAACCCGGCAAGCCGAGTCGCAACGCGTGGTTACCGAGCGGATTGTCGGGACCCGGCGGCACGACACCGGGCAACGGATCACCGTCAGCGGCGTGCTCTGCGCGGATCGAAGCTGGCGGGTACCAGGTCGGGCGCTCGGCCTTGGCCGTGACACGCGTCGACCCCAGCGGCGTTTCCCAGTCCATGCGCCCGATACTGATGGGGTAGGTGTGCACGGTGCGTGGCTTCCCGTCGACGGCCGGCGGGTAGTAGTAGAGCCGGTACTCGGGCAGGTTGAGCACCACGCCGCGCCGTGGGGCGTCGGGTAGTACAAACCGGGTCGGCAGCACAATGCGCGTACCGGCACCTGGCAACCAGGGGTCCACATCGGGGTTGGCCCGCCGCAACTCCGTGTAACCGAGCCCGTGGCGCCGCGCGATGTCGACAAAGGTGTCTTCGGCTACGCTTTGGATGACGGCAACGCTGCCGATGACATCGTCGCCCTCAGGCGGCAGCGGAAAGACCTCGGCGCGCGCGGCAACCGCAAGGCTCGCCAGGGCCAAAAGCCCCCCGGCGCCCCGCGCCAGTCTGCGCTTTGTGCTCTGCATCTCGTTGACCCCTGCCATCTTGCGACGTAGCCTTCGCGCTATTCTAACGGAGCGGCCGCCAGCAAGGACAACGCCAACGTGACGATCGTCGTCAAGATCAAGATCTCCAGCAAGGACATCAACGCACTGCGTCGCGCCATGCACGCCGCGCGTCAGACCATCGCCTGTGCCGACGAGGTCGACATCGTCGATGCGGCCCGCACCATGCTGGCCGAATTCGACTCCCGCAAGGCGCCCGACTTCGTGCGCGAGCGCGTGCCGCGGCTCGAGGCGATGGTCGATATGCTCGAGGATCAGGACTGGGCACTGCCCAAGCGCGAGCGCGAGAAAATCCTCGCCGCCCTCGTCTACTTCTGCGACCCCGACGACCTCATCCCAGATGATGTGCCCGGCCTGGGTCTGCTCGATGACGCCATCATGATCGAGCTGCTCCTCATGGAGCTCAAACACGTCATCGAGGCCTACCGCGACTTCACGCGTTACCGCGCGAGCCTGCTCAAGACGGTACCGACCGATATTCGCGAGCAGCGGCTCGAGAAACGGCGCTGGGCGCTGCACGGGCGCATGTCACGGCGCAGCAAGACTGACCGGTCGGGCCTGCCCGAGCGCCCGCTGATCTAGGCGCGTCATCCCGTGAGGCTCGGTGCCTCGATCAACAACACCTGGCAGTCGGCGAGCCCTTCGCGCTTTTTCTTGAGCGCGGCGTATTCAGGCGACTCCCAGAAGCGTCGCGCGGCCGCCTTGTCGGGCCATTCCGAAATGACCATACCCGCGCCGTCACCAAAGTCACCCTCAAGGCTTTCGGCACCAGGACCTCGCAACAGATAACGTCCGCCGAATTTCTCGACGAGTGCACCTGCAGGCGCACCGTAGTCGGCAAGGAAACGATCGCGGTCGTGAACGACCGCAGTGACGATCATGTAAGCGGGCATGTCGGGCACCCCTGATGTGTGATGCCCCGAGCCTGCCGCCGGCTGCGCGCCGGCGTCAACCCGACCTTAGAATCGGACGAGCGCCGAGCCCCAGGTGAAACCGCCGCCGAAGGCTTCCAGCAGCAAGAGCTGGCCCGGCTGGACGCGGCCGTCGCGCACCGCGACGTCGAGCGCCATGGGCACAGATGCTGCAGAGGTATTGCCGTAGTCCTGCACGGTCTGAACGACCTGATCCATCGACATGCCGAGGCGCTTGGCCGTCGCCTGGATAATGCGGATGTTGGCCTGGTGCGGAATGAGCCAGTCAATGGCTTCTTTTTCGATGTTGTTGGCTTCGAGCGTGACATCCACGATGCGCTCGAGCGTCTTCACCGCCACCTTGAACACTTCGTTGCCGGCCATCTGGATAGACGCCTCGCCTTTCACGACATCGTTCAGATGTTTGGACGGACCTGCTTCCATCTTGAGCAGGTGGCGGTAGCGCCCGTCGGCACCCAGGTGCGTCGACACGATGCCGGGCTTGTCGTCGGCCTTGAGCACGACGGCACCCGCACCGTCGCCAAACAACACACAGGTGTTGCGATCAGTCCAGTCCGTGATGCGCGACAACGTCTCGGCGCCGATGACGAGCGCGCACTTCGCCTGGCCGTTGCGCATGTATTGGTCGGCCAGACTCAGGCCGTAAATGAAACCCGTGCAGGCCGCCTCGACGCTGAACGACGGGCAGGCCGGGATACCCAGGTCTTCCTGGATCAGGCAGCCCACGTTGGGGAACACCACATCGGGTGTCGTCGTGCCAACAACGAGGAAGTCGATCTCCTCAGGAGACACCCCGGCCATGTCCATGGCATTGCGCGCCGCGTGCATGGCCAGCGTCGAGGTGAATTCATCGTCGGCCGCGATGCAGCGCCGCTCAATCCCCGTGCGCGAACGAATCCACTCGTCACTGGTCTCGACCATCTTTTCGAGATCAGCGTTGGTCAGCACCTTCTCGGGTGCGTAGCTGCCGGTTCCGGCGATTCGTGCGTACATCAAGCTGCCTCGTTCGAGAGCCAACGGGCGATTCCCGCGGGCACATTGTCCTGCACTTCGAGCAACGCCGTCTCGATCGCATGCTCGAAAGCGACCGCGTCCGCCCCACCGTGGCTCTTGATGACGATGCCATTCAAGCCCACGAAACTGGCGCCATTATAGGCCCTGGGGTCGAGCGTGGCGCGCAAGTGATTCAGCGAAGGCCGCGCAACGAGCGCCTGCAGGCGCGACCAGAGCGAGCGCAGGAACGACTGGCGCAGGAAATGGGTGATCAGCGTCGCCGTCCCTTCCATCGTCTTCAGCGCCACGTTGCCCGTGAAGCCATCCGTGACAACGACGTCGACCCCACCCTGGCAGACGGCATCCCCTTCGACGAAGCCCACGTAGTTGAGGCCGCTGGCCTCGATCAGCGCCGCGGCCTCGCGCACCACCGGGTTGCCCTTGATGTCTTCCTGGCCGATGTTGAGCAGCGCGATGCGCGGCGCGGCGCTGCCAGAAAGGTTGGCAGCCACAACGCTACCCATCACAGCAAACTGGTAGAGCTGGCCGGCCGAGCAACTGGCGTTGGCACCGACGTCGAGCAGGTAGACGCCACCGGCCATCGACGGCAGTTCGGCCATGATGGCCGGCCGCTCGATGTCGCTGACGGTCTTCAGGACGAATTTGGCCGTGGCCATGAGCGCACCCGTGTTACCCGCGCTCACGCAGGCAGCGGCCTCACCCTCTTTGACCCGGTTGATGGCGATGCGCATCGACGACTGCTTCTTGCGCCGCAGTGCGTCGGCAGGCGGCTCGTCCATGGTGACGACCTGGTCTGCGTGCACGATGTCGATGCGCTCAGGCTGGTCACCGAGCAAATCACCGAGCACGCGCTGGTCGCCAACAAGGTCGAGCGAGACGTGGGGGTGGCGTTGGGTAATGGCGCGGGCAGCCGCAACCACGACCGATGGTCCCTCATCGCCACTCATGGCATCCAGGGCCAGTCGGACCGGTCGCGACGCGTCAATCGACGCGCGGGCGTGCGGTGCCAAGTCGGAGCGCCTCGAACGCGTCCGTTAGTGCGGGCGCCCCACCCGGCTGGGCGGGGCCGTGCGCCGCTTACTCGTCGTCGGACTCGACGGCGGTATCCGCGATCACCTGCTGGCCGCGGTAGAAGCCGTCGGGGCTCACGTGGTGGCGCAGGTGCGTTTCACCCGTCGTAGGCTCGATCGAGAGCGTCTTCTTGCTGAGCTTGTCGTGTCCACGACGTGCGCCGCGCGTCGACGGCGTGCGCTTGCTTTTCTGTACTGCCATTTCCGTTCTCCGGTTTTCGTAGCGGCGGGCACCAGGCGCCCACCTCAGTTGTCCTGTTTGTCGTTGTCGGCCATGAGTGCCTGCAGCCCGGCAAAGGGTCGCTGGCTCACGGCCGCCACATCATCGCCCGCCAATTGCGTTGCCAGCGGACCACAGTCCTCAAGCGTCGCGTGCGCAACGACCAGTGGCAGATCGAGCATCACAAGCTCGTCCACCAGTTCCACGAGCGCGAGTGAGTCGCCCTCGAGGTCCCATTGTTCAAAGTCGGCCTCCAGCGCTTCGAGCACCGTACCGTCGAGCCCGTCACCCACAGCCAATTGCTGATCGATCTTCACGTTCACGGCAACCAGCTCGAGGCAGCGCTGACACGGCAAGGTGTAGACGCCTTTGATCTGAACCGAGACCGCAACGAAGCTCGGCGCCTCGTGCTCAGAGAACGACAACACCGCGCACACATCAGGCGCGATAACCTCGCCGCCAGCGGCATCTTTTGCCGCCTCTTCCACAAGCGCGGCAAGCCGCGGTAGCTCGGCGGCACCGTAGTGCACCGAGACCTGCTCCTGGCGCTCGGCAGCCTCGCTGAGCACCACCGTGGCGACTGCGTTTGCTGCCTGACTGGCCATAACCGGCGAAGGATAAGAGGCCGATGAGGTCGTGTCAAAGAAAAACAACGCTAAAATAGACGCTTAGTTGCCCGACCGAGGAGCCCGCCGGGATGCCTGACACAGCCAGCCAAAGGCCCCAGAAACGGCTCGTACTGGCCTCCGCCTCGGCCGCGCGGAGGGCGCTGCTGGCGCGCATCGCGGGTCGGTTCGACGTGGAGCCCGCCGATATTGACGAAACGCCGCTGCCCGGAGAGCCGCCACGGGCGCTATCCCAGCGCCTTGCCCGGGAGAAAGCGGCAGCGGTCTGGCGCAGGCTGGGCGCGCCCACGGGTTCGCTGACGCTGATTGGCTCCGATCAGGTCGCCGAGTGCTCCGGCCGCATCCTGGGCAAACCCGGGGACGCCGCGAACAACATCGAGATGCTGATGGGCTTGTCGGGTCAGGAGGTCCACTTCTACACCGCCGTGATCGTCCTTGACGACGGTTTTGAGGCCCCTCGAATCCACCTGGACCACACGTCGGTCGCCTTTCGCACTTTGCAGCGCGAGGACGTGGTGCGCTACGTCAACGCCGACGAACCCTGGCAGTGCGCCGGTGGCTTCAAGGTGGAACAGGCCGGCATCAGCCTGTTTCGCCGCGTGGCCAGCGAAGACCCCACAGCGCTGATCGGGTTGCCGTTGATTTTCGTCGCCGAAGCTCTGCGTGCCGCCGGATTTGCGTCGCTACCCGAACCGGGCTAGCGCTTGCCCCCGGAGCGGAACAGGCGCTGCGCGTAGGTGTTGAGCGCATCGGGCAACGGGGCCGTGAACAGGCGCTCATTGCCGTCCCCGAAATCAAAAGCAATCGATTGCGCGTGCAGGAACAGGCGTTTGAGCCCGCGCTTGGCATGCCAGTCGTTGCGCTCGGGGTCCCCGTAGCGCGCATCGCCCACAATCGGGTGGCCCATGTGCTGCAGGTGGACGCGGATCTGGTGCGTGCGGCCCGTGAGCGGTCGCGCCACCATGAGTGAGGCGTCACGACACGAGTCAACGCGCTGCACCTCGGTCACCGAAGGCTTGCCGCCCGCATCGACCGTAACGTGTCGCTCACCGCCGCGCCGGGTGTGCACCTGCAAGGGTGCGTCGATTGTCCGGTTGCCGTGGTCCCAGTGCCGGTCGACGAGCGCCTCGTAGACTTTGCTCACGCGGTCCTCTCGAAATGCCGCGTGCAGGCGACGTAGTGCGCTACGCCGTTTCGCAAGCACGAGTACCCCGCTTGTCTCGCGATCAAGCCGATGTGCGAGCCCCAGATCCTGCCAGTCGTCGCGCATCGCGCGTAGCGCCTCGACACACCCGAGCGACACCCCGCTGCCACCGTGTACAGCAACACCGGCGGGCTTGTCGATGACGAGCAGATCGCGGTCCTCGAACAGGACTGCGGCCTCGAGCTGGGCCTGCAAACCGCGTGGCACGGCAGGCTGTTCGCGGACCTCAAGCGAGACGGGCGGGATCCGCACATCGTCGCCCTCGCGGACCCGCGAGGTAGGGCGAACACGCCCTTTATTGATGCGCACTTCGCCCTTGCGCAGCATCCGGTAGATCCGGCCCTTGGGCACGCCGGGCAGTTCCGAGGCCAGAAAGTTGTCTATGCGCTGACCATCTGCGTCGGGACCGATGCGCACGTGGCGCACGCCGGAATGCGTGTTCTCTTTCTTGGACAATGACTTATTCGATTGCTGCGGCGACGCGCCTTGCTATATTATCCCCCAAGCACGTCGGCTGTGCCGACGCTTGCTGTGTGCACTTCGGGCTCATCGGAGCCCGCGCCAGGTTTCCAGGTTTTTTGCCCCGGACTTTGGTTCGAGGCCTCAAAACTGTTTATGAATTCGGCAAACGCACAACGAATGCTCACGGGCTGCCAGCGCTTCGGCGCGGTCTGGCCCGATGTTCAACCCGGCCGCGTCGCCCTGTGCCACGCGACCAGCATAGGCGAATGGCCCCGGTGCAACCGGGCCCGCCCGAACGGACTTCAAAGGCGCCTCGCGCCCACAAAGAAGCACAATGGTCCTGACCGCATACATCCACAGCGTCTTCCCGGCGCTCGTTGAAACACTGCTTGCGCCCTTCGTGGGTCGTGCAGTGTCATGTGTGTGGCTGCGACCGGCCGCAGCCCCGGCTGCAGCCCGTTCGGTGTCGGCAGGCCTGACGCCCGCACACCTACGGATTCCCTCACCCCATGAAAAGAATGCTGATCAACGCGACTCAGGAAGAAGAGTTGCGCATGGCGCTGGTCGATGGCCAGCGTCTCTACGACCTCAACATCGAGGCGCCGTCCCAGGCTCGTAAAAAGGCCAACATCTACAAGGGCCGCATCACACGTATCGAGCCCAGCCTCGAAGCGGCCTTCATCGACTACGGCGCCGAACGCCACGGCTTCCTGCCGTTCAAGGACATCTCGCCCGAGTACTACGTTCGCGAGCCGTCCGACAAGAACAAGCCTTCGATCAAGGAGGTCCTCAAAGAGGGCCAGGACATCGTCGTCCAGATCGAAAAGGAAGAACGCGGCAACAAAGGCGCCGCACTCACGACCTACGTGAGCCTCGCGGGCCGCTTCCTGGTTCTGAAACCCAACAAGCCGAAGTCCGGTGGCGTATCCCGCCGGATCACGGGCGAAGACCGCGAAGAGATTCGTGAAGCACTCTCCGAGCTCGAGATTCCGGATGGCATGAGCATCATTGTGCGCACAGCCGGCATCGACCGCACACCCGAAGAACTGCAGTGGGACCTCGACAACCTGTTCAAGGTCTGGGACGCGATCCTGAAAGTCGTCGTCGAAAAGTCGTCGCCATTCCTGATCTATCAGGAATCGAATGCCGTCATTCGCTCGCTGCGCGACTACCTCTCGAATGACATCGGCGAGATCCTCATCGACGCCGAGAAAACGCACGCAGAAGCGCGCGAGTTCATGGAAAGCGTGATGCCCCACAATGCGGGCAAGCTCAAGCGTTACCAGGACAGCGTGCCGCTGTTCACGCGTTACCAGATCGAGTCGCAAATCGAGACCGCGTTCGCCCACGAAGTGCGCCTGCCCTCAGGTGGCAGCATCGTGATCGACATGACCGAGGCGCTGATCGCGATCGACATCAACTCGGCGCGTGCGACCAAGGGCTCGGACATCGAGGCCACGGCGTTCAATACGAACCTCGAAGCCGCCGATGAAGTGGCGCGTCAGTTGCGTCTGCGCGACCTCGGCGGTCTTGTGGTCATCGACTTCATTGATATGTCGAGCTCGAAGAACCAGCGCGAGGTGGAAAACCGTTTGCGCGGCGCGGTGCGCGCCGACCGGGCGCGTATCCAGATCGGCAAGATCTCGCGCTTTGGCCTGCTTGAGATGTCGCGCCAGCGCCTGAGCCCGTCGCTGGGTGAGTCCGCACACGTCACCTGCCCGCGCTGTAACGGCATGGGCCACTTCCGCACCGTCGAGTCGCTGGCACTCGCGATCCTGCGCGTGCTCGGTGAAGAAGCACGCAAGGAACGCACGTCGAAAGTCATCGCGCAGCTGCCGCCTGACATCGCCACCTACTTGCTTAACGAAAAGCGTGAGGGTGTTCAAAAGCTCGAGTCTCGCAATAAGACGCAAGTGATCCTCGTGGCCAACGCGAGTTTCGAAACGCCCAATTACGAAATCCGCCGTGTGCGTGATGACCAGGTCGACCTGCCCGAGAACACAGGTGCGAGTAACGAGCTGGCCGCGACGGAGGAAACCGAAGAAACGACCGAATGGGGTGGCGAGAAGGTCGAGCCCGAAAAGGCTGCTGTCCAGATATCCACGCCGGCAACGCCCGCGCCGACGCCGCGTCGCCTGCAGCAACAATCGTCCGAAGCCACGGGCCCGCGCCCGGGCATTTTTGTACGCATCTGGTACTGGCTGTTCGGCGAGCCCGACCCCGTCGAGATCGAGAAAAAGCGCAAGGAGCGCGAACGCCTCGAGCGCAAGAAACGCGACGCCGAACGCCGCGCCAAGAAGCATGCCGAGCGCAAGTCGCGCGGCAAGCCGCAACAGGCCAAGAAACCTTCCGGCAAGGACAGCCGCAAGGAAGGCGGTCGCAATGCACGCCGCGGCAAGCAGCAGGACGAGCGCAAGCAGCAACAGTCCAAGCAAGGCGAACGCAAGCAGCGCGGTCGTCGTCGCGACGAGGCCGACACCGAGAAAAAGGAACAGGCCAAGGGTCGCGGCAACCAGCAACAGAACGCGAAGCAGACTAACGCCGACGCGGATGCCGAGGGCGGTCAGCGCAAGCGGCGCCGTCGCTCGCGCGGCGGTCGCAGGCGCAAGTCACAGAACGCCGAAGGGCAAGGCGGCGAGAACGCGGCACAGCAGCAGGAGCGCAAGCCTGATCAGCAGGCGCAGGACAAGCCTGCAGCTGAGGCGGCACCGCAGAAGGCCGAACAGCCGCGTCGCAAAGACGACGCTGTGCCCAAGGCGGAGACCGGTAACGGTGCCGACAAGGCGCAAGACGCGAAGCCGCGCGGCGAACGTCCGCGCAAGGATGCGGGCGACCGTCCAGCGCAGGCCCCGAATGCGGAAGCCAAACCCGAAAACAAGCCGGCTCAGGAACCGAAGCGCGAACCGCGTGCGGACGCGAAGCCGGCCACGGCAGAAAAACCCGCTCAGCCGAAGCCAGAGCAGCCGACCGCTGCCCGCGGTAACGGCGATGCAGGCGACAATGGCGGTGGTGATACCAAACCAGCACCCAAGCCCGCAGCTAAAGCGGACAAGCCGAAACCGCAGGCGTCAGACAAGCCTTCGGGCGGTGACCGTCCGCAACTGCTGCCCTGGGAAAGCGCGCCGTCGAGCGACAATGACAAGACCTACACGGTCTGGTCCAGCAACGACGACTAGTCGCTACGCGTCAGATTCGGATTCGGATTCGCGCGCGGCCTCGAGCCGCGCTGCGATCTGATCCAGCAGTCCCGCCGACGCCGCGTCCACGAGATCGAACACCTGCTCGAATCCGCGGGTGCCGCCGTAGTACGGGTCGGGAACCTCGCGAAACGGCGGCTCGGGGTGGTGATCGAGCATCAGCGACAACGTGGCGCGCGCTGCTTCTGGCTCCAGGTCCGCGAGAATCGACAGGTTGTCGGCGTCCATGGCCACGATGTAGTCGAACTCCGCGAAGTCCTCGACACGGATACGCCGAGCACGCTGCCCGGACATAGAGATGCCCCGCCCTGCGGCCGTTTCCTGTGAGCGCTGATCGGGTGAACTGCCAACGTGATAGGCGTGCGTCCCGGCAGAATCGATGCGAATGCGCGCGCTGAGTCCGGCGGCATCAACCTGCGAGCGAAACACCGCTTCGGCTGTGGGCGAGCGACAGATGTTGCCCATGCACACGAACAATACGGCCACATCGGCGACGTCTTTCTGCTTCCTGCCAAACACGCAGCGAGGCTCCAGTGATCTTGAGTAAATGCGCGCCCTGAATGAGCAGCGCCAACGCTAGCACTTCACGGGGCCTTCAGCACGCGGTCCGCATCGCGTAACCAGACGGGGCCGCCGTCGCGAAGCGATACGCCCCCGACGTCGTCATCGAGGCCGTTGAGCGCAACCGCGCTTGCGCGCCCCGCGAGAACGTCTCGGCCTGCATCGGTCAGCGATAGCGAATCGTCATCGCCTGTTACCAGACGTGATGACAAACCCGAGTCGATCATTCGCGTCAAACGCCAGCTCAAGTACTTGTCACCCACCGTGTCGTAGTCGACATCTCGCCAGTCGGCATCACCCGTGCGCATCGCGAAGCGCAAAACGTCGACGTGGCTCAGCGGACCACCCGTCAGCGCCGTCAGCAACTTCTCGTCGAGTCGCGACAGACCGCGCGCCCGATCCGGGAACCGGCGCACCATGATGCGCAGCGCCGCCGCCAGGGCCGCGGGCGTGCGGCGCTTGCCGGCCAACGCGGGCCAGGACTCGGGCGTCTGCGATGTCAGCGCGCGCCAGGCCTCGGCGTAGGCCTGCCAGTCCTGTTCCCGGACGGCCTCGGGTGCCGCGCAGGCGGCCAAAGCCTCAGGTGTAAATTCCGCCGGTCCGCGAACCCCATTGCCACCGGCCGCAAGATCGACGAGCAGCACTTTGCCCTGGTCGCGGTCGCTGCAGAGTGCATCGAGGACCCAGGCCAGCATGCATTGATCGCTGGCGGCGGCACCGACCCAGATAATGAGACCGTCCGTGTGTGCTGCGTGGCGGCAGCGATCCAGCACCTGGGCAAGACGCGTGCTGTGCGGCAGAGGCGCCTCCCCAAATACGGTCTGCCAGAAGTCGTTTCGTAACGCTGCGAAGCGCGCCGGCGGCATCCCGGTGCGCAGCGGCCCGACGGACAGGACGTCGCGACAGGCGATGACTTCTGCCGATTTGGTCGCCGCGGTGACCGCGCCGCGCGCTGAATCACCATTGACGAGATGCAGTGGCACGTTGCTCCCCCGTACGACGCGTCGAATGCATCGAGCATCGCTTTGTTTATGTTCGGTTTTTCCCGCCGAGCAGGCCCTGTCTACATTACCAGCGTCGGCCGCGCAGGTGTATGCTGCGCAGATGGAAATGACCGAGATCGACATTGCGTGGATCCGGCGTCGTGCCCAAGAGCTCGAGCGCGACGACCTGACCCCCGCTGCGGCCCGCATGATCGCCATCCAGGAGGTCTGCAAACGCCGAGAATCCAAGGACCGGCGCGAGAAGATCGCCAACGCGGTCCCAGCGCCTGCTCGTTGATTTTTTGACGAAGACAAAAGCAAGATCTGGTTGAAAATCACGTTTTTGTCTAGGTTTATGTTCGATCTAACTTAGACAAATAGGCCAAAATCACGTATTGTCCACTCTCCAGTCACACGAATGGAGGGCTGTTCACATGGTTCCCGCCTTCGACAAACTGAACTTGCCGCTTAGCGTGGCGCGTGAATTGCGCTCCGCCCACGCCGGTGAAACCGGCGCCGTCTGGATCTACAAAGGGATCCTCGCCGTGAGCCGTGACGACGACGTGCGCGCTTTCGCTGCAGAGCATCTCGAAACCGAACAAAAGCACCTCGCTTTCTTCGAACGCTGGATGCCCAAACGCTGGCATACGCGCCTTACGCCGCTCTGGAAACTCGCGGGCTGGCTGCTGGGCGCCCTGCCCGTGCTGTTCGGCCGCCGCGCCGTGTTCGCAACTATCCGCGCCGTCGAGACTTTCGTCGACGACCACTACCTCGCGCAAATCGAGTTGCTCGAGGGTAACCGCCACTGGCAACCCCTTCGCGAACAGTTGCAGGCCTTTCGGCAGGACGAAATTGATCACCGCGATGACGCGGCAGCGCGCATCATGGAACACGATGGCATGATTGCCCGCGCCTGGGCACGCGTCGTCGAGACGGGCAGCGCGGCAGGCGTTATGGCCTCAAGGAGACTTTGAATATGCGACTCGCAACGATCCTCTTGACCCTTGCAGCAGGCCTTGCGCTTGCGACCGGTGACGCCAAAGCCGATTGCGATGAGGGCGCCCTGCTCGACCAGAACTTCAAGCGACTCGCCTCTGACGACACGGAGCAGCTCTGCGAAGCTTATGAGGACAAGGTGATCCTCGTCGTCAACACGGCTTCGAAGTGCGGCAACACACCGCAGTATGACGGGCTCGAGAAGCTCTACCAGGAATACGGCGAGCGCGGCCTCGTCGTGCTGGGTTTCCCCTCGAATGACTTTATGGGCCAGGAGCCCGGCACCGAAGCGGAGATCCAGGAATTCTGCCGTCTCACCTACGGCGTGCAGTTTCCGATGTTCAAGAAGATCGTGGTCAAGGGCGACGGCGCGCACCCATTCTACAAGGCACTCGCCGACAAAGCCGGCACCGAGCCCGGCTGGAATTTCCACAAATATCTGATCGGGCGCGACGGCGAGTTCATTGCCACGTTCAGCGCGCGCACGCAGCCTTACGACGACAGTATCGTGGGCGCCATCGAGAAGGCGCTCGACACCGACGACAGCTGATCTAGTGCGCGGTCGCGCGCTCCCGCGCGGCGGCCAGGTCTGCTTCCGTGTCGATGCCCGGCGGCGGCGCCTCTACGGCCTGCGCCACGCGGATACGCATGCCAAGCCACAGCGCTCGCAACTGTTCCAGCCGTTCTGTTTGCTCTAGCGCACAAGGCTGTGCTGAGACCATGCGCGCCAGACTATCGGCCCGGTACCCGTAGATGCCGATGTGCCGTTGCGGGACCACGCCCGCGTCGTGACGCGGATACGGAATCGGCGCGCGACTGAATAAGAGCGCGTCGCCCCGTCCGTCCACGACAACCTTCACGCAATTGGGATCTGCAAACTGCTCTGCATCGTCGATGGGTACACTGAGCGTCGCGATGTCAGCAGCCGCGTCTTCGGCGAGCATCTCGGCCACCTGACGGATTGCCGGTACAGGAATGAAGGGCTCATCCCCCTGCACGTTGACGATGCGCTCGCGCTTCCAGCCTGCCGCTGCAGCAACCTCGGCGATCCGATCACTGCCTGACGGGTGATCGTCACGTGTCATCACCACCTGTGCACCAAAAGCACCGCAGGCTGCAGCGATACGCGCGCTGTCCGTGGCGATACGAACCGAATCGGCGCCCGCAGCACTGGCCCGTTCCCAGACGTGCTGCACCACAGGCTTGCCCGCGAGATCCGCGAGCACCTTGTCGGGCAGGCGCGTCGAGGCGAGCCGCGCCGGAATCACGATGTGCCAGGCATCACTCATGGGGCCCGCCCTGTCGTTCGTTAAAGCGCGTACGCGCGAGCTCGAGCAAACCGCGCAGTGCAGTCGCTGTTGCGTCATCCATATCGACGCGCGCCGGCACCACCCAGTGCCGTGCCGTGAGCGCGGTGTACTTCACCGCGTCCTTGGCCGTCATCAAAACGGGCGACCCATCTCCGGGCGATAAGGCTGACGGCTCAAGCCGGCCGTGGTCGGGCACGGCAATGGGTTGCACCGCGATGCCGAATGCTTCGAGTGCCGCGTGAAATCGTGCCGGGTGACCGATGCCCGCGACTACATGTGCCGCAGCGCCCGCAAACGACGCGAGCGGCCGGCGTTCACCCGTTTCGAGATTGACGGCCTCGGTGATCGCCAGCCGGTACGACGTCCCACCCTCGCCATTGGAGCGCACGACCAGGTCCGCCTGCGCCAGACGCGACACCGGTTCTCGCAAGGGCCCCGCAGGCAGGCAATGCCCATTGCCGTGCCCGTGCGTCGCGTCGACAACAACCACTTCGGCGTCGCGGCCCAACGCGTAGTGCTGCAAGCCATCATCGGCAATCACGAGGTCGGCGCCCTCGGCCACGGCTTGCGCGGCCGCGGCATAGCGGTCGCGTGACACGAATACGGGCAAGCCCGTGTCGCGCGCGAGCATGAGCGGCTCGTCACCGGACACTGTGGCAGCCGTCTCCGAGGTCACAGCCAGTGGCTCCCGAGGTTCCGAGCCGCCGTAACCGCGCGACACAATCGCGGGCTGCCAGCCGCTCTCCTGCGCCGCGCGCGCGAGCCAGCCGACAAGCGGCGTCTTGCCGCTGCCACCAACACTCAAGTTGCCTACCACGATCACGGGCGCAGAGACCCAACGCGTGTCGGAAAGCCCCGTGCGAAACGCGGCGCGTCGCGACGCGGCCAGCCCGCGAAACAGCCACTCGAGCGGCCAGAGCAGAAAGCCACCGGGCGCCTTTCCGTACCAGACCCGCTGCAACCAGCCGTCATGCTCAGTCGCCATTATCGGAGAACTGCATCCGGTACAGCGAGGCGTAGTGACCACCCGCCGCCAACAGACTCTCGTGGTTGCCCTGCTCGATGATGCGACCTTCGTCGAGCACGATGATGCGGTCGGCGCGCTCGACCGTGGATAGCCGGTGTGCGATGACCAGCGTCGTGCGTTCGTGCATCAGCGCTTCGAGGGCCGCCTGAATGCGACGCTCCGACTCGGTGTCGAGCGCCGAGGTGGCCTCATCGAGAATCAGGACGGGCGCGTTCTTGAGCAATGCGCGTGCGATGGCAATACGCTGGCGCTGCCCCCCCGACAACAACACACCGCGATCGCCGACGATCGTCTCGAGCCCGGCCGGCAACTCATTGACAAACTCCATGACATGGGCCGCCTCGGCCGCCGCGAGAATCTCGGCCTCGGTGACATCGCCCAGTGCGCCGTAGGCCAGATTACGCGCAATCGTGTCGTTGAACAGTACGACGTCCTGACTCACGAGGCTGATCTGGTCACGCAGCGCGTCGATGCGGTAGTCATCGATGGGTACACCGTCGAGCAAAATGCGGCCTTCGTGGTCATCGTAAAACCGCGGCAACAGACTGACCAGTGTCGACTTACCGCTGCCGCTGCGGCCCACTATGGCGAGCGTCTCGCCGGGCGCCACGCTGACGGACACGTCTCGAAGTACGGGCAGATTGTCAGCATCGCGGCCGTAGGAGAACGACACACCCTCGAACGCGATGTCGCCGCGCGCGCGCTCAACGAGCGTCGTGCCCGTATCGCGCTCGTCGGGGCGGTCCAGAATATCGAACACGCTTTGTGCCGCAGCGATGCCCCGCTGAATCGCCGCATTGATGTTGGTGAGCTTGCGAATCGGCGGCAGCAACAGGATGAGTGCCGAGATAAATGCCACAAAGGTGCCCGGGCTCAGGTTGCCCGCTGCCGACTCGCGGCTGGCCATCCAGACGACGCCCGCAACGCCGAACGCAAACAGAATTTGTGTCACGGCGACGCCCGAGGCCTTCGCAAACACAAGCTTCATGTTAAGTGCGCGGTTGGACGCATTGGTGCGATCAAAGCGGCCGCGCTCGTAATCCTGGCCGCCGAAGATCTTGACCACGCGATGCCCCTGCACCACCTCTTCGGTAACCTGCGTGACATCACCGATAGAGTTCTGAATGCGTGATGAATAGCGGCGAAACGTGCGACCAAGGATGCGCACGAGCCAGGCGATCAGCGGCAACACGATGGCCACAAACGCCGACAGTTTCAGGCTCGTGTAGAGCATGACGCCGATCAGCGAGAACAACTTGAGCGTGTCGCGAATGACAATGGTGACCACATTGGTCGCCGACTCCGCAATCATCTCGATGTTGTAGGTCATGAGCGACAGCAAGGGACCCGACGATCGCTCATCGAAGAACTGCGAGGGCAGCCGCAGGTACTTTCGGAACACATCGCTGCGCAGCTCCGTGATCACATTGCGCCCGATCCAGCCCAGGGCGTACTCCGACATGAAGCCTGCGAGCCCGCGCGCGAAGAAGATGCCGACGAAGGCCGCCGCCATCCACGCCGCGACGCCGCCCGCCTCACCCACGAGTGCCTCGTCGGTGAGCGGTTTCATCATCAATGCAAGACCCGCCTCGACCATGGCCGTGACGACCATGCCGAACGCCGCAATAATGAACATGGGCCAGTAGCGCGCGGAGTATCCGAGCACACGCCGATACACGGCGCCGACATCCGACTCACGGGCGGCCGCAGGGGCCGCGATGGCCTGCTCAGTCATTCGAAGGCTGAAGCGTGGCGATGCTGATCGACGTGAAGCCGAGCTTGCCCGCGACATCCATGGCCGTGATCACGGACTGGTGGCTGGCATCGGCGTCGGCGACGATCGTCAGCGCGAGACCCTGGCGACCGGAGGCGATCTGTTCGAGCGCGCGCGTCAGCGTCTGGCGTTGCTTGTTGATCAGCGGGCGGTTGTCGACGTAGTAGTCGCCGCTGGCCGTGATCGTGATCTCGAGGCGGTTGTCGTCGACGGTTGCCGTGGGCTCAGGACTCGCTTCGGGCAGCTGTACGGTCACACTCGACTCACGCACGAAACTCGTCGTAACCATGAAAAACACGAGCAACAGCAGGACAACATCGATGAGCGAGGTCAGATTGACCTGCGGCTCCTCACGCGGGCGCGTGATGAGGTTCATCCCTCGGCCTCGCCCGGGTCCTTGCGTCGCCCGATGGCCTCGATGAGTTTGAGCGCTTCTTTCTCCATCTGCACGACGAGCCCGTCGACACGGTTGCGCGCGTAGCGGTAACCGATGAGTGCCGGGATGGCCACGGTCAGTCCTGCGGCCGTCGTGATGAGCGCTTCGGAGATGCCACCGGCGAGTACGGCCGGGTTACCGACGCCCGCAGCCGTGATGGCCGTGAACACCTTCACCATGCCGATGACGGTACCCAGCAGGCCCAGCAGCGGCGTGATGGCCGCGATGGTGCCGAGCGTATCGAGGTAGCGCTCGAGCTCGTGCACCACATGGCGCCCCGTGTCCTCGATGGACTCTTTCATGGCGGCACGGTCGCGGTCGAGATTGGCCAGGCCAGCAGCCAGGACCTGGCCCAGCGGCGAGCCGTGGTGCAGCGACTGCAAATGCTTGAGCGTCAGCTCGTCGTTCTTGACCCAGGCCCAGACCTGCGAGGTCAGGTCTTTGGGGATCACGCGCTGCTGCTGCAGCGTCCAGAACCGTTCGATGATGATGCCGGTTGCAATGATCGCGCACAGGATGATCGGCGCCATGAGCCAGCCACCGGCTTGTACGATTTCGAGCATGCTGAACCTGCGACAAAAAGTAGCCGCGAATATACCGCCTGCGCGGCAGCACTACCACAATGCAGATCGACTTTCGGCCCAAGGATCAGGGTCTTGCAGCCGCGCGTCGCGGCGCGCGCAGAGCGCCAGGCCCACGCCTGCGCGCGACGTGGTCACATGCTCGGCGCCGGCGTCGCGCCAGCGCGCGACCACGGTGGGCGCTGGCAGCGTCCAGCGTCCGCCAACATCGGTGCTGGCAACCGCGATTCGGGCACCTGACGCCCGCACAAAGGGTGGCGTCGACGACGTGATGCTGCCGTGATGCGGCACTGTCGTCGCCTGCGCGCCGACCGCACGCAGCGCGACAAGCTCGCGCTCCGCGCGCGCCTCTACGTCGCCGGCCAGCAACAGCGTCGTATCGCCGGCGGTGACGCGAACCACGCAGGAACCATTATTGTCCCGCGCACCCGGCCAGAATGGCGCCACCGGCCACGCGACCTGAAACCGCAAACCGCCGGCCGTCCAGCGCTGACCGGCCGTGCAACGCGTGGGCGTCGCGACGGTGTCGACATGCGGCCCCACAAGCCAGGTCGTGACGGGGACGGCAGCGCCAAGCACCGCTGCGCCGCCCGTGTGATCGCGGTCCGCGTGGCTCAGAACGGCCACATCGACGGCGCCCACACGCGCGCGACTGAGGAACGGCAGCAACGACCCCGACGCGGCAGTTGCGCCGCCGGGCCACGCCGGGCCGGTGTCGTAGACCACGTTCTCGACCGCTGTGCGCACGACAATGGCCGTTCCGTGCCCGACGGCGAGGAACGCCACGCGCGCGCAGCCCGCTTGGGGGCGATCGGGTGCGCTGCCAAGCACAGCAAACAACCCACAAGCCGCGAGCAGCCGTCCTGGCAACGCGGTACCGAGCGCGACCACGGCCAGCAGGACCGTCGCGGCCAGTGTGACACCGACACCGGGCAACCGCGCCTCGGCCACGCCGAGCCCCGTTGACGCGAGCCACGTGAGTGCGTCTAGCATCACCGCGATGGCGTGACCGCACAGGGCCCACAGGAACGCCGCACCGGCAACCGACAGCGACGAGACGGCAACACCGAGCAAAGCCACAGGGACGACGACCAGCGCGAACAGGGGCACGGCCACCAGATTCGCGGGCAGCGACAGCGCGCTCGCAAAACCGAACGCGTGCACAGTCAGCGGCAGCAGTACGAGCCCCAGTGCACACTGCAGATGCACCGTGATGCGTGCCGCTCGCCCGACGTGACGCCGGGCACGCATGCGCAACGCGCACACGGCCAACACCGTGACCGCCGCAAAGGAAAACTGGAACGAGGCATCGGCAACGAAGGCAGGCGACATCAGGGTGACCACACTCGCCGCCAGTGCCACCAGGCGCAGCGGCGCCACACGGCGGTTGGCCAGCCGCAGGACGGCAACTCCCATCAGCATGAACAGCGCGCGCTGCGCCGGCAGCGCAAAGCCTGACAGCGCCGCGTAAGCCGTCGCGAGCACCACGCCCAGGGCAAGCGCTAACGCCTCACGGTGCACAAAGGTCCCGGGCGCCAGCCGGCGCCCGAGCACAAAGCCCAGGCCAGCCACCATGCCGACGTGCAGGCCTGAGATCGCGACCAGATGCGCGGTACCGGTTCGTGCCAGCACGTCGCGCGTGCCGGCAGGCAGGTCGGCCCGGTCGCCAAGCGTCACGGCGCGCAACACAGCCGCCGCGTCGGCTCGCGCCGTGACAGCGTCGATGCGTGCACCAAGTGCGGCACGCCAGGCCGCAAATTGCGCCGTCGCATGCGACTCGCAGGGCCCGTTGCGCCGCCAGGGGCGCACCTGGGCGACGGCGCCGATGCCACGTCGCTGTGACCAGCGGCGCCGATCGAACGCACCCGGATTGTCGCGCGCCGTCAGCGGCTTGAGCCGCAGCCGCAGCTGCCAGCAGTCACCCGTACGCGGTCGCGACGCGCCCGGTGATTGCCAGGTCACGCGAATCCGGCGCGGCAGCGTCGGGTCGTTCGTGGCTGCTGTAAACCGGAGCGACCCGCCGTCACGGACCACGTTACCCGCGACGCGCACCTTGAGGTCCAGCGTGATCTTGCCGAGTGCCACGTGCAGGTCGCGCCCGTGCACGCCGTCGACGCCGCGAACCACCCAGAGCATCGCGAGACCCAGCATCACGGCAATCGCCAGCCGCCGCGGCGGTGACGCGCCACGCAAAGCGCACGCGAGCCCAAGACAGAGCACAACCACCAATGCGGGCGACATCGCGTGGCGCGCAGCAGCCACGGCCACGAGCGCGACAGCGGTCCAGAGAACCCGGTCCGACACGGAGCCCACCACTTACAAGCCGCACCGCAACAGCATTCCAGCGACAGACAACGGCAGCATCGCGGCTTACCCGGCGATGTGGCCAATTTGGCGACACAGGGCACAGCCGGGGCCGCGCGCCCGTGTGACAATAAACGACCCCAAACGGTCAACCCATCATGCCGCGCAGACTGTTCCGCCGACTGAGCCCGCCACGACATCGCGTCGTCGGCCAGCCGTGGCTGCGGCCGCTCAGGAGCTTTCTCGATCACCCCGATCTCTGGGCCATACGGCGCCGCGCCGTGGCACCCGGCGTCGCCCTCGGCTTGTTCTGGATGTGGATGCCGATCCCCGGCCACAGCCTGGCCGCCGGACTCAGTGCGATTGGGCTGCGCGTGCACCTGCCACTGGCGATGCTCGTGACCATGATCGTCAACCCCGTGACGATCTTCCCGCTCTACTACTCGGGCTACCGCTTTGGCCAGTCAGTACTGGGCACGCCGGAGCTCATTACGGGCCCCATAACGCTCGACACGCTCATGACGCAGATAGGGTTGATCTGGCAGCCGCTATTCGCGGGCTGCATCCTGCTGGGCATCGCCACGGCAGCGCTCGGCTTCCTGTTCGTCGAGCTGGCCTGGCGCACGCGCATCGGGCAGTACCTGCAGGCGCGCCGCGCGCGGCGGCTCGCCAGGCGTCAGCGCAGCTGAGCCAGCCGGCCGTCCTGCAGCGTGAGCTCGCGGTCCATGCGCGCCGCGATATCGGCGTCGTGGGTCACAATCACGAGCGCCGTACCGAGGTCCCGATTGAGCTCGAGCATCTGGCCCAGGACGCGTTCGCCGGTGCTGCGATCCAGGTTACCCGTCGGTTCATCGGCCAGCACCACGCGCGGTCCCGTGACGAGCGCACGCGCCACGGCCGCGCGCTGACGCTCGCCACCGGAAAGCTCTGACGGGCGGTGATCCAGACGCTCACCGAGACCCACACGTTCGAGTAACTCACGCGCGGCCGCCATGGCCGATTCACGTACCTCACGGCGAATCAGCAGCGGCATGGCGACGTTTTCCCAGGCCGTGAACTCGGGCAGCAAATGATGGAACTGGTAGACGAAACCAATCGCCTGGTTGCGCACGCGGCCGCGTTCAGCGTCATCAAGCCTCGCCATATCGCGGCCCACCACTTCGATGGCCCCCTTATCCGGCGAATCGAGGCCACCCAGCAACTGCAGCAGCGTCGTTTTTCCGCTGCCCGACGCACCGACAATGGCGATGGTCTCACCCGCCAAAATGTCGAAGTCGACCCCGTCGAGCACGACGAGCGCATTCTCGCCTTCGCGAAAGGCACGACGTACGCCGCGACAGGAGAGAACGACCTCGCCGTCTGTTTTCGAATCAGTCAAACCGAAGCTCCTCGGCGGGCTCGGTGCGCGACGCGCGCCAAGCGGGATACAGGGTGGCCGCGAACACAAGCACGAGCGCGATGGCGGTGACCAGCGTGACATCCGCACCACGCAATTCGCTGGGCAGGTCGCTGATGAAATACACGTCGGCCGCAAGCAGCGTGATGCCAAAGGTGCTTTCGACAAAGCCCACGATGCCTTCGAGATTGAGACTCAATAGTGTGCCCAGCGCGACACCCGCGAGCGCACCCACCACACCGATCAGTGTGCCCTGCGTGACAAAGACACCCGTGATGCTGCCGCGCGACGCGCCCAGCGTTCGCAGGATGGCGATGTCACGACGCTTGGTGCGCACGACCATCACGAGCGTGGATACGATGTTGAAGGCCGCCACGGCAATCACCAGCGACAAGATGACGAAGAGGATCGACTTGGTGATCTGGATGGAGCGGAAGAACGTGCGATGGCGCCGCGTCCAATCGCTGATCATGACACCCCCGCCCTGCGCCACGGCCACGTCGCGGGCGATGTCGGGTGCTGCAAACAGGTCATCGACGCGAAGCCGGATGCCCGTGACATCGCGCTTGCGGTACAAGCGGGCGGCGTCTTCCAGGTGCACGAAACCAAAACGGCGGTCGAACTCGTACATGCCCGCGCGGAAGATGCCGACAACCGAGAAGCGACGCATGCGCGGCACGATGCCCGCAGGCGTCACATTGCCTTCGGCGATCATCACCATGATCTTGTCGCCCAGCCCGACGCCCAGTGACTCGGCCAGTGCGTCCCCCACAACAATGCCGTAACCGCGGGGAACGAGGTCCCCGAGCCCGCCTTCCTGCATGAGCGCGCGCAGGTCGGCGACATCGCGCTCGGACTCAGGCAACACGCCGCGAAGGACGATGCCCGACAGCGCCTCTTCCGCCGACGCCAGGGCCCGCGCCTCAATGAACGGCGCCGCCGCCTCAACCCGAGGGTCCGTCAGCGCCTGCTCGCGTCGGCCCTGCCAGTCGTTAAGGTCGCCGTCGAGCCCTTCGACGGTGGCATGCGAGGACATCGCCAGCAGCCGATCGGTGAGTTCGCGTTCGAAACCGTTGACGACGGACAACACGACAATCAGCACGGCAATGCCAATGGCGACACCCAGCATCGAGATCACAGAGATGAATGACACGAAACCGCCGCCGCGACGGGGGCGGACGTAGCGCTTGCCGATGTCCCATTCAAATGCCATAGATCAGCCGTAGCGCAACGCTTGCGCGGGGTGCACAGACGCAGCCTGGCGCGCCGGATACACCGTAGCGAGGGCCGTCACGATCAGCGCCACGGCACCAATCCAGACCACATTGGCCGGGCGCACCTCAGAGGGGATACGACTCATCACGTAGACGTCACCGGGCATTACCTGGAAACCCAGTAGACCCTCGATGAACGCCGCAGTTTCCGTCACGTTCAATGCGAGCGCGACACCACCCATGATGCCGATCAGGACACCAAGCCAGCCAATGACGATGCCCTGTGTGAGAAACACGCGCACCACGCCCGAGGGCGACAGACCGAGTGTGCGAAGGATGGCGATGTCCGTTTCCTTGTCGGTCACGACCATGACGAGACTCGCAACGATGTTGAACGCGGCAACACCAATCACCAGCGAGAGGATCAGCGCCATCATGGCTTTCTCAAGGCGGATCGCGCGGAAGTAACTCGCGTTCTCTCGCGTCCAGTCCGTCGCGCCTGCGCCCTCGCCTGCGAGCGCGGCCAGATCGCCGGCCACGGCCGGCGCGTCGAACGGATCGACCAGGGTCAGACGTATGCCATTTACCGCATCACCGATTCCCGCGAGCTCGGCCGCGTCTCGCCAGTGCAGGTAGGCCACGCTCGCATCGAAGTCCGGAACGCCCGACTCAAACAGTGCGGCAACGGCAAAGCGTGTCAGCGCAGGACGGATGTCGCCGCCCTCGTTGCGCGGCACGAGCAGCACGATGTCGTCCCCGGGCGCGACGCCCAGGTCCAGCGCGAGATATCGTCCCAGCACAATGCGCCGTGCGCCCGCCTCGAGCGCGTCGAGTGAGCCGACAACGACATTGTCGCCGAGCTCTTCTTCGAGCGCCTCGGGCACGATGCCCTCGGCCAGCACGGGAACGAGTTGCCCGGCCGCGTTGGCCATACCTTCGATTGTGACCTGTGGCGCAGCCGCCTCGACACGCGGGTCGCGTTCGAGCGTCGCCGCCAACGTCGGCCAATCGCCAATGCGCCCGCCTTCGCCCGTAATCACGGCGTGCGCCTGCACGTCGAGCAGACGGCGCTTGAGCTCACTCTCGAAGCCGTTCATGACAGAAAGGATGGTGATCAGCGCCGCGACACCAATCGCGACCCCCAACATCGACGCCACACTGATAAACGACGCGAATCGCGAGGTCTGTCGCCCACGCAGATACCGGAGCGCAATCAGTAGTTCGACGGGGCGTGACATCGCGCGAATTAAACCACACTCACTCTGATTCTGGCGGAAACGAGACCTGCGTCACGATTTCGACGCATGCGGCGTGCGGGCCCCGGAAACACCGGTGTTATGATCAAATCTGCACCGGGCAGAACGGCCCGGCAGTCGAGGTAATGACCATGATCCGTATTACAGTTTCCGCCGCCCTGCTCTCGCTGGCCCTGCTGTCGGCCCCCGCAGGCGCAGATGAACTCGACGTCAACACCGATGCGCTCGTGGATGCTTCGGCGCCGCAGCGTGGCATGACCATGCAGCGCGTCAGCGAACGCTGGGGTGAACCCACACGCCGCGTTGCTGCAGTTGGCGAGCCGCCCATTTCGCGCTGGCAGTACGACGGCTTTACCGTCTACTTTGAGCACGACCGCGTGATCCACACGGTTCTCGACCGCGGCTGACGGCCGCCGCCAGCCCTCCGCCGGCAGAGCATCTGTGGCATACTGACGCCCGCTTCGCAGCGGGCGTCGTCGTTTACGCTTCCTGCGTTTTTGTCCCAGTCCCGTACTTTACCCGCCTGACGCGAACGCGTCGCAGGCCTGTCCAGCGGACCGTGGCGGCCAGCCCGTCCAGCCCGACACGCGACACCGCCGGTTGCGGGCTCACATGCCCAGACTCATGAATGCAGCTCGACTGATGCAGACCGGCGCCGCGGCGCTGGCCAATGGCGACGCAACGCCCGTAACCGCAGACAGCCTGCCCGCCGAAATCGGCGGCCTGGCCGGTGCGGCGGATGCGCTGTTGCTCGTGCAAATCGCGAGCGGCCTGGATCGCCCCGTGCTGCACATCGCGGACAATCAGCAGGACGCCGATCGGCTCGAAAGCGAGGCTCGGTTTTTCGCCGGTGACGCACTACCCGTGCTGCACTTCCCGGACTGGGAGACGCTGCCTTACGACAGCTTCTCGCCGCACCAGGACATTATCTCGCAACGACTGCGCGTGCTCGCGGAGCTGCCCGGGCTTGAGCGCGGCCTGCTCATTGTGGCCGCGGAGTGCCTGCTGCACCGCTTGCCACCGACGGACTACGTGGCAGCGCGTTCGTTGTCGCTGGCGGCCGGCGACACGCTCGATCGCGATGCGTTCACGGCACGCCTCGCCGACGCCGGTTACCTGCGCGTCCCGCAGGTCACGGAGCACGGCGAATTCGCAGTGCGCGGCGCCATCATCGACCTGTTCCCCATGGGCAGCGATGCCCCGCTGCGCATCGACCTGTTCGACGACGAGATCGACAGCCTGCGCCACTTTGACCCGGACACGCAGCGCTCGGGCAACACGCTGCACCGGCTCGACATCCTGCCCGCGCGCGAAGTGCCGCTCGACAGCGACGCTGTGCGCGCGTTTCGCCAGCGCTACCGCGAACGTTTCCCGGGCGAGGCACAGCAGTCGCAGGTCTATCGTGATGTCTCCGAGGGCATCGCGCACGGCGGCATCGAATATTTCCTGCCGCTGTTTTTTGAAGGTACGGCAAGCCTGCTCGACTACCTGCCGGGTGGCACGGTGCTGAGCCACGGCGACGCGCTCGACGATTTGCTGGGACAGACCGCGGCAGACATCGCCGAGCGATTCGAAGTCCTCAACGTGGCCGAAGACCGGCCACTACTCAAACCCGACGAGGCGTTCTTCACCCGCGACGACTGGCGCGCCCAGGCGGGTCAGCACCGAAACCTGACGCTGAGCCGCGAGAAGCGGCTCGACGGGGCAGCCGCGCTGGCCACGCCGCTGCCGCCCATGGCGCTCGACGCGCAGCGCGACGACGGCGCCGCCGCGTTTGTAAATTTCCTGAAGGACCGCGCGTCAGGGCCGCGCACATTGCTGGTTGCTGAATCGGCGGGCCGTCGTGAGGCGCTTATCGAGGTGTGTGCCGCCAATGGCATCCAGCCCAAACGATTCGATGGCTGGCACGACTTCGGCAACGACGGTGCCGTCCTGGGCGTCACCACGGGCCTACTCGCGCAGGGCATGATCCTTGCCGTGGACGGCACAGCCGTCATCACGGAACAAGCCGTCTTCGGCCGCCGCGTCAAGACGCGCTCGCGCCGGCGTCGCGGCGCCGCTGATCCTGAAAATGTCATTCGCCAGCTCAGCGACCTCAGTATCGGCGCGCCTGTGGTGCACGAGGCGTATGGCGTGGGCCGCTACCTTGGCTTGCAAACGCTCACAGTTGGCGACCACACCAATGAGTTCCTGACGCTCGAGTACGCGGGCGGCGACAAGCTCTACGTGCCCGTGCACGCGCTGCAGCTGATCTCGCGCTACACAGGTGCCGCGCCCGACAAGGCACCGCTGCACCGACTGGGCAGCGACCAGTGGGCCCGTGCCCGCCGCAAGGCCGCACAGAAGGCGCGCGACGTCGCCGTCGAGCTGCTCGATGTCTACGCCCGACGCGCCGCCCGCAAGGGCGTGTCGTTCCGACTACCCGACGCCGAGTACCGGCAGTTCGAATCGGACTTTCCGTTCGAACTCACCGAAGACCAGGCGCAATCGATTGACGACATCTTCGCCGACCTGCACGCGACTACCCCCATGGACCGTGTCGTCTGCGGCGACGTCGGCTTCGGCAAAACCGAGGTCGCGCTGCGCGCCGCCTTCATGGCCGTGCAGAACAACCGCCAGGTGGCCGTGCTCGTGCCCACCACGCTGCTCGCGCAGCAGCACTACCAGACCTTCTCGGACCGCTTCGCAGACTGGCCCGTGCGCGTGGAGCAGCTCTCGCGATTCCGGTCAAAGAAAGAAACGGACCATGTGCTCGCGGGTCTCACCGACGGCACCGTCGACATCGTCATCGGCACGCACAAGCTCCTGAGCCACACCGGCGCGTTCAAGAACGCTGGCCTTGTGATCATCGACGAGGAACACCGTTTCGGTGTACGTCACAAAGAGGCGCTCAAGAAGCTGCGCGCCGAGATCGACGTCCTCACGCTGACGGCGACACCCATTCCGCGCACACTCAACATGGCGCTCGGCGGCCTGCGTGAACTGTCGCTGATCTCGACGCCACCCGCAGACCGACTGTCGGTCAAGACCTTCATCAGTCGCTGGAACGACGGTCTCGTTCGCGAGGCCTGCCTGCGCGAGATCAAGCGTGGTGGCCAGGTCTACTTCGTGCACAACCGGGTCGAGGACATCGAGCGCATCGCGCAGGAGCTCGGCAAACTTGTGCCCGAGGCGACGATCGGTATCGGCCACGGCCAGATGTCGGAGCGGGAACTCGAGTCCGTGATGTTCGATTTCTACCACCGCAACTTCAACCTGTTCGTCTGCACCACGATTGTCGAAAGCGGTATCGATGTGCCTACCGCCAACACGATTATCATCAACCGCGCCGATCGCTTTGGCCTGGCGCAGCTGCACCAGCTGCGTGGCCGTGTCGGGCGTTCGCACCACCGCGCCTACGCCTACCTGATCACACCGCCCAAGGCGGCGATGACTGCCGACGCGCAGAAGCGCCTTGAAGCCATCGAGTCGCTCGAGGACCTGGGTGCCGGTTTCGCACTGGCCAGCCACGACCTCGAGATTCGAGGCGCCGGCGAATTGCTCGGTGACGGCCAGAGCGGCCAGATCCAGGAGATCGGCTTCTCGCTGTACTCGGAGTTGCTCGCGCAGGCTGTGGCCTCGCTCAAGTCGGGTCACGAACCGGACTTTGACAAGCCGCTCGATGCCGGTGTCGAGATCAACCTGCACGAACCCGCGCTGCTGCCCGAAGACTACGTGCCCGACGTGCACCTGCGGCTCATTCTCTACAAGCGCCTGGCGGGCTGCGGCGACGACGAGGCACTGCGCGAGCTGCAGGTCGAGCTCATCGACCGCTTCGGCCTGCTGCCCGAACCCACCAAGCTGCTCATCGAAGTCACACGCCTCAAGCAGCGTGCGGCCGCGCTGGGCATCACCAAGATCGACGCGGGCCCCGAGTCGGGCTACCTCAAGTTCGCTTCGGGCGGCGCGGTCGACCCGTTATCGCTGGTCGAGCTCGTGCAGCGCGATTCGCGCCGCTACCGCATGCCCGACGCCGAACGCCTGAGCTTCCGCGAACCCATGCCAGACGGCCCCGCGCGCGTGGACGCCGTCAATGCACTGCTCGACAAGCTGCGCACGCTCGGGTGATAAACTGGCGTAAGCCGTAACGACCACGAGACGCTCCATGCACGCAAGACACCGAGGCTGGTGGGCCACCTGCCTGCTCGCAGCCGCGCAAGTGCAGGCGCAAACGCCCGCGACACCCGATGCGGATGCCCTGCTGGACGAGGACCTCGTCGAGGAAGCGGCACCCGTCTACGACATTGAGCTCATCATCTTTGCCTATGCCGATGGCATCAGCGGCCGTAGCGAGGACTTCGCCTACGAGGACACGGGGCGTGAGGCCGTGCAGCAGGCGCGTGAGACCTTGCTGGCCGATCCTGGACCGAGCTTCGATGACGCCTTCGACAAGCTCGTCGAAGACCTCACCGACCCGATTGAGC
Organism: uncultured Gammaproteobacteria bacterium; assembly: GCA_937899415.1. Classification (GTDB taxonomy): domain Bacteria; phylum Pseudomonadota; class Gammaproteobacteria; order Steroidobacterales; family Woeseiaceae; genus CALBPI01. The sequence goes on along the minus strand of CALBPI010000062.1, from coordinate 129,651 downwards.
AGGCCGTCACCGAAGGGCTGGCCATCGACCCCGAAACGGGCGAGCTGATGCCTGTCGACGGCCCGCGCCCGCTGGAATTCACACCGCTGCCACCCGAGACGTTTCGCCTCGCAGACACCTCCGCGGCCATCGAACGTCGCGGCGAGTTCGAACGCTTGCTACACGCGTCATGGCGCCAGCCCGTGTACGGGCCCGACGAGGAAACGAGCCTCGACCTTGACCGCGTGGGCCAGCTACCGCCCGAGCTGGGTGGCACGGCTTCTATCTACGTCACACGGTTTTTGCACCTGACGCTGGACCTGAACCTGGCTGACACGCGCGCGCCAATCACAGAATCAGGCACGCTCATCTACAAGATGGAAGAGCGGCGAAAGATGCGCAGCACGGAGCTGCACTTCTTCGACCACCCGCGATTCGGCGCGCTGGCACTGATCAGCCGCTACGAAGTGGAAGAAGAACCCGTGTACGACGACACGGACGTGCTGAGCCCGGGCGGTCAACCTGCGGGCCAGCCCGGGGGCTAACGAACCGGCAAGCTGTCCGCGATGTGTACGTTCTCGGGCGGCGCATCGATTTGGGCGACGGCCCGCTGCAACAAGAGCGCTGCGTTGACGTCGCCCGTCGGCACTTCTGCGCAGACTCCCGCCGACAGTGAGATATGCCGTGAGCGCGGCGAGCGCGGATGGTGAATCGCCAGCGCGCGGATGTCTTCGGCAATACTCTCAGCGAACTCGAGCGCCATGGGCGCGCTGCTGCCGTGCACGAGCAACGCCATCATGTCTGGCCCTATGCGGCCACCCATGTCGCCGGCACGCTTGAGTCGCCGCCGGATGCTGTGACCAATACGCTTCAGCGCCGAATCGCCGGCGTGCTGACCAAAGGTGTCAATGTAGGCCGACATCGCGTCGACGCGAAGCGCGATGACCGCGAGCCAGGCCTGCTCGCGCGCCGCAATGGCCGCGTCGCGACCCAGGACATCGAGCCAGTGCTCGCGCTCGAGGAAGCCTGTGACCGGATCACTGGCCAACGCCCGGAGTTGCACGGAGCTCGTCGAGGTCGAAGCGTGCTCCACGGGCGCCGCCACGGACAGGTAGATGGCGCGAAGACCACCCGAGCCCAGCATGAGCACCTGACCGTCGATCGCCCGGTCGGGCTTGTCGGGGCGCAGGAGCACGCTGTCAACCTGCGTCTGCGGCTGCTCGGCGCCGCACGGGCGTACGGCATCAACGGCGGTGGATCCCGCAAGCTTGATCAGGATGGGTTCCGCCGCCTGATGGCTGATCTCACCCGCTGCGATACCCAGCAGTCTTTGCAGGGCCGGATTGAAGAAATTGACCCGCCAGTCGTCCCGCGCTGTATCGACGACGAGCAACGGCTCGCGCGTCCCGTTGACGAGCTGCAGCAACAGGTTTTTGGACGGGCTCTTCACCGGGATGGGGCGTCAGGGGTGTCTTATGGAACATGCAGTATTATCAGCGCTGGCATCAGAAATCGAGCCTAGCGCGCTGAAAATGCGAGCAAAGTCGCGCCTTAGCGCGAGGCGCGCAGGAAACTGCGAACCAGTTCCGTCGCCTGGTAGCGGGCGCTCGCCATCGACCCCACGAGATCGTCGTGGATGGGCGCATCGCCGCGCCCGGCGGCCGCATTGACCACGAGTGCCACACAGGCGTAGTCCAGACCCCGTTCACAGGCGAGCGCGGCTTCAGGCATGGCCGTCATGCCGATGAGGGTGACGCCATCACGCTCGAGCCGGTCCACTTCAGCGCGGGTCTCGAGCCTCGGCCCCTGTGTCACGCCGTAAACTCCCGTGCTGGCCACGGCGATTCCGGCAGCGGCCCCGGCTGCGATCAGCGCGCGGCGTAGCGCACCATCAAACGGCTCCGTGAAGTCGAGGTGGTCGAGCGACTCGCGGTCGCCGTCCAGATAGGTGCACTCACGGCCCCAGGTGTAATCGATCAGTTGATCGGGCAGCGCGAGACCGCCAACGGGCGTGGCATCGCCAATAATGCCGACCGCATTGAGTGCGACGACCGTGTCGCACCCGAGGCCTGCAATCGCATCGATGTTCGCGCGGTAGTTGATCCGGTGCGGCGCAATCTCGTGGCCCAGGCCGTGCCGGGACAAGAACCAGACCTCAGTGTCCGCGACGCGCGCGCGCACGAGCGGCGCGCTCGGTTCCCCGTATGGCGTTTCGATCTCTCGCTGTTCGATGACTTCGGCGCCAGGCCACGACTCGACACCCGTGCCACCAATGATCGCTACGTTCAAAACTCGAGCTCCAGGGGCGGTCGCTCCAGTGCCAGGTCCAGGGCCTCGCGCGCCGCTTTCCAGCGCGGCTCGCGTTTCAGCGACGTAGTATCAAAATGGGGTGTGCCGCGCATGCGCGCAAGACGCGCCATCGATTGCGGCATCACGACGTCTGCAAGGTGCTCGGCGACGCGCTCTGCTGCCGGTCGGTCATTACACACAAGCAGCATATCGCTGCCCGCCGTCAATACGGCGTCCGCGCGCGCAATGATGTCACCGAGGCCGAGCGTGGCCTTCATGGTTAGGTCATCGGAGAACACCGTGCCGCGGAAACCAATGCGCTGGCGCAGCTCCGAACCGATCCACCAGGGCGAGAAACTGGCCGGCAGCGGGTCAAGCTCGCTGTAGACCACGTGCGCGGTCATGACCGCCGGCAGGCCAGCGCGGACCAGCTGCTCGAACACACGCAAATCCTCGGTGATGTCGGCGTACTCGCGCCTGTCTACAGGCAGCTCGTGATGCGAGTCGGCCACGACGGCGCCGTGGCCCGGGAAATGCTTGCCTGTAGCCTGCATTCCGGCCTCGGCCATGCCGCGCATCATCGCCGTCGCGAGTTCCGCAACGATCTCGGGGTTTCTGTGCAGAGCCCGATCACCGATCACTGAGCTGACGCCGCGCGACAAATCCAGCACGGGCGCGAACGACAAATCAAGACCGGCGGACAAGAGCTCTGCCGCCAGCAGCCACCCTGTCTCGCGAATGAGGTTCAGCGCCGCCGGCGCGTCCCGGTCATAGAGATGCCCGAAAAAACCCAGTGGCGGTAGCGGCGCAAACGGCGCGCCGAAGCGCTGCACGCGCCCGCCTTCCTGGTCGACTGCAATGAGAACGTCTGGTGACTTGACCTTGCGAATTTCTGCACAAAGCTCAGTGACTTGCTGCAGACTCTCAAAGTTGCGCTTAAACAGGATCACACCGCCCACGGCAGGGCTTGCGATGAGTTCGCGGTCGACCGGCGAGAGCGTCTGGCCCTCCACGTCGAGCATGAGCGGACCCAGCGCCACGGTCAGGCCGCCCGCTCGAATACGGCCACGGATTCCACGTGAGCCGTGTGCGGGAACATGTTCATGATGCCCGCAGCGGTGAGTCGATAGCCCTGCTCTGTCGCGAGCACACCGGCATCGCGCGCGAGCGTGCCCGGGTGGCAGGACACATACACGATGCGCCGCGCACCGAAGGCCGCCGCCTGCGCCGCAAACTGCGCGGCACCGGCGCGTGCCGGATCCAGCAGCACCAGGTCCCAGTCTTCCTTCGCCAGCGCGCGAACGGCGGCCTCGTCGTCGAGGTCGGCGACGCGAAACGTGGCATTGTCGATTCCATTGCGCGCCGCGTTGTCGCGTGCGCGCTCGACCTGGCCAACCGCCACTTCGACACCCAGCACGTGCGCCACGCGCCGCGCGATAGGCAAACTGAAATTGCCGATGCCGCAAAACAGGTCGAGTACCCGATCGGACGATTCGGGTGCCAACAGCTCAAGCGCCTGATCGATCATCAGCGCATTCATAGCGGCGTTGACCTGGATGAAGTCTGTCGGCCCGAAACCAATCGTCAGGTCGTGCTCCGGCAGACGGTACTCGAGTGCGGGTGGCGGCGCCCCGTCAGGACGCGCCAGGGGTTCGAGTGCGTCAGGCCCGCCGTGCTGCAGCGTGACCCAGCAATCGTGCGCCGCACTGAACGCGGCCAGCTGTTCGCGGTCCGCGGCCGACGGCGGATCGAGCACCCGCATTGTGAGCGTGGTGACGGGCCCCTTGTCGCCGTCGCCTACGGCGACCTCAACCTGCGGCAGGCGGCGCACAATCGACAGCCCGGCAATGCACTCAGCCAGCGGCTCGAGCAGGGCATCGACGCTCGCAACGAGTACGGGGCAACGTCGCATGTCGGTGATGTAGGGTTTGAAGCGTTCGCGGAAGCCGACGAGGACCCGCTCCTTGGCGTCAACGTAACGCACACCGAGCCGCGCGCGGCGTCGGTAGTGCCAGGGATCCGCGGCCAGCGGCTCGAGCCAGCGCTCGGGTGATACCTGGCCGATCTTGCGCAGATTGTCGATTAAAACATCATTCTTTGCAGTGACTTGCTGTCTATTACTCATGTGCTGCATGACGCAGCCGCCGCACTGCCCGAAGACGGGACAGGCCGGTTCGACGCGGTTCTCAGAGGCCACGAGCACTTGCTCGCACCGTGCCTCGTCGAAATTCCGCTTGCGCCGCGTGCGCACCCACTCGACAGTCTCACCGGGCAGCGCACCGTCCACAAACACCGTCTTGCCCTCTGTGTCGGCAATGCCCCGACCGTCATGCGTCAGCGCCCGGATACCACTCGTCACCGGCTCTCGCGAAAACTTGCTGGCTCTTCTACCCATGACCGGCCTCGGACCAGGCAGCCAGGTATTCCTCAAAGTGCGGTCCACCTGACTCCTGGAGTGCGCCCCGAACCAGCGCCAGCTCGCGCTCGAGCCCGGCCGCATCAATGTGACCCCGCATGTGCTCGAAGCGCAGGAACACAAGCCAGGTGTTGACGACATCCGTCTCGCAGTAATTACGAATCCGCTCGATCTCGCCCGCATTGAAGGCCGACCAGACCTTGTCGCCGCTCATACCGAGCTTGCCGGGGAACCCGAGCATGACGGCAATCTCGTCGAGTGGTGCGCGCCCGCGCGCCTGGTAGCCGGCCAGCACGTCCATGAGGTCAATGTGACGCCAGTGGAAACGACCCAGGTAATTGTTGAAGCGCCACTCTCGTTCGCCCTCGCCTACCTCCCAGTAGCGCGAGGCATCGATGCCGTGCCGCAGCGCGCGGTAGTGCAGGACGGGTAAATCAAAGCCCGAGCCGTTCCAGGTCACAAGATCCGGCGCGAAGCGCTCGATGCCATCGAAGAAGCGGCGCACGATCTCGGCCTCATCGGCGTCGCTGTCGCCCAGCGACCAGACCTTGAAGTCAGCGCCGCTGCGCAGCGCCACCGAGATGGCCACGACGCGGTGCAGGTGCAGGGGCATGAAGTCGGTCCCGGCCTTCTGCTCGCGCAGTGCCACCATCGCCGCGTGGGCGCCCTCGTCGTCGAGCGATTCGAGCCCGTACAGTCGGCGCCCCGACTCAAGGTCAGGCACGGTCTCGATGTCAAAGGTCATGTAGTGCATGGCCGTCAGGTCCTGCGTTCCATGATGGCCATGGCCACGACGAGCCCGGCTTCATCCGTCAGGCTCACATGTGCCTCACCGATGCCCAGCGCCTCACACTTGGCGCGGCCGCGCTCGCTGAAGACGACCAGCGGCTTACCGAGCGGGTCGCTGACCACACCGACATCGCGAATCCACATACCATTGGAGAAACCCGTACCCATGGCTTTGACACAGGCCTCCTTGGCGGCGAAACGCATGGCCAGAAACCGCACCTTGCGCTTGTAGCGGTCGAATAACGCACGTTCCTCGTCGAGCAGCAGCCGGTTCACAAAGTGGTCCCCGAAGCGTTCAAAGGTGGCCGCGATGCGGCTGACCTCCACGACGTCGGTGCCGACACCGTAGATCATGTTCGCGCCTCCACCATGAGACGCTTCATCTCGGCAACCGCAGCGGGCACGCCCTCAAATACGCTGTCGGCGATCAGCGCGTGGCCGATGTTGAGCTCGACGATCTCGGCAATGGCCGCGATCGGCTGCACGTTGTGCCGCGTCAAGCCGTGGCCCGCGTGAACGGTCAGACCCAGCGACGACGCGTAGCGCGAGGCCTCGCGGATACGCGCCAGCTCGTTGCCAACGTCGCCACCGCGTGCGAGCGCGTAGTGTCCCGTGTGCAATTCGATGACGGGCGCGCCGGTCGCCGCCGCCGCATCGATCTGCGCGCGATCGGCATCGATAAACAGCGACACCCGAATCCCGGGCAAGGCATCAACGGCATCCTTGATGCGCGCCTGGGCGCCGGCCACGTCGAGCCCGCCTTCGGTGGTCAGCTCTTCGCGTTTCTCCGGCACCAGGCAGCAATCGGCTGGCCCCACCTCGCGCGCAAATTCGAGCATGGCATCGGTGACCGCCATTTCGAGGTTCACCCGCGTCTGCGTGCTCGCCTGCAATCGCACAACGTCGTGGTCCTGAATATGCCGGCGGTCTTCACGCAGGTGGACCGTAATCGAGTCTGCGCCCGAGCGCTCGGCCACGAGCGCTGCGGCCACCGGGTCCGGGTAGCGCTCGCCGCGCGCCTGCCGAAGTGTGGCCACGTGGTCGACGTTGACGCCGAGGAAGATTGGGCTGTGCATTACTGGGCTCCCGTCCCATAGTCACGCTGACGCAAGTCTCTGAGCACCCGCCGCGTGTGCAACGGTTTGCCATCGAGCTGCAGGTCGATCGCGCGCCCCAGCAGCCGCCGGGCCGTGCGCAACACCTCGGGCTCGCGCCAATCGCGGGCCGCCATGGCCAGCAACACGGCCCCGTCGACAGCTTCCACGCCCGCGCCCGTTTGTGTCGCGTGCGGTCCCTCATCGACCACAAAGTCATAGGCACGGCCCGCCTCAACGGGTGCGCCACTCACAACGTCGTTCGTGAGGTTTGGTGCGAAGCCCAGCGCGTCGAGCAGATCGAGCTCAAAGTCGCGCAGGGTTGCCGCAACCGGGTCGTCTCCGGACAGGCGTTGCAGGCAGTGCGCATACCGATCAAACACATCGGGCTGCGGGTCGAAACGGTGCGTCAGTCTCAAGATCAGTTCGTTGATGTAGAACCCCGACATGAGCCGCGTGTCCCGCAGGTGGTGCGGCGCACCCTGCCCGGGTTCTGCGCCGCTCATTGTAGCAAGCTCACGACCCGCAACCCACGAGAGCAACAGCGGTGCGAACGGCTGCAGGATGCCGCGCAAGCGGCTCTTGGGACGTTTGATGCCGCGGGCCACAAGGCCCAGTCGCCCGTGCTCTCGGCTCAGTACCTCGATGATCTGGCTGGAGTCGCGAAAATCGCGACGGTGCAGCACCCAGCAGGGCTGCAGTTGAATGCGTTGCCCCGCGTCCACGGGCTACTCGTCGCCGTAGCCGAGTCGCTGCAGCTCCTGCTCGCTGTCGGCCCAGTTGTCGCGCACCTTGACCCAGAGCTCGAGGTGCACGGGACGGTCGACGACGCGGATCATGTCGCGACGCGCCGCCGTGCCAACATCGCGCAGCTGGTGGCCGCCCTTGCCGACGACAATGCCCTTCTGCGAGTCGCGCTCGACAAAAATCGTGCAGTGCACGACGAGCCGCTCACCGTCGCGCTCGATGCGTTCCGTTTGCACGGTCAGACCGTAGGGCAGCTCCTGGCGCAGCCGGAGCGTAAGTTTCTCCCGAACGATCTCTGCGAAGCGGAAACCCTCGCCGCGGTCCGTTAGCATCTCGTCGGGGAACATGGCCGGCGACAGCGGCATGAGTGCGACGAGCGATTCGCGCAGTTCACCGGTCTGGGCACCCGTTCGGGCCGACACCGGCACAATGGCGTGCAGCTCGCGCCGCTTACCCATCGACTCGATGAATGGCAGTAGCTGTTGCTTGTCAGCCATGAGGTCGACCTTGTTGATGGCGCACAGCACCGGCACGTTGCAATCTTTGAGCCGTGCGAGCACATTCTCATCGGACGCCGTCCATTGCCCAGCCTCGACGAGCCAGAGAATGGCGTCGGCATCACCGAGCGCGCTAAGCGCCGCCCGGTTCATCATTCTGTTGATGGCTTTCTTTTGCCCGACATGCAATCCCGGCGTATCGATGAACACGAGCTGCGCATCGTCCGCTGTGGCCACACCAAGAATGCGGTGACGCGTAGTTTGCGGGCGCGGGCTTACGATCGAGACCTTGCTTCCGACGTAGTGATTGATCAACGTCGATTTACCGACATTGGGCCGACCCACCACGGCGACGAAGCCACAGCGGTAGTCGGCGTCGTTGCGAAACCCCTCAGGCATCGGCCGGCACACCTGTGAGTCGGGACAGCATCGCCTGCGCAGCGCGTTGCTCGGCACGGCGACGGCTTGAGCCCTCGCCCTCCGTGATCGCGTCGATTGCGACAACACGGCAACTCGCGCGAAAGCGCTGCCGATGTGCCGGTCCGCTCGTATCTGTCAACGCATACTCCGGTAATGCCAGGCCATCTCGCTGCAGGCGTTCCTGCAGTTCTGTCTTTGCGTCCTTACGCGCCGCATCGAGCTCGAGGGTTTCGAGCCGGTCGCGCATCACGGCGAGGATAACGTGCTCAGCAGCGTCGTAGCCGCCATCGATGAACACGGCGCCAAAGACTGCCTCGAGTGCGTCAGCCATGATCGAGTCGCGGCGTGCGCCGCCCGATTTGAGCTCGCCGGGCCCCAGTGCCACGAGGTCGCCAAGCCCGAGGCCCGCGCTCAACTCGGCCAGTGATTCGTCCTTGACGACCGACGCGCGCAATCGGCTGAGCACGCCTTCGGTGGCGTGGGGGAAGCGATTAAAGAGGACGCGCGATACGACCGTGTCGAGCACAGCGTCGCCTAGAAACTCCAGTCGTTCGTTGTTTCGCCCCTGAGCACTGCGGTGGCGCAGTGCGCGCTCGATGAGCTCGGGGTCTTCAGGCCGGTAATCGATGGCGTCGAGAAACCCGGCGAGCCGGCCTTCCCGGGCTTCAGCCGACACGGCTCATCGCTCTAGCGAGACCCGGTGTGAGAAATCGACCGCAAGGTAGATGTTGAACAGGAACGGCTGCTTGTTCGTGTAGTCGATGCTCACGTCGTAGCCACGGCTGGTCTTGCGGATCTTGATGTCCTTTGACGCGACGACATTGACGCTTTCGACGTCGAATCGCTTGCCGATCGACTTTTGAATCGCCGTCTTGCTGCTGGCGCCGCCCGAGAACTCCTGCTCGAGGCTTTTGAAGGTACCCGCGATCTTGAGATCTTCGAGATAGACCGGCACAAGCCGTACCCCCGCGTACAGGAAGATGCCGATGAACACGAGCAGGATCAGAAGACCCAGCGTCGTCATCCCCGTTTGACGGGTCGGATTGGTCTGCATGCGCGTCATAGTGATTCGCCTCGCAAGCTCGAAAACGGCGCTATTGTATCTTATTGCCGATCCGGCCCCAGCGAGGCATGTCCCATAATTGCCAACTCAACCAGATCCGGGTCGCACGGCCCACCAGATTCTCGCTGGGCACGCAGCCGATATCGTTGTACCGGCTGTCGTGACTGCGATCCCGATTGTCGCCCATCATGAAATAGCAGTCAGGACCGACGATGCGCGTGAACGGTTTGGTCCACGTGGTCTGGATCAGAATCGGGTGAACGACATCGCCCAGTGTTTCATCGAACAAGAGGCCTTCGTTGTCGGCGTTTCTAAAGGTCCCGGTCCGCACGATGGCCACGGGCTCACCGTTAACACGGAGAACGTGGTCGGAGCCGTAGTCGAGCCGGTCACCCGGCAAGCCAACAACACGCTTGATGAAGTTGACGTTGGGCTCCTCCGGCTTGCGAAACACCGCCACGTCGCCCCGCTTGGGTGCGCCCGTCTCCCAGATCAGCGTATTGGTGACCGGCAGTCGCAAGCCGTAGGAGTATTTGTTGACGACGACAAAGTCGCCGATCAGCAGCGTCGGCACCATCGACTCGGACGGGATGCGGTAGGGCTCGAAGACGAACGAACGCAACACGAGGATCACCGCGAAGATGGGGAAAAAGCCACGCGAGAAATCGACGTAGGCCGGCACCTCCGTAACGTTGCCCGCCTCCCGCTGCGGCCGCAGGTAGAATCGATCGAGCAACACCACGGCGCCCGTTGCGGCCGTGATGATGACGAACACTAATGGCAGATTGACCCAGTCCGGCACCATGGCGTAATCCTCAGCTGTCGACCTTGAGCACGGCGAGGAAGGCTTCCTGCGGAATTTCGACGGAACCCACCTGCTTCATTCGCCGCTTCCCGGCCTTCTGCTTCTCGAGCAGTTTGCGTTTTCGGGACACGTCACCGCCATAGCACTTTGCGGTGACGTTCTTGCGCAGCGCCTTGACAGTCGTGCGCGAAATAATCTGGTTGCCGATGGCGGCCTGAATGGCCACATCGAACATCTGCCGTGGAATGAGCTCACGCATGCGGTCTGCGAGTTCACGGCCACGCGCCTGAGCGCGGTCGCGGTGCACGATGACCGACAGCGCGTCGACGCGATCACCGTTGATCAGCAAGTCGAGCCGAACGAGCTTTGCGGCCTCGTAACGCGCGAAGTGGTAGTCGAACGAGGCAAATCCGCGGCTCACCGACTTGAGCCGGTCAAAAAAGTCGAGCACCACTTCGGCCAGCGGCAGGTCGTATTCGATGGACACCTGGCCACCCAGGTACTGCATGCGGGTCTGCACGCCGCGCTTCTCGATACACAGCTTGATGACCGCGCCCACGTGCGCCTCGGGCACGAGAATCGACGCGCTGATGATGGGCTCGCGAAACTCATCGATAAGATTCACGGCCGGCAGGTTGGCCGGATTGTCGACGTACTCGGTTTCGCCGCGCGTCGTCAGGATCTCGTAAATCACGGTCGGTGCCGTGGTGATGAGTTCCAGCTCGTACTCGCGCTCCAGCCGTTCCTGCACGATTTCCATGTGCAGCATCCCCAGGAAGCCGCAACGGAAACCAAAACCCAGCGCCGCCGACGTCTCGGGCTCGAAATGGAGTGCGGCGTCGTTGAGGCGCAGCTTCTGAAGCGCCTCGCGGAACGACTCGTAGTCGTCGGAGCTGATCGGGAACATGCCCGCAAATACTTTTGGCTGCAGCTGTTTGAAGCCTGCCAGCGGCTCGGGTGCCTGACGCTGCTCGTGGGTGATCGTGTCACCTACCGGCGCGCCCTCGATCTCCTTGATGCCTGTGATCACGAAACCAACTTCGCCCGTGTGCAGGGCGTCCTGGTCGAGCATCTTCGGTGTGAAGCAACCCAAACGGTCCACGATGTGCGCGGACGCCGTCGACATGATCCGCACCTTCTCGCCCTTGCGCAGCGTACCGTTGACGATACGCACGAGCGACACCACGCCGACGTAGTTATCGAACCAACTGTCGATGATGAGCGCTTGCAACGGCTCATCGGCACCGCCCTTGGGCGGCGGGATGTCGCGCACGATACGCTCGAGCAAGTCCTTCACGCCCTCGCCGGTCTTGGCGCTCACCCGAGAGGCGTCCGTCGCATCGATTCCGATGATCTCTTCGATCTCCTGGCAGACGCGATCCGGGTCGGCCGCGGGCAAATCGAGCTTGTTGAGCACGGGCAGCACTTCGAGGCCCTGGTCGATGGCGGTGTAGCAATTGGCCACACTCTGCGCCTCAACACCCTGCGCGGCATCGACAACGAGCAGCGCCCCCTCGCACGCCGACAGCGAGCGCGACACCTCGTAGGAGAAGTCGACGTGCCCAGGCGTGTCGATCAGATTGAGCTGGTAACGCTCACCATCGTCAGCGTCGTAATGCAGCGTCACACTCTGCGCCTTTATCGTGATGCCACGTTCACGCTCGATGTCCATCGAGTCGAGAACCTGCTCGGCCATCTCGCGTTCGCTTAAGCCCCCACATAGCTGAATGAACCGATCGGCAAGGGTCGACTTGCCATGATCGATGTGCGCGATGATCGAGAAGTTGCGGATGTTCTGCATGGGGGGATTCATTGCCGGCGCGGCAAACGGCCATTATAGACGGTGCAGTCGCCAAGAACCGCCTAGTCGGTCGCATCCAGGTGTTCCCGCACGGCACGGTCATCGACAAAGGCTTCACAGATAAGCGTTTCGCCGTCACAGAGTACGGGCACACGGACACCATAAGCGGCTACGAGCCCTGGGTCGGTATCGATATCGGTCACGTCGACGCGCGCGCGACCGCGAATCAACGGCGACAGTGCCTCAAGAAAGTCTTCGCAGAGGTGGCAGCCCTGGCGCGAATACAGCGTCAGTGCCCTCAACGCGCACCACACTCGTCGACGATACGCCAGCCGACGCGGCCCTGGAGCACCGCGCGCGACACGGCAACACCCCCGAGCAAGCCTGCCAACGCGGCGGCGGGCCCGAGAGCGGCGCCCGCAAGGACACCCGCGAGCGGCAACCCGTAGCCGAGCATCGCCGCCCCGACAACACCGGGCGCACCGAATAACGTGATGTCACTGCCGGGTTCGGGACGCGTGCGCGGCGCCGGCAGCGCGACAGTGACTCTGTCGGAAGGACGGCTGCCGATGAGCCCCATGCCACAGCCTTTGCCGTCGAGACAGCGACGGCAGGCCACCCGGCGCGGCACGGTCGCGATGAGCTGGTCATCGCGATACCCCGTCACGCGGGCCTTGATCAAAATCAGTCCTCGGCGACGGGCGCTGAGACGCCCATGAGTTGCTTCTCGGCGAGATCGGCAACCTGGCGCAACGTGGCTTCGGGCACTTCACCCATCAGCGTGACCGTCTTGTCACCCATGTCGCGCTGGTAGCTGTGCACGGCGCCAATTCGGGCCATCTGGGACTGCGGCTTGCTCGCCTTGGCATCGGCACGGCGTGCCGCAATGAAGACCGACACGGTGGCCAGCCCATCAGAGAAGACGACGCGCTGCGCGACCTGTCCGTTGACGCTAACAGTCTGCGTCATCGTCGCCCGGAACCGGAAGCCCGGCGACGCCTCGGCCGGCCAGCCTTCGGAACGCGCCACCGTGTCTGCAGCAACGCTTGTGCTCGTGGCCTGCAGGATTGGGCCCGTACTCGCACGAATCACTTTGAAGTCCGTGCTGTCGATATCACTTTCAAATTCGGTATCGGGAATGTCGATCCCGATATCGATGTTCGTAAACCGGATTTCCTCGACCACGTTACTGCGCCCGATCATCTGCATACGCAGCGGCAACATGGTCTCGCTATCGATCCAAAGCCGGTGGCCATAACGTAGGCCATCTCGCGGCTTGATGAAATAGCGCTGCACCTTGCGGCCCGCGACGCGCGCAGGACCGTGGTCCTCGAGCACGTAGTAGCGCTGCAGATCGCTGGCGGCCAGTGGCAACCTGACCAGCGAGCTGGCAGGTCTGTTGTCCGACTCGATGAGCTTGATCCGTTGTTCGGGAAACAGGCAGATCAGCTGATCGCCATTGCGGATCACTTCCCGGCCTTCGCCGTCCTGGGCGACGAGCTTCTCGCGAATGACACCGTCCCGGTTGCTGTGCATCACACGCAGCGTGCTGATGTTGTTGTCTACCGAACGGATCATGGTGCCGCTGTAGGTGATGTCGCTAACCGCAGAACTGATGCGCTCGAGCAACGCGTCCGGGGTCTGCTGAGCCAGCGCCATGCCGGACACGGCAGACAACAGGAGCCCCATCACGTGGCGCGACGGCAAGGCCCGCGCCCGCATTAGCGTGATGCCTCCTGCGCGGCATCGGCAGCATCGTCCACGGCTACCTCGGTTGCCTCAGCACCGCTCTCCGTCGACAGGATGCGCACGCGGCCGCTGCCCGGGGCGATCGAGGGCGAGTTGACGCTGTGGCTTAAGTAGTAGGCAGCAAGCTCGGGGTTAGCGCTGACGAGACCCGAGTCGTTGATTTGCTCGGGCACGGTGTACTCGAAGGACTCGGCCGTATCGGGCAGGCCCGCCGTGGGTTCTGTCACGGTATCGGCCGTCTGCGCCTCGATGGTCGGCGACTGCACCGCGTCGGGCAGCGCCAGCAGGGCAACCGCCGCGACACCGGCAACAATACCGCCGCCAGCCGCCAAACGTATCCAGCCCCCACGCTGCACCGGGGCTGTGGTCACCTCGGCCGCCTCGTCGAGCGTCGGCTCGTCGTGGATAGCCGCGAGCACGCGCGCGGAGAAACCGGCGTCAGCCACGCTGGCCTCGCCACGAATCACCTGGCTCAACCGCATCTGACGTTCGGCTTCGGCGCGCAAGGTCGCGTCCGTCGCCAGACGCCGTACCAGCAGTTCGGCCTCCGCTTCAGGCAATTCACCATCGATGAACGCCGAAATTTGTTCCTGGATTTCCTCAGTCATGACCTGTGTTCCTGCCAGCCCCCGTGGCTCTAATTGTTCTTGTCGGCCAGCGATGCGATGCCTTTGGATATGGCTTCGCGCGCCCTGAAAATTCGCGATCGCACGGTGCCCACGGGGCACTCCATCGTCTGTGCGATCTCCTCGTAACTCATGCCATCGATCTCGCGCAGAATGATCGCTGTGCGCAGATCGGACGGCAGCTCGTTGATGGAGCGATTGATCTGTTGCTGTGTCTCGTCCTTGAGCGCGACCGCCTCCGGCGTATCCGTCGTCTTGAGCCGCGCGTGCATCTCGTACTGGTCCGGGTCCTGCAGGTCCAGGTCGTAGTCCATGGGCCGGCGTTTGGCGGCCACAAGATGGTTCTTGGCGGTGTTCACGGCGATACGGTAAAGCCAGGTGTAAAAGGCGCTGTCGCCTCGAAAGCGTGGCAATGCCCGGTAGGCCTTGATAAAGGCCTCCTGGGCGACGTCCAGCGCTTCGTCGGCATCGCGCACATAACGGGACACCAGATTGACGATCTTGTGCTGGTACTTGAGAACCAACAGGTCGAAAGCACTCTTGTCCCCTTTCTGGACGCGCTTAACTAGCAGCGCGTCATCGGATGTCGAGCCCATGCGGGCGTGCCCCTTTACTCGTCACCGGCCCGCCCGCGGTCACCACCATAGACCTGCGGATTCGGGGAAAGTTCTGCAAAAATCCCGCCAAGTCTACACGAATGTGACGCCGGTCCCGCCGGGGCGCCCAGCGCCAGATCAGAAGGGCCCTGGACCAGACCGCCGCGTTGTCGCTGCGCACGCAGGCCACCTGGCACAAACGACCCGGAAATCCTTGCTCGCGCCAGGCCAACAGCGCCCAATCGCGGCCAAACAGGCTGGACGCGTGCAGCCGCGCGGGCCGCTCGATGCCGGCCCGCCGCACCCAGAAGCTGCCGTCCGACCTGAGCCTCAGGGCGTCGGGCGGAGGCGGCAGGCGCCAGACACGAAAGAACTCGAGCGCGGCCGTGGCCACGGTCAGCGCCAGGGGCCCGGCACGTGACGGCCAGGGCACGAGTATTGTGGTCAAAACACCCGACACACTCAGGCAGAGCGTGACGAAACCGACCCGCCACTCAGGTTCGAACCGTGACGGTTTCAGCAGCGCCGAGCACGGCGCGGACGATTTCGCGAATCCCGGCATCTTCGGGCTGCTCACCGCGGACCAGATAGCCAAAGATAACGGGGTCCTGCAGCTCCAGCAGCCGCTCAAACTGGTGCTGAAGCCCCGCATCTGCGCCCGGATAGTGGTCCTTAAGGAAGCCCACCAGGAGCTGGTCGAGCTCGCGCATACCGCGACGGCAGCGCCAGGCCAGGGCACGCAGGTGGGCGCTGGCGTCGGCGCCCGCTGTCGATGCATCCGTCACAGGCGTCCTAGTGACGGCGCTTGGCCATGAGCTTCTTGGTCTCGGCAATGGCCTTCGCCGGATTCAGCCCCTTCGGGCAGGTCTGCGTGCAGTTCATGATCGTGTGGCAGCGGTAGAGCTTGAACGGATCTTCGAGCTCATCGAGTCGCTCGCCCGTGGCATCGTCGCGGCTGTCGACGAGCCAGCGATAGGCCGCCATCAGGGCTGCCGGGCCCAGATAGCGGTCGCTGTTCCACCAATAGCTCGGACAACTCGTCGAGCAACAGGCGCAGAGGATGCAGGCCGACGGCTCGTCGATGCGTTCCTGTTCTTCCTTGGTCTGCAGTCGCTCTGTGGTCGGCGGCGGCGGCGTCTTTGATTGCAGCCAGGGTTTGATCGAGGCGTACTGCGCGTAGAAGTTGGTGAGATCGGGTACGAGATCTTTGATGACCGGCATGTGCGGTAACGGGTAGATCGCGACCGTGTCACCAATATCTTCGGCCGACTTGATGCAGGCCAGCGTATTGCCGCCGCCGATATTCATGGCGCAGGAGCCACAGATGCCCTCACGGCACGAGCGGCGGAAAGTCAGGCTCGGGTCAATCTCATTCTTGATCTTGATCAGTGCGTCGAGAACCATCGGGCCGCAGTTGTCGGCGTCGATGTCATAAGTGTCCATGCGCGGTGGCTGCTCGGCGTCGGGGTCATACCGGTACACCACGAAGCGGCGCACGTTAGTGGCACCTTCCGGCGCCGGATAGTGCTTGCCCTCTGTCGGTCGCGAATTTTTCGGCAGCCTGAATTCAGCCACGGGGGACTCCTCTGGAACCTAGTAGGTTCTCGCCTTGGGCGGGATGGCCTCAACCTCGTCCGTCAGTGTATGCGAATGCACAGGACGATAGTCGATGGAGGTCTCAGCTTTTTCATTCACCCAGATGAGCGTGTGCTTCATCCAGTTTTCGTCATCACGATCCGGATAGTCCTCACGCGCCTGTGCGCCACGACTCTCGTGGCGGTTTTCGGCCGAGACGATGGTGCCCATCGCATTGGCCATAAGGTTTTCCAACTCAAGCGCCTCGACCAGATCGGTGTTCCAGATCAGAGAGCGATCCGCGAGTTTGATGTCGGCCATGCTGGCGGCTGTCGCCTGCAATTTCTCGACACCGTCCTGCAGCAGCGATTCCGTGCGGAATACAGCGGCGTGCTGTTGCATCGTCTTCTGCATCTCGAGCCGAATCTCGGCCGTGTTTCGCGAGCCATTGGCGTGACGCATGCGATCGAGACGCTCAATGGTGGCCTCACCGGCATTCTCGGGCAGCTCGGGCTGCGCTGCCCCGGGCGTCATGCTCTCGGCGCAGTGTTTGGCGGAACCCCGACCGAATACCACCAGGTCGAGCAGCGAATTCGAGCCCAGGCGATTGGCGCCATGCACAGACACACAGCCCGCTTCACCGATCGCCATGAGCCCCGGCACGACGGAGTCCGGATCACCATCACGAAGCGTCAGGACCTGGCCGCGGTAATCCGTCGGAATACCGCCCATGTTGTAGTGAACGGTGGGCAACACGGGAATCGGCGCCTTGTTGACGTCGACACCGGCGAAGATGCGTGCGGTCTCTGCGATGCCTGGCAAGCGCTCGTCGATAACCTCGGGGCCCAGGTGCTCCAGATGCAGGAAAATATGATCGCTCTCAGGTCCTACGCCGCGGCCTTCCTGAATCTCGACCGTCATCGCGCGCGACACCACATCACGCGAGGCGAGGTCCTTGGCGTTGGGCGCGTAGCGCTCCATGAAACGTTCGCCGTCTGAATTCGTCAGGTAGCCACCCTCCCCGCGCGAGCCCTCGGTGATGAGGCAGCCAGCACCGTAGATGCCCGTCGGGTGGAACTGCACAAATTCCATGTCCTGCAGTGGCAGGCCGGCACGCGCGACCATGCCGCCGCCGTCGCCGGTACAGGTGTGCGCCGATGTGCATGAGAACCAGGCCCGACCGTAACCCCCCGTGGCCAGAATCACCTTGGCAGCGCGGAACCGGTGTAGACGGCCATCGGCCAGGTTGAGCGCGATGACACCACGGCACTCGCCATCGACCATGATGAGATCGATCGCGAAGTACTCGATGAAGAACTCTGCATCATGCTTGAGCGACTGTTGGTAGAGCGTGTGCAGCATCGCGTGCCCGGTGCGGTCCGCAGCGGCGCAGGTGCGCTGGGCCGTGCCTTCTCCGTAGTGCGTGGTCATGCCGCCGAACGGACGCTGATAGATCTTGCCGTCTTCAGTGCGTGAGAACGGCACACCGTAGTGCTCAAGCTCAACCACCGCCTTCGGGGCTTCCTTGCACATGTATTCGATGGCGTCCTGGTCACCGAGCCAGTCGGCGCCCTTGACGGTGTCGTACATGTGCCAGCGCCAGTCGTCCTCACCCATGTTGCCCAGTGCGGCGCTAATGCCGCCCTGCGCTGCCACAGTGTGGCTGCGGGTCGGGAACACCTTGGTGACGCAGGCGGTGGCGAAGCCGGCCTCGGCGAGGCCGAACGTGGCCCGCAGCCCGGCGCCACCGGCGCCGATAACAACGACGTCGTAGGTGTGGTCAGTACATTCGTAGTCCGAACTCATCAATCAGCTTCCCAGCGAGACGCGCAAAATGGCGAAGGCCGCGGCCGCGCCCAGAGCGAAATAGGCGAAACGGGCCAGAATCAGGGTGACGACTTTCGCAAAGCCCTTTACGTAATCCTCGATGACGACCTGGGTGCCCAGCGCAGAGTGATACAGCAGGGTTCCACTGGTCAGCAACAACAACACGGCGTTCAAGGGTGTGGCGATCCAGGCACTGACGGCCGCAAAGTCATAGCTCGGCATCGTCAGTGTTGAAATGACGAACCAAAGCATGAGCGGCACCATCGCGACGGCGGTCACACGTTGCGTCCACCAGTGTTCTGTACCCTCTTTGGCAGAACCCAGTCCAAGGACTTTTCCGAGCGGCGATTTCATCGACATGGGGCGACTCCCGTTCGATCCGGGCACAAGGTGGCCAGGACACACGTCGTCGCGCTCACAGGAATGCCACCAGCCAGGAGGGCACCGTCGCAATACTGCTGACGCCGACCACCGTCCAGCCAGAACGACGCGCTTGAGTCAGCTCGAAGCCGCGACCTGCGTCCCAGAACAAGTGCCGAATGCCATTGCACAGGTGGTAGTAAAAGGTGAACAGCCAACCCGCGATGGCGATTTTCCCGATGATCGAGCCGGCCACCCAGAGGAAGGTGGCGTAAGCCTCGGGGCCACTCGCGACTGCGAACAGCCACCACACCAGAGCTACAGCGCCGATGCTCATCACGACGCCGGTCATTCGGTGAAGAATCGACAATGTCGAGGTAATTCGAAATTTGTATACCGATAGATGCGGCGATAAGGGCCTTGGCTTGGCGGTCATTGTGGTACCGAGTGCAGTCATTGTGCGACGGGCCCAAGGGACCCGAAGTGGGTGATCACGTTGAGGTTGCCTCAGAAATCGATGCAGCGACCATTCTTTTCCCAGTCCCCGTAACGCGTCGGTTCCGGGCCTTTTCGTCCGCCAATCTCGACCGGACCCGACGTTGTATCGTCGGTGGCCTCCGGCTTTGACTCGCGGCCGTGGATTACGGGCTCGGCAAGCGGCGTCTCAGTGTCGGGCTGGCGCCCGCTCGTGTCCCCGGACGCGGGTGCTTTCGATGCGTTTTCGACTTCGTTTGTCATCGCCTCAATTATGCCAGAACCCCCAGGGTGTTACAGCCTCCGCGCTGCGCCAAAACCATGGACAAGGCGTCGTCAAAAGCCCGCCCGATTCGCATCAGGCGGCCTATAATGCAGGTATGGAAACGCGCGCAAACTGGCTTGCTCTGTTAGAGGTGACCGGCGAAGACGCCGAAAGCTTTCTGCAGGGACAACTCACTCAGGATCTCAGGCGGCTGACGCCCGACGCGCCAGTCCTGTTCGCGGCAAGCTGTGACGCCAAAGGTCGCGTACTGGCCGTTTTGACCCTGATCCGACAGGACTCGACCCTGTACATCGCGCTGCGTGACGATCGGGTCGAGCCGTGGCTGGAGCATGTCCTGCGATTCCGACTACGCGCCCGCGTCGACCTCACCCGAAGTAGCAGCCACCGCGTGGTGGCCACCCGACCCGCACCGGCTTGGGGGCCGCTGTCCGACGCGCCCTACCCGGGATCGCCCGAGGCAATCAGCTGGCAGATCGGTGATCTTGGCGAAACGATCCTGCCGATCGATGCGCCAGATCCGAAGGGGCTCGTTGCCGATGCACAGTGGCGCCAGGCACGCATCGCTGCGGGTATCGCCGACGTCGGACCTGCAGCAGCGGGGAGCTACACGCCGCACATGCTGAGTCTCGATCGCATTGGCGCCATCAGTTTCAGCAAGGGCTGCTACACCGGGCAGGAGGTAGTGGCGCGCACTGAGCACCTGGGCAAGGTCAAACGTCGCGTCCAGCACATCAAGGTAGCCAGTGGCTCGCTCGAGGAAGGCGCCGAGCTCATGCTGGACGGACGCGCAGCGTCACGAGTCGCCGTCGCATCCGGCAACGCCGGCCTCGCGGTACTCGCTGAAGCCGGTGATGCCGCGCTGTCGCTGACGGACGATCGCGCGGTGACGCGCGCCGCCTAGTCGTTCCCGCCCTCGGGCCGCATGTGCGGAAACAGAAGTACGTCGCGAATCGAGCCCTGGTCTGTTAGCAGCATCGCCAAGCGGTCGATGCCGACGCCAAGACCCGCTGTGGGCGGCAGCCCGTACTCGAGCGCCCGGATGTAGTCCGCGTCGTAATGCATGGCTTCGTCGTCGCCCTCGCCCCGCTGCTCAACCTGGGCGCGAAAACGCGCGGCCTGGTCTTCCGGGTCATTGAGCTCCGAGAAGCCATTCGCAATCTCGCGACCGCCAATAAACAACTCGAAGCGATCCGTGACAAACGGATCGTCGTCATTGGCCCGTGACAACGGCGAAACCTCGGCCGGGTAACGGAGCATAAAGGTCGGCTCGCGGAGCTTCGGCTCGACGACCTTCTCGAAGATCTCAATCTGCAGTTTACCCGCGCCGTAGCTGTCTTTGACGGGAATCTGAAGCGACTCCGCCACCTCGCGCAAATGCGCAATGTCACGCAGCCGATCGCGGGCGAGCGCCGGAACAGCATCCACAATCGAGTCCTCGATCGTGATCTGTGCGAACGGCTTGCCAAGGTCGTAGGTCTCGCCCTGCCAGGTCACGGTCGTGCCACCGCAAATCGCTTCGGCCAGGCCGCGAATCATGGCCTCGAGCAGATCGATGAGGTCCTTGTAATCGGCATAAGCCTGGTAGAGCTCGAGCATCGTGAACTCGGGATTGTGCTGCGTCGACAAGCCTTCGTTTCTGAAGTTGCGGTTGATCTCGTAGACACGCTCGAAGCCGCCGACGACAAGCCGTTTCAGATTGAGCTCAGGAGCAATGCGCAGGAACAGCGACATGTCGAGCGCGTTGTGGTGCGTCACGAACGGGCGCGCAATCGCGCCGCCGGGCGTGGTCTGCATCATGGGCGTTTCCACTTCCATGAAGTCGCGCGCCTCAAGAAAGCTCCGGATGAAACCGATGATGCGCGCGCGCTTGCGGAACACGTCGCGCGACTCACCGTTGATGATGAGGTCCACGTAGCGCTGCCGATAACGCGTCTCGGTGTCCGTCAGACCGTGCCACTTCTCTGGCAACGGGCGCAGCGACTTGGTCAAGAGCCGCAGTTCATCGACCGCCACCGTCAGCTCACCCGTGCGTGTGCGAAACAGCGTACCTGTTGCCGCAACGATGTCGCCAAGATCCCAGGTCTTGAACGCCGCGTAGACGCCTTCGGGCAGTTTGTCTCGCTGCAGGAACAGCTGGATCTCGCCACTGCGGTCGGCGATCTTCACAAAGCTCGCCTTACCCATGACGCGCTTGGTCAACATACGGCCTGCCACACTGACGGTGATCGGTGTGGCCTCGAGCGCATCGCCGTCGAGCTCGCCGTAACGCGCATGCACGTCACCCGCGAGCACGTCGCGGCGAAAATCGTTCGGGTAGGCGTTGCCCGTCTCACGTAGTGCGTCGAGTTTGCGGCGACGCTCGGCGATGAGCTTGTTTTCGTCTCGGGCGGTGTCGTCTTTCTGATCGGCCATGCTTACAAACCCTGTTTGAGACTGGCTTCGATGAAGGGGTCCAGGCCGCCGTCGAGTACAGCCTGCGTGTTGCCCGCCTCGACGTTGGTGCGCAAATCCTTGATGCGCGACTGGTCGAGTACGTAGCTTCGGATCTGACTGCCCCAGCCCACATCGGCCTTGCTGTCCTCGAGTGCCTGCGTTTCGCTGCGTCGCTTCTGCAATTCGAGCTCGAACAGCTTCGACTGCAGCTGCTTCATGGCGGTCGCCTTGTTCTTGTGCTGCGATCGGTCGTTCTGGCACTGAACCACCGTGTTCGTCGGCAGGTGCGTGATGCGCACAGCTGACTCCGTGCGGTTCACGTGCTGGCCACCGGCCCCACTGGCGCGGTAGACGTCGATACGAAGATCGGACGGGTCAATGTCGATCTCAATGCTGTCATCGATCTCCGGCGACACGAACACAGAGGCAAACGACGTGTGCCTGCGGTTGCCCGAATCGAACGGTGACTTGCGCACGAGCCGGTGCACGCCCGTTTCGGTGCGCAGCCAGCCGTAGGCGTGGTCGCCTTCCACGCGAATCGTCGCACTCTTGATGCCCGCCACTTCGCCATCAGAGGCTTCGACGAGTTCCGCCTTGAAGCCATGGCCTTCGGCCCACTTCAGGTACATGCGCAACAGCATGTCCGCCCAGTCCTGCGCCTCGGTGCCGCCGGCACCCGATTGAATGTCCACAAACGCGGGCGAGGCATCCTGCTCGCCGGAAAACATGCGTCGAAATTCGAGCGCGGCAACCGCAGTTTCAATCGCGCCAAGATCGGCGACGATTTCCTCGACCGTCGCTTCATCATTTTCTTCGATGGCGAGCTCAAGTAAGCCGTCGCTGTCTTCGAGCCGCGACGTCACAGTGTCCAGCGAGGTCACCACGGCCTCGAGTTCACTGCGCTCCTGGCCCAGCGCCTGCGCACGATCGGGCTCGTTCCAGACCGCCGGGTCTTCGAGTTCTCTTAAGACTTCGTCGAGTCGCTCTTTGCGGCCCGCGTAGTCAAAGATACCCCCTGAGCGACTCCGAACGGTCGCGAAGGTCTTCAATCGTCTGGCGGATGGCGTTGGTTTCCATGTCCGGGGGAGCCTCGGCAGATTCAAAAGCCGCGTAGCGTACCACGCGCGGGCCCGTCCGCGGGCCTCCTCTCAGGTTGCCATTGTTCCACCACAAGCTGCAGCCTGCGGCTATCGCGCCAGGTGTTGACGTCGAGCCGGTAGGCCAGCTCGAGCCACTCCCCCGTAGTGGGCAATGGGTCGTCAGCCTGGTTGAACGCAATCGCCTCTATACCACCCGCAAGCGCCAGCTTGAGATGGCGTTCGCCGACGACGCGGCTCGAGGCAACCGCGAAGCAACCCTGAAACACAGGCTCAGGACAACCCTGCCCCCAGGGTGTGATGGTGCGCAGCTGTTCTGCGAGTGCAAGCGTGAGTTCATGGGCCGCGAGCGTTCCGTCTGTGAGCCGGTTGGGTGCGCGACCGACTTCGGGGTGCACCGCCGCAACGGCCTCGCCGACACGCGCTTCAAATTCAGGCAGTTCGTCGGCCGACAGACTCAAACCTGCGGCCATGGCGTGACCACCAAACTTGTCGATGAGGCCAGGCGCCTGACTGTCCACGGCCGCGAGTACATCGCGTAAATGCACGCCCGGGATCGAGCGACCCGAGCCCTTTAGCCGACCCTTGCCCTCGTCGGCAAAGGCAAACACGGGCCGGTGCACACGCTCGCGCACGCGCGACGCCACGAGACCCACAATGCCCTGGTGCCAATCGGCCTGGTGCAGGCACACGCAAGCGGGCAAACCCGCGTCGTCTTCGATGGCGGCAACAGCCGCAAGCGCCGAGTCCTGCATGTCGGCCTCGACCTCACGCCGCGCCCGGTTGATCGTATCGAGCTCTAGCGCGAGTCGCGCGGCCTCATCGGGGTCATCGGTGAGCAGACAGCGAATCCCAATCGCCATGTCCTCGAGCCGACCCGCAGCATTGAGGCGCGGCCCCACGGCGTATCCAAGATCGCTCGCGACACAATCCCCGTGACGACGCCCCGCCACATCGATGAGCGCGCGGATGCCGGGCACCGACGCCCCCGATCGAATGCGCTGCAAGCCCGCGTGCACGAGAATCCGGTTGTTGTGATCCAGCGGCACGACATCGGCCACGGTGCCAAGCGCCACGAGATCGAGGAACCGTGCGGGCAAGCGCGCCAGCTCCGGATTGTCGCCCGCGACCCGACGCGCAAGCGCCACCATGACGCAGAACGCCACACCAACGCCCGCCAGGAACTTGCTCGGGTACTCATCGTCCTGCGCATTGGGGTTGACGATGACATCGGCCGCGGGCAACACCTCGGGCGGCAGGTGGTGATCGGTGACCAGGACACGAATGCCGAGCTCGCGCGCGCGCGCAACGCCGGCGACGCTCGAGATGCCGTTATCGACCGTTACGATAAGCTCCGGCGCAGACTGCGCCGCGACATCGACGATCTCAGGGCTCAGCCCGTAGCCGTAGTCGAATCGATTGGGCACCAGGAAATCGGTGTTGGAAAAGCCGAAGGCGCGCAGGCAGCGCAATACCAGTGCCGTGCTCGTGGCGCCGTCCGCATCAAAGTCGCCGACGACGACAATGCGACCTTTGCGGTGCTCGAGCAGCAAGTCAGCAGCCGCGTCGACGTCGCCGAGTGTTCCAACCGGCGCCAGCCGGGCGAGGCTGAGCTCGATGTCTTCGGGCCGGGTCATGCCGCGCGCTGCAAGCACGCGCGCAATCACTGGATCAATGCCTTCGAGCGTGTGCTCGGCGACGGGCCGAACGGCCAGCGGTAAGGGATCCGTGCGCCCGCTCATGAGCCACGCCCCCCGAACAGGCGACGCCAGCCACTGCGCACCAGCGTCACCGTGGCGTCGCCGGCAATGACGGTCAGTCTTCGCAATTCGGGATTGGACAGCGCGCTATGAATGATGCGCAGGGTCGAACCCGGATCGGCAGCCACCACGTGCCCGACGGGGACTACCTCGTCGAGTGGCCCGTTCGCGACAACGGCGTCCGGCGCCAGCAGCGACCAGCACCCGCGCCAGAACGGATCGTCGCTCGCAAGCGCTGGCAGCGATTGCGGCTTTAACTCTGGCAATCCACCGGGCGCGGACAACCAGAACCCTGACACCGCGGCGCCTTGCGCATGACACAGCATCTGCAGCTCCGTGGTCAGCCGTTGCACGAGCCGCCCGTCATCGCCCACGGGCTTGTGCGAACGCAGCGCGTGTCCCAACAGGCTGTCTGCGGGCGCTACGTGAAACACGAGCGCATCGTCGTGCTCGCCCACAAGATACCAACGTGCCGGCGAGGCCATAACCAGCTCGAGCCGGCGCAATCGCGGGTCACCGTCGCTTGCGAGCAACTCGGCGACCGAGGCGTGCAGCGCGTCGGCGGCGGTGGCGTCGAAATCGTCGAGCGGCCAGGCGCTGAGCCGCACGTCGCGCATGTCGGCCGAAAAGCGCACGGGATCGATCGCGCACACCCAGGGTTTCTCGATGCCATCGGCCTTCGCGCGAACCGCCGAGTAATAGGCGCGCGCGGCACCGAGGTCACGCATGCCGTGCGGGTTGCGAGCAGCGTGCCAGGCGTCCCGGGCCAGGTCATCGAGGTCGGCCGCGCGCAGCGCGGGCGCGGCAACGGCGGCCGCTCGGCGCGGCAGGCTCGCAGGCAGCTTCATGGCATAATCGAGAGCATCACGGCAGCGCATTGTAACGGTGCACACCGCGTCGCGCGCGTCGTACCGAATACCGAGGACACCATGCAGTTTTCGCGCGAAGACACGCCGCGTCATGCCATCACGCGTTACGCGCCCGACAGCGTTCGTATCGCCGGCAGCGACTACCGCGGCAGCCTGGCCATCACGGCCGACAGCATCCTGACCGACTGGCAGTGCGGCGACGTCAGCGCCCTCGACGAGGCCCTCCTGGCAAGGCTCGTTGCGCTGGAGCCCGAGACCATCCTGCTCGCCGCGGGCGAACGCGTGCAGTTTCCCGACGCCGCCGCGATGCGCACCGTGATGCGCGCCGGAATCGGTATCGAGGTCATGAATGACGGCGCGGCCGTGCGCACCTTCAACGTGATGCTGGCAGAAGGTCGTCGCGTGATACTGGCGCTGGTGCGCGGTGACTGACTAGCGCGAACCCAGCAATGGCATCGGGTCAACAGGCTGGCCGTTACGCCGAATCTCGAAATGCAGCCGCGGTCGCTGGGCGCCCGTTTCCCCCATTGTCGCGATGCGCTGACCGGCATTGACCCGTTCGCCTTCGGCCACCAGTAACGCAGCGTTATGACCATAGGCACTCAGAAACACGGTGTCGTGCTGCACGATGACGAGCTTGCCGTAGCCCTTTAGGCCGCTGCCCGAGTAGACGACCTGCCCGGGCGCCGCGGCACGCACGGGTTGCCCGCGTTGCCCACCGATGAGAATGCCCGTGCGCGGCACCTTCGCATCCATGTCGAATTGCGCCACGATGCGCCCGGCCGTGGGCCACGCCCAGTTCAGGTTTGACGCGGGTGCCGGCTGGCGTGCGGGCGGCTTGGGCCGTGGCTGATTCGCCGCGGCGGGCGGCTGTGTGAGCCGAAGGCGCTGCCCGGGGTAAATCAAGGTCGCATTGTTAAGCCCGTTCCAGCGCGCCAATTGCCGGTGGTCGAGCCCGTAGCGAAACGCAATGCTGTAAAGCGTGTCGCCGGACCGCACGGTGTAGGTGCCCTTTGCCGGCACACGCTCGGTCTGCGGCGGCGCCTCCCAGTTGAACGCCTTGCCACCGCAGCCTGCGAGCACAACGCCCGCAAGAGCCGTGATCAGGTGACGGCGATCCACGCCAGCACCGCAACGACCGCAGCCACAACAATCCAGCCGATGAGATCGACGTAGCGACGCAGGTGATTGGCCGCTTCGGGTCCCCCCGCGTACATGAGCCCAGCGACCAGGAAGAAGCGCGCACCGCGACCGATCAGCGACGCCGCGACGAACGCGGGGAAGTTCATGGCCGCCGCGCCCGCCCCGATCGTGAAGACCTTGTAGGGAATAGGCGAGAAGCCGGCGACGAAGACGATCCATATGCCGTAATCCTCAAACCAGCGCTGCGCCGTGAGATAGGCCTCCGCGTAGTGACTCTCGAGCAACCAGGGCTCGATCGAGGCCAGCAGGAACCAGCCGATCGCGAAACCGAGGATCCCGCCCAGCACCGAGGTCACGGTGGTCACGGCCGCGTAGAAAAACGCGCGCGCCCGCTCGGCCAGCGCCATGGGGGCGAGCATGACATCGGGGGGAATCGGGAAAAACGAGGACTCCGCAAAGCTGAGCGCACCCAGCCAGTACACGGCGTGTCGGTGACGTGCGCGTTGGAGCACCCAGTCGTAGAGTGGCGTGAACAGTTTCACGGTGCCTGCCTCAGGTTGATCGGACCAGCGGGACGAAACTCACGCCGCCCAGGTCTTCCTGTCGATAGTCGTTGTCCGTCCGCGTGATGCGCATCAGGCGCTGGTTACGCGGCGGGCCCACGGGCAGGACCATGCGCCCGCCATCTGCCAGCTGTTCGAGTAGCGCCGTTGGAATGAGTTCCGGCGCCGCCGCCACGATGATGCCATCGTAGGGCGCGTACTTGGACCAGCCCTGCCAGCCATCGCCTTGTCGGTAGCGGACGTTGTAGAGACTGAGCGCCGCCACGTTCTGGCGCGCCTTGCGCAACAGGGGCTTCAGGTATTCCACCGAGAATACCTTGCCCACCAGCGGCGCGAGCACCGCTGTCTGGTAACCACAACCGGTGCCGACCTCGAGCACCTTTTCGGGTGCGCCCGCCTCGATGAGCGCCTCGGTCATGCGCGCCACGACGTAGGGCTGGCTGATCGTCTGTCCGAGCCCGATGGGCAACGCCGTATCCTCGTAAGCGCGGCTTGCAAGTGCCTCGTCCATGAACAGGTGGCGCGGCACATCACGGATGCGACCCAACACAGCCGGCGCACGAATGCCCTGCTCCTGTAGCCGCCGCACCAATCGTTCGCGCGTGCGCATCGACGTCATGCCGATACCTTCCCGGGAGCTCACGAGAGCGCTCCGAGCCAGCCACGCAGCTGCTCGAGCTGCTGGTGCCGCGTGAGGTCGATCTGCAGCGGCGTCACGGAGGCAAAGCCGTGCTCAACCGCATGAAAGTCCGTGCCTGGCCCCGCGTCCTCGCCAGGCCCCGCAGGACCGATCCAGTAAATCTCACGCCCGCGGGGGTCACGTTGCCGGATGAGCGGTTCTGCGCGGTGGCGAAAACCCAGTCGCGTGGCGCGAATCCCTTGTAGCGACTCGAGCGGCACGTCGGGGACGTTGATGTTCAGGATCAGGTCCGCGGGCAAGGGCTCGCGGGTCATGCGTTCGATGACCGTACCGGTCACAGCCGCCGCCGTCTCGAAATGGGTGTGCGTATCGCCAACGAGCGACACCGCGATGGCAGGCAACCCGCAGTAACGTCCTTCGATGGCCGCTGCCACGGTGCCGGAGTAGATGACGTCGTCGCCGAGATTGGCGCCGTGATTGATGCCGGATACCACCATGTCGGGATCACTGTCGAGAAACCCCGCCAGCGCGAGGTGCACGCAGTCCGACGGGGTGCCATTGACGCTGTAGATGTCGGTAGCGGCCTCGGTGACGCGCAAGGGCGCATGCAGGGGCAGGGAACTCGAGGCGCCACTCTGGTTGCGGTCGGGCGCCACCACCTCGACCGAGCCGAGCTGCTTGAGACGCTCATGAAGCACCGCGAGGCCCCGGGCGCGGTAGCCGTCGTCGTTACTGAGAAGGATCTTCAACTGGGCGAGAACCCGCACATGGCAAACCATGATGATACGCAATCCCGGAGGCGAGCTTAAGCGCCGCTTTCGGCATGCCGTCTGCCCGGTTATCCTCATAGCTCACCCGGTGACTCCTGCCATGGCCGAACACGACGACGACAACTCGCTGTTCCGCGACGCGGTTTCCGGCGCACGTCCTCTGGACCACGACCGCGTCGAGACACCCCGCCGCAAACCCGAGCCACGCGCCCGCATGCGGCGCGAGGACGAGCGCCAGGTGCTCGAGGAAAGCCTGCAGGCGGACATCGAGCAGATGGAATGGCGCAATGGTGATGCACTCCGGTTTCGCCGCCCTGAGGTTGGCGAGCGCACCCTGCGCAAGCTCGCCCGCGGCGGCTACCGCGTCGAGGCCGAACTCGATTTGCACGGCTACACGGTGCGTGAAGCCAAAGAGGTGCTGCGCGAGTTCCTCGCTGACTGCGAGCACTTCGGCTGGCGCTGCGTGCGCATCATCCACGGCAAGGGCCTGGGTTCGGGTCACCGCGGTCCGCGGCTCAAAGGCAGTGTCGACGGCTGGCTGCGCAGGTTGGATGTCGTGTCCGCCTTCGTTTCGGCGCGACAAGTCGACGGCGGCAGCGGCGCCGTGTACGTGCTGCTGCGTTATTAGTCGACCGAGAAGAACTCGTTGACGACGGTCGTAGCAAAGCTGCCGGCCGGCAATGTGAAACTCAGCGCGTAACCCGCGTCAACAGGCGCCATCTCGAATTCCGACGCAAAGACCCGCAACGCGCGACGCGCGCCCTCGGCTCGCGCGCGGTGCGTGGCCGCAACCCATTCAGGGTGCGCCTGGGCCACCCGGGACTCGAGCGCCGCAACCTCGCCTGCGACGGCCGACGCGCCCTCACCCCAAAGTGGGCCCGTGGGTTGCAGATCGCCGCGGTCCGCGCGCGCTCGGAGTGCCTCGAGCGACTCATCGGGTCCGGCCAAAAAGAAGCTGTTCGAGCCCGACAACATGAGCGCATCACCTGACTGTGGAACGCACCAGCTCGCATCGGTCACGCGCCTCGCGAGCACCGCATTGAATAGCGCGGCGCGAGCAGCGGATACCGCGAAACTCCGGTCGCCACGCCCAAGGCGTTCACCCGCGGCCAGTCGGCCGGCGAGCACGAGGTTGCCCCCGTCGCGCCCAAACCGCTGCGGACCGAAATAGTTGGGGACGCCCTGCGCTTTGACCGCGGCGATACGGGATTCGAGCGCCTCGCTGTCGATGGCCCCGCGGTCACCCAGGATTGCAACGATGCGAAAGCGATTGCCCACAAGCGCACCCGGTCGCAGCTTGCGCCGGTGCGCATGAACCTCGAGCACACGCACACCGTCGACCTCGAGCGCGTTCCAGTCAATCCGGCGACCACCGCGCTGCACGCTGAACCACTGCCGCGTCACCGCATGTCGATCCTTAAGCCCGGCATGACCGACGTCGCGGGCATGGCAGCCCGCGTGGCGCGCCAGCGCGCCCGCCACCCAGCGGGTATTGGCGCCGCGCTTCTCCACGTAAACCACATCGTGCTCGCCGTCACCGGTCGGGGTCCAGTTTGGAATCTCGTCGACCGAGAAGTGCTCGGGCTGAGTGCGCAGCTGCGCGGTTGCCAGGCTCGGGCCATGGGCCGCGGGTTGCGGCCAGCCGCCGGCCGTGGCGGTCACTCGGCGTCCGTGACGATGATCTGGTAGAACGACTCGTTGATGCCGATCATGCCGAGGTCAGCGCGCGCGCGTTCCTCGGCGGCTTCGAGACCACGCTTGAGGTTGTTGACCTCGGCAGCCAGCGACGCATGTCGCCGCTCAAGCGACGCAATCTCCACGCGCGTCGTCGCCACGGCCGCGCGCAGCTCCCGCGTCTTGCGCAAACCATCGGGCGACAAGAGCAATTGGGTCATCGTCCAGGCAAAGAAGGCCCCCGCGACCAGGAGGCACACGGTGCTGGCACGCAGTGCACGGCCTGTTCGGACGACGTCACGCATCAGTCACGTACCGCCACGCCGGCCGGGAATGCCGCACGCCCGTCATAGGTGGCGCGATCGCCGAGCAGCTCTTCGATGCGCAGCAGCTGGTTGTACTTGGCAATGCGATCGGAGCGAGACAGTGAGCCCGTCTTGATCTGTGTGGCGCGCGTGCCCACGGCGATGTCGGCGATGGTGGCATCGGCGGTTTCGCCCGAGCGGTGCGACACGACGGCCGTGTAGCCCGCGTCAATGGCCATGTCGATAGCGGCCAGCGTTTCCGTCATTGTGCCAATCTGATTGGGCTTGATGAGGATCGAGTTGCCCACGCCGGAATCAATGCCGCGCTTCAGGATCTTTGTATTGGTGACGAACAAGTCGTCGCCCACGAGCTGCACGCGAGAACCGATCCGGTCCGTCAGCAGCTTCCAGCCGTCCCAGTCCGATTCGTCCATGCCGTCTTCGACGGTCACGATCGGATAGCTGTCGCAAAGGCCCGCGAGGTAAGCCGCGAAACCGTCAGCATCGAAGCTGCGGCCTTCGGATTCCAGCACGTACTGGCCGTCCTTGTAGAACTCCGAGCTCGCGACGTCGAGTCCAAGCAGGACGTCGCCGCCCGCGCGGTAGCCCGCCTTGCCGATGGCCTCCATGATGGTCTCAAGCGCGGCCTCATTGGACGGCAGATTGGGCGCGAAGCCGCCCTCGTCACCCACAGCCGTGGAAAGACCACGACCGCCCAGCACTTTCTTGAGCGCGTGGAAAATCTCAGCGCCACAGCGCAAAGCTTCGCTGAAGCTCGGGGCACCGACGGGCAGCACCATAAATTCCTGGATGTCGACGCTGTTGTCGGCATGCGCGCCGCCGTTGATGATGTTCATCATGGGAACGGGCATGTTGTCGCTGTCGCCGAGCGTGGCGAACAAGGGCAATTTGCGGCTGACCGCCTGGGCCTTGGCCACGGCCAGCGACACGGCCAACAGGGCATTGGCGCCAAGCCGGGCCTTGTTGTCGGTACCATCAAGTTCGATGAGCGCCGTATCGATGGCGGCCTGATCGGCGCCGTCACGACCGATGAGCGCATCGCGAATCTCGCCGTTCACGTTGGCGACGGCTTGCGTGACGCCCTTGCCCAGATAACGGCTTGCGTCGCCATCACGAAGTTCAACGGCCTCGCGCGTTCCCGTCGATGCGCCCGAGGGCACGCCGGCACGGCCGTGGCTGCCGTCCCCGAACCAGACTTCCGCCTCGACCGTCGGGTTACCCCGCGAGTCGAGAATCTCACGCGCCGCAATCAGTTTTATCGTTGTGCCCTGCACCGCTTATTGCTCCACTGCGCCGAGCCCGTAGGCCGACTCGGCAAATGCCCCGGATTTTACTGTCTCGTCAATGCGTTTGAGTGTTTCAAGCAGCGCCGGCATGTCATCGAGCGGCCAGGCGTTCGGACCGTCCGACAAGGCCTGCGATGGGTCGGGGTGCGTCTCCATGAACACGCCCGATACGCCTGTGGCCACGGCCGCGCGCGCGAGTACGGGCACAAACTCCCGCTGCCCGCCCGACGCATGGCCCTTGCCGCCCGGCAGCTGCACCGAATGCGTGGCGTCAAACACTACGGGTGTGCCCGTGCGCCGCATGATGGCCAGCGATCGCATATCTGAAATCAGGTTGTTGTACCCAAACGAGAAACCACGCTCGCAGACCATGATATCCGTGTTGCCCGTGGAACGCGCCTTGTCGACAACATTGTCCATTTCCCAGGGAGACAGAAATTGGCCCTTTTTGATGTTGACCGGGATGCCCTGCTTCGCAACATTCACGATGAAATTGGTTTGACGGCAGAGAAACGCGGGCGTTTGCATCACGTCCACGACCTCGGCCACTTCATCGAACGGCGTGTCTTCGTGCACGTCCGTAATAATCGGCACATCCAGCTTGTCGCGCACCCGCGCCAGGATCTCGAGCCCCTCGCCCATACCCGGGCCGCGGAAGCTGTCGACAGAACTGCGGTTGGCCTTGTCGAACGACGACTTGTAGATCAGCCCGATGCCGAGCTTGTCCGTCGTCTCGAGCAGCCGCTCGGCCGTCTCCATGGTCGTGGCTTCCGTCTCGACGACACAATTGCCGGCAATCAGGAAAAACGGCCGGTCGAGACCGACCTCGATGGCGCCGATCTTCACGCGCTCGCGCTCCTGCCCGACGACTCGTGACCGCTTTCAGCGTAGGCGCGCGCCGCGGTAATGAAGCCCGAGAACAGCGGGTGACCATCACGCGGGTTGGAGGTGAACTCGGGGTGGAACTGGCTCGCCACGAACCAGGGGTGGTCGGGCAGCTCGACCATTTCCACGAGATCGTCTTCAGACAGGCCCGAGAACACGAGACCGGCGCTGCCGAGCTGGTCGCGGTAGTTGTTGTTGACCTCGAAGCGGTGGCGGTGGCGCTCACGGATTTCCTTGTCGCCGTAGATCTCCCGCACAGCCGTGCCGTCCTGCAGGTGGATCTGCTGTGCGCCGAGGCGCATGGTGCCGCCCAGGTCCGACTGTTCGCTGCGAAGCTCGGTCACGCCGTCGATGCCGCGCCATTCCGTGATCAGGCCGACCACAGGATGCGGCGTCTCGCGATCAAATTCGGTGCTGTGCGCGTCCGTGAGCCCCGCAACATGGCGCGCGTACTCAATGACCGCGACCTGCATCCCGAGGCAGATACCGAGGTAGGGCACGCCGCGCTCGCGAGCGAATCGTACCGCCTGAATCTTGCCCTCGATGCCGCGATCACCGAAACCGCCCGGTACCAGGATGGCGTCGTACTGGCGCAACTGGTTCGTCCCATTGCGCTCGACGTCCTGCGACTCGACGTAGTGGATGTTGACGCGCGTGCGCGTGTGCAGCCCCGCATGAAGCAGCGCCTCCGCCAGCGAGATGTAGCTGTCGCGAAAGTCGACGTACTTGCCGACCATGGCGATGTTGACCTCGCCCTCGGGCTTTTTCTTGGCGTCGACCACGGCCTTCCATTCGGACAGGTCAGCCTTGGGTACGTCCATGCGGAACTGGCGGCAAATGATCTCGTCGAGCCCCTGCCCGTGCAGCACGGACGGAATCTCATAGATATCACCGACATCGTAGGCCGACACGACCGCGTTTTCGGGCACGTTCGTGAACAGCGCGATCTTGCGGCGCTGCTCGTCAGGCAGCGGCTTCTCGGAACGGCAGACCAGGATGTCAGGCTGAATCCCAATCGAGCGCAGTTCCTTGACCGAGTGCTGTGTCGGCTTGGTTTTGATTTCCGACGAGGTCGCGATGTAGGGCACGAGCGTCAGGTGCACGTAGGCCACGCGTTCGCGACCGAGCTCCACGCCCATCTGACGAATGGCCTCGAGGAACGGCAGCGACTCGATGTCGCCCACGGTGCCGCCAATCTCGACAAAGCAGATGTCGGCATCACCGGCGCCCCGGCGAATGCTCTCTTTCATTTCATCCGTGATGTGCGGAATCACCTGCACGGTCGCGCCCAGGTAGTCGCCGCGACGTTCGCGGGCGATCACGGACTCATAGATTCGACCCGTGGTGAAGTTGGAATGCTGGCCCGTCGTGATGCGCACAAAACGCTCGTAGTGGCCAAGATCGAGGTCGGTTTCGGAACCGTCGTCGGTGACGAACACCTCGCCGTGCTGGAAGGGGCTCATCGTGCCCGGATCGACGTTGATGTAGGGGTCGAGCTTCATCATGCTGATGGACAGCCCGCGCGACTCCATGATGGCCGCGAGACAGGCCGAGGTAATGCCCTTGCCCAGGGACGAAACCACCCCACCCGTGATGAATACGTAAGCTGTCATGTCGGACCCGTCGTCTGCCTGCTCGTCATGTGCGTCAGTGCAACAGCCTCAAATGACTGATGCGCGTCGTTGCGGCACGAAAAAAGCCGGAGCAAAGGGCGCGGTCGCGGCGCAATCCTGCTCGGATTTGCGCAGCTCGCCCGGCCGCTCGAGCATCGCTCGTTGGGGCCAGGCGCAAGCCTTCACTCCGGCTCTCGGTCACTGTCGCACGTGCCGTTGCCCAGTGATTGGAGACGGAAAAGCAGGTTATCAGATGGGCCCCCGACAGACAATTTGAACGGGGCCTGGACTCAGGGTTCGAGACCCCGGGGCGCCCCGGACCAGCGCGGCACCCAGGCCGCGAAATCGGGTGAAACGGCCCGTGTGCCGATGACCGCGAGCGCGTCGCCCACAAACGTCAATGGCACGCGGAGTCGTAACCAGGGCGCGATGCCCTCGCGCTGGCACCAGGCGGCGAACGACGTGCTGTGCGCGTCGGGGTCCCGGCGCACGCGCTCACCGCCCTGCCGGAATCGGCATTGCACGACCACACCCTCGAGCGCCGCGCGGTCGTAGTGCAACTGGCCATAGGGTTGCGGCAGATCCAGTGTCCCGGTGTCATCAGGCGCAGCGGCCCAGGCGTCCTCGGGTGGCGCCGGCAGCGGCGGTGTAAGGTGCAGCCAGTGCCGGTAGCGGCGCGCCTCACCGCCCGGCCAGCGGACCTCGCCGCGCGGCGTGTCGCCCAGGGCCAGCGCCTGCAGCGACTCGAGGCGACGCGCCGGTGGCGTTGTCAGCGACTGCGCGCGGCAGAGAAAACGCAGCAGGTTGCGTTGTCGTTCCGGCGTCAGCGCTGACCAGCCAGAGACGTCGACACGGGCGGGCCGCGACGCGAACCGCCGCGCATCGGCCGCTGCCAGTGTGCTCGCGAGACGATCGGCTTCACCCTGCCAGTCCGAAGCCCGGGACAACGTGGTCACGAGGCCGGGCCAGCGCTCGCGCAGCCGCGGCATCACCTCACGGCGCAGGTAGTTGCGATCAAAGCGGTCGTCGGCATTGCTCGGGTCGTCAAACCAGCGCAGTGAATGCGCGCTTGCGTAGTCCTGCAAAACGGCGCGGTCGCATCCCAGCAAAGGCCGCAGCAGGTGGCTCTCGCCCAGCTCGGCTGCGGCCGGCATTGCCGCAAGCCCCGCAGGACCTGCGCCACGGAGCAACTGCAGCAGCAACGTCTCCGCCTGGTCATCGCGGTGTTGCGCCAGGAGCAGCAGCTCATCGTCACCGAGTGCCGCGCTGAACGCCGCGTAGCGCGCCGTGCGCGCCGCGGCCTCGACGCTCTCCCCGGGCGCCGGCGTGACCTGCACATCGAGTACCTGCAGCGCAATGTCACGTTGCTCGCAAGCAGCCACCACATGGGCGCGCCAGTCGGGCTGTTCGCCCTGCAGCCCGTGATCCACATGAAGCGCGCGCACGGGCAGCGCACTACCCGAGACGACGAGCGTCAGTAACACGGTGGAGTCGAGACCGCCGCTGTAGGCAACGGCCAACCTGCGCTTGCCGAGCGTCGCAGCCGTGCGGTCTATGCCGTCACACAGCGCGACGGGATCGAGCGGCATCAGCCTTCGCGGAATTCGCCGTAGGCGGCGAGCTTGGCCGCACGCTGTTCGAGCAGCGTTTCCGTCGGCAAGGCCTTGAGCTCCTCGACCTGGGCGATGAGTGCGTTCTTGAGGCCGGCCGCCATGGACTCGGCGTCACGGTGGGCACCGCCCAGCGGCTCGTCGAGCACACCATCGATGAGCCCGAACTGCTCAAGCTCATTGGCCGTGATGCGCATGGCATCTGCTGCGTCAGCGGCCTTGTCGGCGCTCTTCCAGAGAATCGACGCACAACCCTCAGGTGAAATGACCGAGTACACGGCGTACTGCAGCATGAGCAGGCGGTCGGCAACACCAATGGCGAGTGCGCCGCCCGAACCACCCTCGCCGATCACGACGCCGACCACGGGCGTCTTGAGTCGTGACATGACGAACAGGCTGCGCGCGATGGCTTCTGACTGGCCGCGCTCTTCGGCGCCGATGCCTGGATAGGCGCCCGGGGTGTCGATAAGCGTAATGATCGGTAGACCAAACTTCTCGGCCATCTGCATGAGCCGCTGCGCCTTGCGGTAACCCTCGGGTCGCGGCATACCGTAGTTGCGGCGTACGCGCTCCTTGGTGTCGCGCCCCTTCTGGTGGCCAATCACCATGACCGGCGTGCCCTCGAGCCGCGCCATGCCACCGATAATGGCGTCGTCGTCGGCGTACATGCGGTCGCCGTGCAACTCCTGGAAGTCGTCGAAGATCGCGGCCACATAATCCATGGTGTAGGGACGCATCGGGTGGCGCGCCACCTGCGCAACCTGCCAGGCCGACAGGCTCGAGAAGATCTGCTTGGTCAGCGAAGCACTCTTGACCTGCAGCCGGTCGATTTCTTCAGCGATGTTGACGCCCGAGTCGTCGCCGACGTAACGCAACCCATCGATTTTCGCTTCGAGCTCAGCGATGGGTTGTTCGAAATCGAGAAACTTGAGGTCCATCCGAGACTTCCGGCCAGATCAATCCGGCAAATTTAGCACAGCGCCCGTTGTGGTCGCACGATCAGTGTTCCGTCGTGAAGGCGAGCCGGAGTGCTGCAGCGCCCGGCAACGCCGCGAGCGCCTGGCGCAGGTCACGGCTGGCCCGCACGCGCCAGCGCTCACCGAATGCGAGCTGAGCCGTCTTGCCGCCCACGCAGTACTCGACGGCCACCTCACAGGCGCCGCCGAGGTGCGGCTGAAGCGCCTCCTTAAGCGCGCGCAACTGCAACATGGCCTCAGCGTCGTCGTCCGACTTTTCAAGCGTGAGTACGAGTCGCCGCGCCTGCTCCTCGATGACATGATCGATGTCGCGGAGGCTGCGCGTGGACAACGACCAGCCGTTCAGGAAGTTGTCCCAGCGCAGCTGACCGCTGGCGATGACCACCGCGTCTTTCACGAGCAGGTGGCGCACGGCGTCGACCATCTCGGCGTAGAGCTGGATTTCGATACGGCCCGTATCGTCGTCGAGCGTCAGCGTCGTGCGGTTGCCGCGCCGTCGGATATCAAAAATCAGTCCCGCTACCGTGGCGTTGCGGCGCGGCTGCGCAAAACTGCCGCCATTACCGGCCTCGGGCGGTGGTTTGATTGAGGTCACGTCGGCCAGTGAGCCACTCGTGAGGTGCTGCGCCATGTCGCGGTAAGCCTCGAAGGGGTGGCCGCTCAGGTAGAGTCCCAGCGCCTCCTTCTCGGCCCGCAGCCGGTCGCCGTGCTGCCACTCGGGATGCTCAGCGATTGTCAGGGGTGGTGCCGCGGGCGTCGAGGAATCATCCAGGGCGAACAGATCGGTCTGTCCGGCATCGCGGGCGCGTGCATCCTGCTCGGCCTGGGCAAGGGCCAGCGGCAGCGCCTCAAACAGCGTGCGCCGGTTGTGACCAAGCGCGTCGAGCGCACCCGACTTGATGAGCGCCTCGAACATGCGGCGATTGATGCGTTCAGCGTCGACGCGCCGACACAGGTCAGACAGGTCCGTGAACCGCCCGTCGGCTTCGCGGGCCTCGATCGTCGCATCGATGGCCGCGCGACCCACCCCTTTTACGGCCCCCAGCCCGTAACGGATGCGGCCGTCCTCAGTCGCTGAGAACGCCCACACCGACGAGTTGATGTCGGGCGCCAGCAGCTCAAGACCCAGTGCCCGACAGTCGTCCTTGAGGCCCACGAGTTTGTCCGTGGCGTCCATGTCCGACGACATCACGGCAGCCATGAACTCGGCCGGGTAATGCGCCTTGAGCCAGGCCGTCTGATAGGACAACACGGCGTAGGCCGCCGAGTGCGACTTGTTGAAACCGTAGCCCGCGAACTTCTCCATGAGGTCGAAGATGTACTCGGCCTGCGCCTTGTCGACGCCGCGCTCCGTGGCGCCCACGACAAAGATTTCGCGCTGCTTGGCCATCTCCTCGGGCTTCTTTTTGCCCATGGCCCGGCGCAGCAGGTCCGCGCCGCCCAGCGTGTAGCCGGCGAGCACCTGCGCAATCTGCATCACCTGTTCCTGGTAGAGGATGACGCCGTAGGTCGACTCGAGCACGGGCTGCAGATCGGGATGCAGATAATCGATCTCGCCGCCCCGGCCGTGCTTGCGGTTGATGAAGTCATCGACCATGCCCGACTGTAGCGGGCCAGGTCGAAACAGCGCCACGAGCGCCACCAGGTCGGCAAAGCTGTCGGGCTGCAGGCGCTTGATGAGGTCCTTCATGCCACGCGATTCCAGCTGGAACACAGCCGTGGTCTGACACCGCTGCAGCAGCGCGAAGGTCTTCTCGTCATCCATAGGCAGGCTGGCGAGGTCGAGCGCCGCATCCCCGGCCGCAACGCGGCGCGCATTCACGGCGTCGAGCGCCCAGTCGATGATCGTCAGCGTGCGCAGGCCCAGGAAGTCGAACTTGACGAGACCGGCGGCCTCGACGTCGTCCTTGTCGAACTGCGTCACGAGGTTGTTGCCACCCTCTTCGCAGTAGAGCGGTGTGAAGTCCGTAAGTTCGGTGGGCGCGATGACAACGCCGCCCGCGTGCTTGCCGGCGTTGCGCACACAGCCTTCGAGCGAGCGCGCCAGGTCGAGGATGCTGCGCACCTCTTCGTCCTCTCCGTAGAGCCGCCCGAGTTCGGCTTCTTCGGACAAGGCCTTGTCGAGCGTCATGCCCACTTCAAACGGAATGAGCTTGGCGATGCGGTCGACGAACCCGTAAGGAAACTCGAGGACCCGACCCGCATCACGAACCACCGCTTTCGCGGCCATCGTGCCGTAGGTGATGATCTGTGAAACGCGTTTGCGGCCGTAGTGGTCCGCCACGTAGGCAATCACACGGTCACGGCCTTCCATGCAAAAGTCGACATCGAAGTCAGGCATGGAGACGCGCTCGGGATTCAGGAAGCGCTCGAACAGCAGATCATGCTCGAGCGGATCGATGTCTGTGATGCCCAGCGTCCAGGCCACCAGCGAACCGGCGCCCGAGCCACGACCCGGGCCCACGGGCACGCCGTTTTCACGCGCCCAGCGGATGAAGTCGGCGACGATGAGGAAGTAACCCGGAAAGCCCATGTCGCAGATCACGTCGAGCTCGCGAGCGAGCCGTGCCTCATAAGTCTCCTCACCGTCGTCGTGTCGTGCGCCCGCGGCGAGCCGTTCCTCGAGCCCGAGGGCGGCCACGTGGCGCAGCCACGAATCCGTGGTGTGTTCGTCAGGGGTCGGGAACTCGGGTAGATAGCTCTTGCCAAGTTCTAGGTCGAGGCTGCAGCGCGCGGCCACCGTCACGGTATTGGCCACAGCCACAGGCACGTCGCCGAACAGCGCGTACATGTCTTCGGGCGAGCGCAGGAACTGCTCGCGCGTGTAGACGCGCGGGCGACCGGCATCGGCAAGCGTGCGGCCCTGATGAATGCACACGCGCGCCTCGTGGGCTTCGAAGTCACCGGCCGCCAGGAAGCGGACATCGTTGGTGGCCACAAGAGGGACACCGTGCGCGGCGGACAGGCTCACGGCGTGCTGCAACCAGCGCTCTTCGACCTCCCGGCCCGTGCGCGACACCTGCAGGTAATAGCGATCGCCAAACAGCCCGCGCCAGGCTTCGAGCCGTTCGCCGGCAGCCTCGTGACCGCGCGACAACGCAAGCCGCGCCACGTCGCCCGCGAAGCCGCCCGACAATGCGATCAGGCCGGACGTCGTCTCGGCGGTCAGCCAGTCACGGCGCACCCTTGGCCGACCGCGCAGCTGGCCATCGAGGAAGCTCTGCGTCACAAGTCGCGTCAGGTTGCGGTAGCCCGCCGCGTCCTGACACAGCACCACCAGGACATCGTCCGTCCTGGCATCGTCGTCATCGACGAGCGCCAGCTCGACACCCACGATGGGCTTCACGCCTTGCGCAAGCGCCTGGCGGTAAAACTTGACCATGGCAAACAGGTTGCCCGCGTCCGTCAGCGCCACAGCGGGCATGCCCGCCTCCCGAGCCTGGCGCACCAGCTCGGGCACACGCACCAGGCCATCGACCAGTGAGTACTGGGTGTGCACGTGCAAGTGCACGAATCCGCCCGAAGTCTGCGCCTCGGTGCCGCCCATAGTCTCGGCGACAGCGCTGGCCTGGGCCGCCATCAGGCGCCCTCCCGCGCCGCACGCACGGGCGCGAAACTGATGCGGTGGATGTCGCAGGGGCCGTGTTCACGCAGCGCCGCCAGGTGAGCTGCTGTGCCGTAGCCCTTGTGT
Organism: uncultured Gammaproteobacteria bacterium; assembly: GCA_937899415.1. Lineage (GTDB taxonomy): Bacteria > Pseudomonadota > Gammaproteobacteria > Steroidobacterales > Woeseiaceae > CALBPI01. The sequence goes on along the minus strand of CALBPI010000062.1, from coordinate 88,921 downwards.
TTCGCAAACCCGTACTCGGGCCAGCGTGCGTCGTAGTCGCACATGAGTGCATCGCGTGTCGTCTTGGCCAGAATCGACGCAGCGGCAATCGCAGCACAACGCCCGTCACCACCCACCCAGGTTGTTACGGGCACGCGCTCGTGCCGCGCTGTCAAGGTTGGCGCACGATTCCCGTCAATGCGGATTTCAGCGAGCGTCGCGTCAATTCCATCCACTGCGAGCGCCATCGCCCGCATCGTTGCCTGGAGGATGTTGAGCCGATCCACGTCGTCCGAAGACACGATGGCGACGTGATAGTGCAAAGCCGACGCGCGGATGGCCGCCGCAACCGACTCACGGGCGCGTTGCTTGAGGCGCTTGGAATCATCGATGCCCTCGGGCGTGTTCGCCGGATCGAGCACTACAGCAGCAGCGACTACGGGACCGGCCAGTGGCCCGCGGCCCGCTTCGTCGATCCCGGCGACAGGCCCGAGTTCGGGCACAGGCGGCAGCGGCAGCGCGCGCTGGCCCGTCATGTCGCAGTCGCCGTGGCCAGCACGAGCTCGGCGGCCCGCTCATCGGCGTTGCGCGCGAGCAGCGTGTGCGCCTCACGAAACGCACTGCGCATCGCCGATGCGCGTTCGGGCGACGACACCAGTGCGCTCAACTCACGGGCGAGGCGCTCGGGCGTGACGTCGTCTTGCAATACCTCGGTGACGAGCGGCTCGGGTGTGAGCAGGTTCGGCAGTGAGAAGTGCTTGAGCTTCACGAGGTTGAAGGCCCTCAGGATTCGGTAGGTCGAGGTGGCAAGCCGATACGCCACCACCATGGGACGACCGTGCAGCAGGCCTTCGAGCGTCGCGGTACCCGAGGCCATCAGCAACAGGTCGCAGGCTGCCATGCAGGCCCGCGCATCGCCCACGCTGACCCTGAATTTATCACCAACGCCCAGCTCGGCGACAATAGCGCGGAAGGCGTCCGCACCGGCGGGCGTCGCCAGCGGTACCAGCACCGTAGCGCCCGGGTGTGCAGCACTGAACTGCTGGGCCGCGGCCGCGAAATCCGCACCGAGGCGACCAATCTCACCGAGCCGGCTGCCTGGCAGGACGGCCAGGACCGGCCCGTCCCCGGCGATCGAAAGTGCGGCCCTGGCCGCAGCGATGTCGGACTCGGGCGAAATGCGCTGGGCCAGCGGGTGACCGACAAAGTCGGCCGGCACGCCATGATCAGCGTAGAACGCGGGTTCAAAGGGCAACAGACACAGGACCCGGTCACAGGCACGCCGCACCTTGCGCACGCGACGCTGGCGCCAGGCCCAGACCGACGGGCTCACGTAGTGCACGGTGCGAACGCCGCGGCGCCGTAACTTGAGCTCGAGCCCCAGATTGAAATCGGGCGCGTCGATGCCGACCAGGACATCGGGCGGCTGTGCGGTCCAGCGGCGAACGAGATCGCGGCGCAGCCGCAGCAGACGCGGCAAGTGCGCCAACACCTCGGTCAGCCCCATGACGGCCAGCGCCTCGGCGTCGTACCAACAGTCCATGCCGGCCGCGCGCATCGTATTGCCACCGACCCCTTCAAACTGTGCATCAGGGTGGCGTGCGCGGATGGCTTCAATCAGGCCGCCGCCGAGCAGATCGCCCGACACTTCGCCCGCGACGAGACCGACGCGCACAGTCAGCGCGCCGTGACAGGCATCCCGGTCCCGCCGACCTCAGCGAACAATGCTGCGCTCCGAACGCTCGATAGACTCAAGCATGGGCACGATCTCGGGCTGCCCGGGAGCCAACCTACGAAGTTTCTCCAGTGCCTCTTCGAGACGCAGGCCTTCGCGGTACACGACCTTGTAAGCGGCCTTGATGTTACGGACCTGCTCAGGCGTGAAATCGCGCCGCTTGAGACCCTCGGCGTTGATGCCCCGGGCGGCCGCAGGGCTGCCCATGACCATGACGTACGCGGGCACGTCCTTGCCGATCGCAGCAAACATCCCGAGGAAGGCATGCGCACCGATCTGGCAGAACTGATGGATGCCGGCGTAGCCGCCCATGATGGCCCAGTCGCCGACTTTGACGTGGCCGGCCAGCGTGGCGTTGTTGGCCAGGATGCAGTGGTCACCAACCACACAGTCATGGGCGATGTGCACGTAGGACATGATCCAGTTGTCACTGCCGATACGCGTAACGCCTTGGTCCTGGACCGTGCCGCGGTTGACCGTGCAGTACTCGCGAAAGGTGTTGCGGTCGCCAATGACGAGCTTCGTGGGCTCGTTGGCGTATTTCTTGTCCTGCGGGTCGTCGCCGATCGAAGAGAATGGGTAGAAGCGGTTGTCACGACCGATCTCTGTGGGGCCACGCGCGACGACGTGGGCATCGATCAGCGTGCCCGAACCAATTGTGACGTCAGGCCCGATGATTGCGTAAGGCCCGACCGTGGCGTCGCTGGCAATGCTGGCGCCGTCGTCGACGATCGCCGTCGGGTGAATACCCGCCATGGATCAGGCCTCGCCTGGGGCGCACATGAGCTCGGCCGAAGCGACCTTGGTGTCGCCGACCCAGGCTGTGGCCTCGAACCGCCAGACGCTGCGAATGCGCCGAATCAGCTTCGCCTCCAGGCGAAGCTGGTCACCGGGCTCGACGGGCTGTCGGAAGCGCGCCTTGTCGATACCGACGAAGTAATAGAGGCGCCCCTCGCCAGGCCCCTCGCCAACCGTCGCGAAGGCCAGGATGCCTGTCGCCTGCGCCAGCGCCTCGATGATGAGAACACCGGGCATGACAGGACGGCCCGGGAAGTGCCCCTGGAAGAAAGGCTCGTTGAATGTGACGTTCTTGAGGGCCACCACCGACTCGCCGGGCTCGCACGACAACACACGGTCGATGAGCAAAAACGGATAGCGGTGCGGGATCAGCGACATGATCTTTCGAATGTCGAGCTGGTCGGCGAAATTGATCTCGCTCATTCTGTGTTCTCGTTGTCCTTCAGGCGCTTCTCGAGCGCCGACAAACGCCGCGCAAGCTTGTCGAGCTGGCGGTAGCGGGCCACGTTGCGCTGGTGCGAGCGGATGTCCTCGTGCGGGAATACCCCGCCGAAGGTGCCGGGCGCATCGATGTCGCCCGTGACCGTACAGCGCGCCGTAATGATAACGCCATCCGCGATGCTGAGGTGCCCCGTGGTGCCGCTATTGCCGCCGAACGCGCAATTGGCGCCAATGGTTGTGGAGCCGGCGATGCCCACCATGCCGGCCATGACCGTGTGCTCACCGATAACCGTGTTGTGGCCGATCTGGATCTGGTTATCGAGCTTAACGCCGTTGCCGATGCGCGTCGGCTCGATGGCGCCCCGGTCAATACTCGTCGACGCGCCCACGTCGACGTCATCACCAATGATCACGCCACCGACCTGCGGGACGCGCTCCCAACCTGCGGGGCCGCGGGCAATACCGAAGCCATCGCTGCCGATGACCGCGCCAGAGTGCACGACACAGCGCACCCCCATGACGACGTCGTCCATGATCGTGACGTTGGGCGCCAGCCGCGAGGCCTCGCCAATCGTCGAGTGACGCCCGACAACGGTCCCTGCCCCAATCACCACATGCGCGGCGATCACTGACCCTGCGCCAATGACGGCGTTGGGCCCGATCTCGGCGCTGGGGTCGACACTCGCCGTGGGGTCGACCTGCGCGCCAGGGCCAATACCGGGCTGCGCCGCCGGGGACGGGTACAACACCCCGGCCATGCGGGCATAGGTTAGGTAGGGGTCGGCCGCCACGATCGCCGTAGATGGCACCGCATCGGCGTCCGCTTCGGCGACGACGACGGCGCCAGCTGCCGTCGCCTCGAGCTGCACCCGGTAACTCGGATTGGCGAGAAACGCGAGCGATGCCCCATCGGCGTTCGCAAGCGTGGCAACGCGGGAGACCCGGGTCTCCGGGTCACCCTGAACCTCGCAGCCAAACTGGACCGCGAGATCACCGACACAGCGCTCGGTCACGGCGGGGCCGGAATCAGTCGCCGCCAGCCGCGCTCTCGAAGTCCGCCGTGAGCTTGTCGAGTACAGCGCGCGTGATGTTGGTGCGCCCGCTCGCGAAGATCACGCCGTCGCCAAAGATGATGTCGTAGCCATTATCACGTGCGTAGGTATCCACCTGCTGCAACAGGACGCGCTGGAGCTTGGCCAGCTCTTCGTTGCGGCGCAGATTGCTCTCCTCAACGAACTCCGCCTGCAGGCGCTCCAGGTCGCGGCGGCCGTCGCGCAGCTGACGCTCCATGCTGCGGCGTTCTTCTTCACCCATAACGGCGAGATCGCGCTGCGCTTTTTCGCTGAGCTCTTCGAGCTCTTTCTGCTTGGCAAGGACCGTGCGCTCTCGCGGTGCGAACTCTTCCTGCAGTGCTTCAAGCGAGGCCTTGGTCTGCGGCGCCTGTTGCAACAACGCCTGTACGTTGACGACGCCAATCTTGAGTTCCTGCGCCGACGCCACGGGCGATGCACCCAGCGCTGCGAGCAGCACCGCTGCAAACAGAATCCGGGTGCGATGAGTCAGGTCGAACATGGTGTGATTTCCCTCAGAAAGCTTGTCCAATTGTAAACTGAAAGCGCTCCACGTCGTCGCCGAAAATACGGTCGTTGCCGCCAAATTCGTTGAGCGGGTACGCGTAGCTGAAACGGAACAGACCGAGTGGCGCGAGCCATTCGACGGCCAGGCCGACGGATTGCTTGAGCTGATCCGCATCAAAGCTGTAGTCGATCAAGTCGGCACCGAGTCGGTCCGTAAACTGAATTTCCCCGTTACTGAACACATTGCCGATGTCGTAAAACAGGGCGGCACGGCCGCGGCCCCGGAAGCGCTCAGGCATGGGCAGGAACAGCTCGGCCTGGCCTGTCACGAGCACGTTGCCGCCGTAAGGACGGCCAAAACTGTCACGCGGGCCCAGGTCGAATTCGCGGAAGCCGCGCACAGATCCCGGTCCGCCCGTACGAAACAGCTTGTAGGGCGGCAGTGCCGTCGGCGCCCCGAGACCTTCACCAAACGCGAGATCCGCGGAGAAGGACAGCGTCCACTGGCCCCAGAGCGGCACGAGCTTGACGCCGTCATAGCGGAAGGTCCAGTACTCGACATCTGAGCCCGGGACCGCGTAGGCAAAGGAGAGGCGGTGGCGCGAGCCGCGGTCTGCGAAGAGCGCCCGGTTGCGGCTGTCAAAACCCCAGCCCGCGATGAGCTCGTAGGTATCAAACTCACTCGTGTAGACGGTCAGGTCACCGAAGAACGGATCATCGATCTCCGTGATGTTCGCGTCACCATTTTGCGTAATCCAGTCGATGGCCTGTTGCGTCGAGAATTGGCCTTGTTCGCTCTCAGAAGCAACGAGTCTCGCACGCTGCAATGCTACACCCAGGCTGATGCTCTGAAATTCCGACAGCGGATAGCTGTACTCCAGCGCCGCTGTCAGGGTCTCCGTCGAAAGATCCGACGACGAATCATTGAACTGCTCGAAATCCCGGTACGACAGCGACACGGTGCGGCGCACGCCGTCCATCGTCACGTAAGGATCGGTGTAGGACAGGCTGTAAAGATTCTGGAACCGGCTCGAGTTGATGTCCGCACTGACGCGGTTGCCGGTGCCCATGAAGTTGGTGTGCGTGAAGTTACCGTTGAGCAGCAGCTTCTGGGTCTCGGAGTAACCGAGGCCCCCGCCGAACTGCCCCGGCAGGCCGTACTCGATATCGAACACAACATCGACCTGGTCGTTGACGCCCGGCACCGGCACGGTCTCGAAATCGACGGTTTCGAGGTAAGGCAGGCGTTGCAGGCGGATCTTTGAGCGGTCGAGCAACTGGTTCGAGAGGTAGGCGCCTTCCATTTGGCGCACCTCGCGGCGCAGGACTTCGTCGTTGACCTGGTCGATACCGTCGAAGTTGATGTTGCGTACGTAAATACGGTTGTTGGGCTCGACGAAAATCGTGACATCAACGGTCTTGCCATCACGGTCCAGCTCGGGCGCAAAATTGATTTCGGCATCCGCGTAGCCGTCGGCCCCGAGCCGCAGGGTCATGAGCTCTGTCGTCTGCGTCAGCATGCGCTGGTTGAAAATGTCGCCCGGCTTGGTGAGCACCAGCTGCTTCAGCAACTCTTCCTCGACGACGAGCTTGCCCGCGATCTTGATGTCATCGATCTTGTAGACGTCACCCTCGGACACGTTGACGGTAATGAATACGTCCTTGCGGTCCGGCGAGATTGCGACCTGCGTCGAAGTCACGCGGAAGTCGGCGTAGCCGCGGTCGAGGTAGTAGCTCGACAGCGTCTCCAGGTCACCGGTCAGCGCCTCACGCGAGTAACGGTCGTCCTGGCGCAGCCAGGACAGCCAGTTGGGCGTCTTGAGCTCAAACTGACCGACGAGCTCTTCGTCGTTAAAGATGTCGTTGCCAATCACGTTGATCTGACGGATGCGGGCGCGTTCACCTTCCTTCACGGTAACGTTAATGGCCACCGCGTTATTCGGGCGCTCCTCGACATCAGCCTCGACGGCCACGCCGTACTTGCCGCGGCTGTAGTATTGATCGACGAGGAACTGCGTGACTTCATCGAGCACGGACCGGTCAAAAGTCTTACCGCGCGCCAGTCCCACGGAGCGCAGTGAGTCCGTGAGGTCTTCGGTCTTGATGTCCTTGTTACCCTCAATCGAGAAGCTCTCAATCGAGGGGCGCTCCGTGACGACAATGACGAGTGTGTTGCCATCGCGGCGCAATTCCACGCTATCGAAGAGACCGTCGCCGCCGCTGTACAAAGCGCGTATGGCCTCGCGGGCCCGGACCTCATCGACCACATCGCCAATGTTCACGGGTAGGTAGTTGTACACCGTACCTTCGGCGATGCGCTGCAGCCCTTCCACACGAAAATTGCGAACCTCAAACGCGTCGAAGGCATTCGCTGTGGCGGCTGCAAGCATCAGGACGGGCGCCACGAGCCAGGTCAGGCGGTGGCGCAGGCCAGCGAAACGATAGGCCGGAACAACGGCTCGGGATTCGGTGTGCATGGTAATGGCGATCAGCTCAGAAAACGTTCGACGACGCGGGCGATATCGTTGTAGAAGGCGAGGCTCATGACCCCGACAAGCAGAAACAGGCCGACCTGGTGGCCGAGCAATTGCAGACGCTCGGAGAGCGGGCGGCCTGTAATGCCCTCGACGGACTGGTAGACAATCTGGCCACCGTCGAGCATGGGCACGGGCAACAAGTTGAGGACACCGAGGCTGACGCTGACGAGCGCCAGAAAATCCAGAAACTCGACGAAGCCGCGGCTCAGGGTGAAACCCGCATACTCGGCGATGTTGATCGGGCCCGAGATATTCTTAGTCGACACGGAGCCCGTGATCATGCGGCCAAACATTTCGAGTGTGAACGTCGTCAGTTCACCCGTCTTCACAACCGCAGCGGGCAAGGCTTCGATGACGCCCAGTTTGAGCTCGACGTTCAGATTCTTGGGCTTCGTCTCTTCGTCAACATAATTGGTGGCCCCGATTTGAGGTATGGGGCCTGCTTTCGTCTTTTCCATGCGCGGTGTCACGGACAGATCGACGACCTGATCGCCACGTTCCAGTGTCAGCTGAATCGGTTGCTCACCCGACGCGCGGATACGTTCCACAACCTGGGTCCACGTCGCAACCACCTCGCCGTTCAGGGTGAGGATGCGGTCGCCGGATTGGATACCCGCGTTCGCTGCAGGTGTATCCGGGTTGACCTCGCCGATGACGGGTGGTGGCGACCAGACGCCGAAACCCAGACCTTCAAACAGCTTGCCGGGCTCGCTCAAGCGCGCTGTCTCGGCACTGGCCACGAGCACGGTCTTGAAGCTGCCCTCGCCCTTGCGGTCGATCGTCAGCGGGATTTGCGCGTCGTCGACAAGCTCGTCCACGAGCACCAGCAAGCCACTCTGCCAACCCTTGATCGAACGGTCGCCCACCGACACGATGACATCGCCGTATTCGAGACCCGCTACGTCGGCGGGTGATCCCGGCGCCACCTCGCCCACCACAGGCCGCGTCACTGTCGTGCCGAGCACAAAGATCAACCAGTAGGCAGCGATCGTAAACAGGAAATTGAACGCAGGCCCCGCAAGCAGCACGGCAATACGTTGCCAGACGGGCTGGGCGTTGAAACTCCGGCCGGCATCACGCGCTGAGACATTGCCCTCGCGCTCGTCGAGCATTTTGACGTAACCACCCAGCGGCAGTGAACTGATGCAGAACTCGGTGTCGTCGCGGTGACGCTGGTAGCGCCAGATGGGCTTGCCGAAACCGATCGAGAATCGCAGCACCTTGATGCCGCACCAGCGAGCCACGATGAAGTGCCCGAACTCGTGCTCGGCGACGAGCCGGCTGGTCGTCAGGATCAGCGCAAACACATAGCCCAGTACTGTCATTCGTGGCCCCTCCGCGCGCTCGGCACGTCACCGTCGTTACAGACCATACCCGGCAGCCATCGTTCCCGGGCCGCTGGCATCGAAACGCTGTCCGAAACGATACACGAGGGGCCCCGTAGGCTTAAGTCAGCACCCGCGACTACCACGGTCCATGCCCGAGGTAGATGCCCGCCACGAACAACGGCGTACCCGCCGCGATGCTGTCGATGCGGTCGAGAATCCCGCCGTGCCCGGGAAACAGAGTGCCCGAATCCTTGATCCCGGCCTCACGCTTGAAGAGGCTCACGGTCAGGTCACCGACGATGGAAATGGCTGCCACGGCGATACACAGCGGCACGAGACGAAACCAGGCGAGCCCGGTGATCCACGCACCGGCAAGGCCGATGAGCGCCACGAGCGCGAGCCCGCCGAACACGCCCTCCCAGGTCTTGTTGGGGCTGACATGCGGCGCGAGCTTGCGTTTGCCCAGCGCGCGGCCGGCGAAGTAAGCACCCACGTCGGCACCCCAGATCGTCACGAGCACAAACAACAACAGGCCCGCGCCGTTAAGCGTCGTCAGCATCTCGTTGCGGGTCAACGCGACAAGCGCGAAACCTGCGGGCACCAGGGTGAGTGGCCCGCCAAGCAGGACCAGCTCGCGCGGCACCTTGACGGGATAGCGCACCACCAGCACGAATGCGATGAGCCACCAGATGCCAGCGGCCACAAGCAGCGGCCCGAAGATCGCATTGGGCCAGGTGATCGATGCCGCAGCCGTCATCGCCGCGATGCCGAGGATGTAGGCGGCACGCGGCAGCGCAGCCTCAAGCCCCGCAAGCCGCGACCACTCCCAGGCCGCGCCCGTGATTACAAGAAGAATGACCGGAGAGACCACCACGGGTGGCAGCACGAAGAGCACCAGGAAAATGGCCGCCAGTGCGCAAATGGCGGTGATGATTCGAGCGCGCAGCACGTCAGCTGGCCTCTTCTTTCGGAAGCGTCTCCACACGGCCGAAGCGACGTTCGCGACTGCCGAACCAGGTCAGGGCCTGTTCAAGCGCGTCCGTGTCGAAATCGGGCCAGAGCGTGTCGCAGAAAAACAGCTCGGCGTAAGCCGCGTGCCAGAGCAGGAAGTTGCTGATGCGTTGCTCGCCGCCCGTGCGGATCATGAGGTCGGGGTCGGGGCAGCCCGCAAGCGACAGGCTGTCGCTCAGGTGCTGCTCGTCGAGCTCCGCCGGATCGAGCGTGCCCGAGCGGGCGCGTTCGGCCAGCTCGCGTGCGGCCTCGACGATATCCCACCGTCCGCCAAAGCCGACGGCGATCTGCAGCGACAAACCGCTATTCTCACGGGTGAGCCGCTCGGCGTCCCGCATCCCGCGTCGCAGGCGTTCAGACAATCGTGACAGGTCGCCAATGAACCGCAGGCGGACATTGTTCTCGTGTAACTCAGCGACTTCGCGCTGCAGCGCGTCGAGAAACAGCTTCATGAGGCCGACGACTTCGTCGCGCGGCCTCGACCAGTTTTCGCTCGAGAACGCGAACAGCGTCAGGTAATCGACGCCGAGCTCGCCGCAATGGCGCACCGTCGCGCGCACCGCCTTGACGCCGGCGCGGTGACCCAGGTGACGGGGCAGACCACGCCGTCGCGCCCAGCGACCGTTGCCGTCCATGATGACGGCCACGTGTTGTGGCAGGCGCACCAGATGGCTTGGCGTATCGCGATCCGACATGACCCCGGCTAACTCAGATTTCCATGAGCTCGGTTTCTTTCTCGGACAGCAACGTGTCTACCTGGCCGACGTAGGTATCGGTCAGAGTCTGCACGTCGTCTGCGGCGCGTCGCTCGTCGTCTTCGCCGATTTCCTTTTCCTTGAGCAGGTCCTTGAAGTCGTTAAGCGCGTCGCGGCGGATGTTGCGGATCGCGACGCGACCGCCTTCTGCCTCGTTACGCACGAGGCGGATCAGGTCCTTTCGACGTTCTTCGGTCAGTGGCGGCAGCGGCACGCGAATCACGGTGCCGGCGGACGCCGGGTTGAGTCCGAGGTCCGAATTCATAATGGCCTTCTCAACCTTGGCCACCATGTCCTTCTCCCAAGGCGTAACCGTGAGCGTGCGGGCATCCTCGACGCCCAGGTTGGCGACCTGGTTCAGCGGCACGTCGCTGCCGTAGTACTCGACCATGATGTGATCGAGGAGACTCGTGTGAGCACGACCCGTACGAATCTTCTGCAGCTCGACGCGAAGCGACTCGACGCTCTTGCCCATACGCTCTGCGGCGTCTTTCTTGATGTCTTCAATCATATCGGTGTCCCAGGCAGTCCCGGCTTCAGGCCGTAACGAGAGTACCGAGGGGCTCGCCCTCGATGACACGCACCAGCGCGTCGGGTTCGGTCATGTCGAATACGCGCAGCGGCACCGAGTTGTCGCGGCACATTACAATCGCCGTCGCATCCATGACGTTGAGCCGGTCCGCAAGCACGCGATCGAAACTGACTTCAGGCAGCTGCTCGGCATCGGGATTCGTTGCCGGGTCACTGTCGTACACCCCGTTGACTTTGGTGGCCTTGAGCATGAGGTCGGCGCTGATCTCGATAGCGCGCAGGCTCGCAGCAGTATCGGTCGTGAAGAAGGGGTTCCCCGTACCTGCGGCCAGCACCACGACGCGGCCCTTCTCGAGGTGCCGAACGGCGCGTCGCCGAATGTAGTCTTCACAGACATCATTGATGGCCAGCGCGGACATCACGCGCGCGTAGACTTCCTGGCGCTCGAGCGCGTCCTGGATCGCCAGTGCGTTCATCACCGTGGCCAGCATGCCCATGTGGTCGCCCGTGACGCGGTCCATGCCCGCACGGGCCAGGCCGGCGCCACGGAAGATGTTCCCGCCGCCAATGACGATGGCGACCTCGACCCCCATGCTGACGATCGTGGCCACTTCACGCGCGATACGGCCGATCACGTTCGGATCGATGCCGTACTTGAGATCCCCCATGAGCGCCTCGCCGCTGAGCTTCAGCAGGACGCGCTTGGCGATCGGTGCCGCCTTCTTACTCATGCGTTGATGGCCTCCGTGATGTCATGGCCGCAGCGACGGCGGGCGACAGTGTAACCCAGCGCCCGCCACCAACGGTCATCGCGAAGGGCTTCAGGACTTGCCCTGTGCAGCAGCGACCTGGGCCATGACTTCTTCTGCGAAATTGTCTTCTTTCTTTTCAACGCCCTCGCCCACCTCGTAACGCACGAAACCCGACACCGTCGCGCTGTGCTGCTTGAGGAGTTTGCCGACCGTCTGGTCGGGGTCCTTGACGAAGGGCTGCCCCACGAGCGTGATCTCGCCCAGGAACTTGCGCATGCGGCCGTCGACCATCTTCGCGATGATGTCGTCGGGCTTGCCGCTGCCTTTCGCCTGCTCCAGGAGAATGGCGCGTTCGCTGTCGATGGTGTCCTGCGGGACGCCGGCTTCATCGACGCACACGGGCGACGAGGCCGCTACGTGCATCGCGAGGTCCTTGCCCAGCGCGTCGTCACCACCTGAGACCGCTACGAGCGAACCGATGCGGGCGCCATGCGTGTAACTCGCCAGCGCGCCGTCTCCGGCTTCAACGATGTCGAACCGACGGACGCCGATGTTCTCGCCGATCTTCGCGATGAGCGCCGTGCGCGTGGCTTCGACCGTCTCGCCGTCGGCAAAGGTGGCCGCCATGAGGGCGTCGACGTCAGCCGGGCGCTGTGCCAGAGCGACCGCGGCAACCGATTCCGCGAAGTCGATGAAGTTGTCGTCATTCGCCACGAAATCGGTTTCGCAGTTCACTTCGATGATGATTGCGGCCGTGTCGCCATGGCGCACGATGATGCGACCTTCGGCAGCCACGCGGCCGGCCTTCTTGTCGGCCTTGGCCTGGCCCGACTCGCGCAGCAGCTGTGCTGCCGCTTCCATGTCGCCGTCGGCCTTAACGAGTGCCTTCTTGCACTCCATCATGCCGACGCCTGTACGCTCACGCAGTTCTTTGACCATTGCTGCGGTGATAGCCATGAGTGTTACCTCGTCATTGGTGTTGGGGCTGCCGGGACTTGCGTCCCGGCAGCGTGTCAGATTGCCCTGTGGCCGTGCCTCAGGCGTCGGCGCTGGCGTCGCTTTCGGCGGCAGGCGCTTCGGCTTCGGCAACGGCTTCAGCAACCGGCTCAGGTGCCTCTGCGGCAGCCGGCTCAGCGGCCTTCGCAGCAGGCTCTGCAGCCTTTGCAGCCGGTTTACGACCACCACGACCCTTGCCACCGGCCTTGCGGACGTTGCCTTCCTCGTCGAGTTCGACGAAGTCATCATCACCCAACACCGCCTGCGGCGCCGTAGCGCGGCCGTCCAGCACGGCGTCGGCGATTGCCGTTGAGTAGAGCTTGATGGCGCGCATGGCGTCATCGTTGCCCGGAATCACGTAGTCGATGCCGTCGGGTGCGCAGTTCGTATCGACCACGGCCACGATCGGAATACCGAGCTTGCGCGCTTCGTCGATGGCGATGTTCTCGTGACCGACGTCAACCACGAACATGGCGTCCGGCAGACCGCCCATGTCCTTGATGCCGCCCAGGCTGCGCTCAAGCTTCTCGCGCTCGCGCTCCAGGTTGAGGACTTCTTTTTTCGTCAGCGACTCGACCATGCCACCCTCGCCCAGGCTCTCCAGCTCCTTGAGGCGCTTGATCGACTGACGGATGGTCTTGAAGTTGGTCAGCATGCCGCCGAGCCAGCGGTAGTTAACGAACGGCATACCGCTACGGCGGGCTTCTTCGCCGATGGTGTCACGGGCGGACCGCTTGGTGCCCACGAACAGGATGTTGCCGCCGTCGGCCGCCAGGCCGCTCACGTAGTTCAGCGCTTCGCGGAACAGGGGCAGCGTGCGTTCGAGGTTGACGATATGGATCTTGTTTCGATCGCCGAAAATGAACGGGGCCATTTTCGGGTTCCAGTAGCGGGTCTGATGTCCGAAATGAACGCCCGCTTCCAGCATCTGACGCATGGTAACGTCGGCCATGGAAGTCTCCTTAGGGTTAAGCCTCCCCATATCCCCCAAGTGCAACCCCTTTTTCGGCGGGGCACCCAGCACCGGGTGTCGATATAGGTGTGGAATAGTTAGAATTACGAGCTGGGTGCAGGACAGCAGGCATTTGAGCCAGCCGTCGATGCCCCTCTCGGCGCGCGCTTTATAGCACAGAGCCCGGGCGTGTGCCAGCGCCAGGCGGGCTGGTGCAGCACCGCTACCAGGGCGTGGAGCGCCCCTGATCTTCTCAGCAGATAACAGGAACAGGCATGCCGGTCACGATCAAAAACGCCGAGCAGCAGGACAAGATGCGGATTGCGGGCCGTCTTGCGGCCGATGTGCTCGACATGATTTCTGATTATGTTAAGCCCGGCATCACGACGGACGAGCTCAACGACATCTGCCACCGCTACATTACAGAGGTGCAGGACGCGATTCCGGCGCCGCTCAATTACCGCGGTGGCGGCCCTGTGCCCTTCCCGAAGTCGATCTGCACCTCACTGAATCATGTGATCTGCCACGGCATCCCTTCAGATCGCAAGCTGCGCAACGGCGATGCGCTGAATATTGACATCACGGTCATCAAGGACGGCTGGCACGGCGATACGAGCCGCATGTTCCTTGTGGGCAAGCCCAAGCTACAGGCCGAGCGCCTGTCGAAGATCTGCTACGAGGCGATGATGCGCGGTATCAACCAGATCGCGCCTGGCAAGCACCTGGGTGATATTGGCCATGCCATCCAGACTTTTGTTGAAGCCAACCGCTGTTCGGTCGTCCGCGAATACTGCGGTCATGGCATCGGCCAGGGCTTCCACGAAGACCCGCAGGTCGTGCATTTCGGCAAGCCGGGCACGGGCCTCATGCTCGAGCCGGGCATGATCTTCACGGTCGAGCCCATGGTGAACGCCGGCAAGCGCCACCCAAAACTGCTGCCTGATGGCTGGACGGTGGTCACCAAGGACCATTCGCTGTCCACCCAGTGGGAACACACGGTGCTCGTCACCGAAACGGGCTTTGAGATCCTGACCCTGGGCGCGAGCGACCGCGACCAGGCCAACGCAGCCTGACCGGAGCCGTCGATGCTCGTCAGCGGCGAAACGCGTCAACGCAGGCCCCAGGCCCTGGGCGACGACACCGTGGCCGAATTCGAAGCCATACTCGAAGCGCTTGAGCCGTTTACGGCCTCCGCCTGCCGGGAGCCGCTTGCTGCAGCCAAGCAGGCGCTTGCGGCGCGGTTTCATGCCGCCGAAACGGTCGAAGCTCTCGTCGCCGCACACGCAGGACTGATTGATGCCCTGCTGCGCCGCCTCTGGCGGCACTGCCACGTCAGCGCCAGCGGGATAGCGCGCCTTGCCGGCGGCGGCGACGGCCGCGGCGAACTACATCCGGGGTCCGACATCGACGTCATGCTGCTGCTCGCGGACGACCACAGCGATACGGGGCCGGCCGCCGAGTTCGTCACGGCACTCTGGGACAGCGGCCTCGAGGTTGGCCACAGCGTACGGACGGTCGAACAGTGCCGCGAAGCGGCAGCTGACGATGTCACGGTGGCCACCACGCTCATGGAAGCACGCTTGCTCGAGGGTCCCGACGCCCTGTTCGAAGCCATGGGCGCGGCGACTGGGCCGGCGTCCATCTGGCCTTCGACCGAATTTTTCCGCGCCAAGCGCGACGAACAGATTGCTCGGCACCGGAGATACGACGACACAGGTTACAAGCTGGAGCCCAATGTGAAGGGCAGCCCGGGCGGCTTGCGCGACATCCAGATGATTGGCTGGGTGGCCAAGCGCCACTTCGGCGCAGAGAGTTTTGGCGAGCTCGTCGATCACGGCTTCCTGACGCAAGGCCAGCACCAGCGGCTCGTCGAGTGTCAGCACTTTCTCTGGACCGTGCGCTACGGCCTGCACACGCTTGTCGGCCGGCGCGAGGACCGCCTGCTGTTCGACCACCAGAAGTCCCTGGCCGAATTGCTGGGCTACGAGGACGCGCGCTTCACGCTCGGTGTTGAGCAGATGATGCAGCGCTACTACCGCACGGTCATGGAGCTGTCACGACTTAACGAGATGCTGCTGCAGCGCTTTGAAGAAGACATTTTGCTGCCGCAGGACGCCGAGCCCGTTCCCATCGACCATCAGTTCGTCTCGGACAACGGTTACCTGCAGGTGGTGCACGACGACGTCTTCGCGCGCAACCCCTCGGCACTACTGGCGCTGTTCCGCTGCATGCAGGACCACCCCGACCTGCGCGGTGTCAGCGCGCGTACGCTCGGACTCGTGCGACGCAGTCTGCACCTGATTGACGAGCAGTTTCGCCAGCATCCGCGCAACCACCGCCTGTTCCTCGACCTGCTGCGCGCACCGAGTGGCGTGACGCGCGAGCTGCGTCGTATGAACCGCTACGGGGTTCTCGGTCTTTACATCCCCGCGTTCGGCCGCATCGTCGGGCGCATGCAGTACGACCTGTTCCACGCCTACACGGTCGACGAGCACACGCTGTTTGTCGTCAGCAATATGCGCCGCTTTACATCACCGCGACATGAGTCGGAGTTCCCGCACTGCACGGCGGTCATGAAGAGCATCAAAGACCAGGCACTCATCGTGCTCTCGGGTCTGTTCCACGACATCGCCAAGGGACGCGGCGGCGACCATTCCGAACTGGGCGCCATCGACGCGCTTGCGTTCTGCCGTGAACACGGCCTGCCCGAAGAGGACGCGCAACTAGTGTCCTGGCTCGTCGAGCACCACCTGGTGCTGTCGATGACGGCGCAGAAAAAAGACCTGAGTGATCCCGACGTAATTGCGCGGTTCGCGAACCTCGTGGGTGACAAGCGCAGGCTCGACCATCTCTACCTGCTCACCGTGGCCGACGTACGGGGCACGAACCCGGCCATGTGGACGTCCTGGAAGTCGAAGCTGTTCCGCGACCTCTACGAGGCCACGCGACAGGCGCTCGAACGTGGCCTCGAGAACCCGCTCGAGCGGCAAGCGCTTATCGACGCGACGCGCGAGGCCGCGCGGGCGACCCTCGGTGTCAGCGTGAACGATGCCGAGCTTGAAACGGTGTGGCGCGCCCTGCCCGGTGACTATTTCCTGCGCCACGACGCCGATGAAATCGCCTGGCACACACGCGCGCTCGCGCGCGACGGGCTCGAGACGTCGCAGCTCGATGTGGTCGCGCGTACCGATGCCAGTGGGCTTGCGATCATGCTCTATACACCGCACACCCAGCACACATTCGCGGCCGTCACAGCTGGCCTCGACGAGCTGGGACTCTCGGTGCTCGACGCACGCATCGAGCCCATCAACAATGGCTACAGTCTCGACACCTACATCGTCGTGGACTTTGACGGCGCGGACATCAACGACGAAAAACTCACCGATGTCTATGAGCGCTTGCTGCCTATTGCCGAGCGCCGCGAGGACGTCATCCCAAGCGTCAGCCGCAAGGCATCACGTCGTCAGCGTATGTTCGACACGCTGACACGCATCACGTTCCGACCCGATCCGACGGGTCGCTTCACCGTCATGGAGCTCACCTGCGCCGATCACCCGGGCCTGCTCATGCGCGTCGGTGAGACGCTCATCGACTGTAAGGTCTACATTGTGATGGCCAAGATCGTGACCATCGGTGAGCGCGCCGAAGACGTGTTCTACCTGACCGACGAGAATGACGAGCCGCTCAGCGATGCAGACTGCGATGCGTTGCGCGAGGCACTACTGCAGGGTGTCGACGAAAGCCTCGTCGTAAGCCAGACGATTCGCGTATGACGGATGCCTCCAATCCGGGCATGGCCGCGCTTGCGCCCTACCCGTTCGAGAAGCTCGATGCGTTGCTGCGCGACAACACGCCACCCAAGTCGATCACGCCGATTCCGCTATCCATTGGGGAACCGCGACACACGCCACCCGAAGTAGCGCTGGCCGCGTATCGGGATGCCCTCGTGGATGGCGTCTCACGCTACCCGACCATTCGCGGCAGTGATGAACTGCGCAGCGCCTGCGCCGACTGGCTCGCGCGCCGCTTTGACGTCACGGTCGACCCCACGCGCATGGTGCAGCCCGTCACGGGAACCCGAGAAGCGCTGTTTGCAGCGGCGCAGGTGTTCTGCCACGCGGGTGCCGGGCAAACCGTACTGATGCCCAACCCGTTCTATCAGATCTATGAAGGCGCGGCCTTGCTTGCGGGGGCTGCGCCGGACTATCTCAATGTCACAGCGGGCCATAACTTCCTTCCCAACCTCCACGCAATCGCGCCCGAGCGTTTCGACCGCGCGCGCCTGTTCTACCTCTGCAACCCTGTGAACCCCTGCGGCACGGTCGCGGATCTCGATTACCTGAAGCACCTCGTTGAACTGGCGCAACGACATGACTTCATCGTGCTCACAGACGAGTGCTATATCGAGCTCTACCGCGACACACCACCCGTATCGATGCTCAATGCGGCCGCCGCTTTGGGTAGCGACGCGTTCGAGCGGGTACTCGTGTTCCACAGCCTCTCGAAGCGCTCCAATCTGCCCGGTATGCGTTCGGGATTTGTGGCCGGCGACACCGCCCTCATCAGCGACTACGGGCGCTACCGCACTTACCATGGCTGCTCGATGTCGCTGGCCGTGCAGGCGGCCAGTATTGCGGCATGGAACGACGACGCCCATGTCGCCGACAATCGCGCGCAATACAATGACAAGTACGCTCAAGCACTGCCCGTGCTCGCGACACATTGGGCGGTCGACACACCGGCCGCGACGTTCTACGTGTGGCTACCCGTCGGCGGGGACGAAACCGAATGGGCGCGACAGCTTCACGCGAGTGCCGGCGTCACGGTTGTGCCAGGGCGCTACCTCGCGCGCACAGTCGACGGCCGCAACCCCGGTGAAGGCTACGTGCGACTGTCACTGGTCGCGACACCCGAACAAACACTCGAGGCCGTCCAGCGCGTGGCCGACTTCGAATCAAGCCAAGGAGGCTGACGCCATGCAGGCGATCATCGACACCATTGAGGCCGCCTGGGAGGCGCGCGACTCCATCGACAGGGCGGATACCGCATTGCGCGACGCCGTCGATGCGGCCATCGGGCTGCTCGACCGCGGCGAGGCCCGGGTTGCGGAGCCCGTCGATGGCGACTGGCAGGTCAACGAGTGGCTGAAGAAAGCCGTGCTGCTGTCGTTTCGTCTGCGCGACAACGCGCGCATTGAGCACGCGCCGAACCCCTACTACGACAAAGTGCCGCTCAAGTACGCGGACTACACGGCCGAGGACTTTGCCCGCGATGGCGTTCGCGTGGTACCCGACGCACAGGTTCGTCAGGGTGCCTACGTCGCGCCCGATGTTGTCCTGATGCCTTCCTACACCAACATCGGCGCCTACATTGGCAGCGGCACCATGGTGGACACCTGGGCCACGGTTGGCAGCTGCGCCCAGATCGGCAGCAATGTCCACTTGTCGGGCGGTGTCGGCATTGGCGGTGTGCTCGAGCCCCTGCAGGCGACGCCCACGATCATCGAGGACGACTGCTTCATCGGCGCCCGGTCCGAGGTCGTCGAAGGCGTCATCGTCGAGCGAGGCGCCGTGCTGTCGATGGGTGTGTACATCGGGCAGAGCACACGCATCTTCGACCGGGATACCAATGAGGTGCACTACGGCCGCGTGCCCGCGGGCAGCGTCGTGGTACCCGGCAGCCTGCCCTCCCACGACGGCCGCTACTCGCTCTATGCCGCGATCATCGTCAAGCGCGTTGACGAGAAGACGCGTAAGCGTGTCGGGCTCAATGAACTGCTGCGGGCGGCGTCGCACGGATGATCACCGTCCACGGCCTCAAGAATTGCGACAGCTGTCGCAAAGCCCGGCGCTGGCTCGATGCGCGCGGCTCGGCGCACGACTTTGTCGATGTCCGTGAGTCGACACCCGACTCCGCAATGCTCGCGCGCTGGCTTGATGCGGTGGGCGCGGACGCCCTCATCAACCGTCGCTCGACGACCTGGCGTGGGCTTGACGACGCAACTCGTGGGGAGATTCTGGACGACCCGGCGAAGCAGCTGATCGCTCACCCGACGCTGATCAAGCGCCCCGTTCTCGAGACGGCAACCGCAGTCACGGTGGGTTTCGACGCGGACCGCTGGGCGGCGCTGATCGACTAGTGGATCACCTCAGCCCAGGCGGCCTGTGATGTAGTCCTCAGTCAGCCGGTGACCGGGATTGGTGAAGAGCCGGTCCGTCTCATCGACTTCGATCAGTTGGCCCTTGTGAAAATAAGCGGTGCGCTGCGACACGCGCGCGGCCTGCTGCATCGAGTGCGTCACGATCACAATCGCGTAGCGCTCGCGCAGTGCGTCGATAAGATCTTCGATCCGCGCCGTGGCAATGGGATCGAGCGCCGAGCATGGCTCGTCCATGAGAATGACTTCAGGCCCCACGGCCAGCGTCCTCGCGATACATAATCGCTGTTGCTGCCCGTCGGAGAGGCTCGTCCCGCTCGCATCGAGCCGGTCTTTCACTTCGGCCAATAAGCCGACCCGGTCGAGACATTGGTGCACGATGTCATCGAGCTCCGCGCGGTTTCCTGCGAGGCCATGAATGCGCGGACCGTAGGCGACATTGTCGTAAATCGACCTGGGGAACGGGTTCGGTTTCTGGAACACCATTCCCACGCGCGCGCGCAGTGCGACAACGTCCATGTCGCGCCCGTGGATATCGTCATCGTCAATACGGATCTCGCCCGACACGCGGGCATCGTCAATCGTGTCATTCATACGATTGAGACACCTCAGAAACGTCGATTTGCCGCTGCCCGATGCGCCAATCAGCGCAAGCGCTTCATGGTGCGCAATATCGAGGCTGACGTTGTGAAGTACGGCCGTGCCGCCGTAGCGCACGCTCACATCCCGCACACGCATGCACGGCGTATCGACGAACGGCGTACCAACGACCTCTGTTTCCGAAGGCATCGTCGTGGCTTTATCGTGGTCTTCAGACTGGGGTGTTACGGCTGCCACCGTCGTCTCCGATTGCGAACTTGAGTGCCGGCGTTCGTCATCCCGCGTGGCCCTCAAACTTACGCCGCAGCATGAGCGCCAGCAAGTTCATCGCGAACAGGAAAGCGAGCAGCACCATGATGGCCGCCGCCGTCCGCGCAACAAACGATGGGTCCGGACTCTCGGCCCACTGGTACACCTGGACCGGGAGCGCCGTGGAAGGATCGAGAGGGCTTCTGGGGATGTCCGCGATGAATGCGACCATACCAATCATGAGCAAGGGCGCCGTCTCGCCCAGCGCGCGTGCGATGCCAATGACCGTCCCCGTAATGATACCCGGCAGCGCCTGGGGCAGCACATGCCCGAACACGGTTTGCACGCGTGAAGCGCCCAGTGCCAGTGCGGCGTCGCGCAGGGTCGCGGGTACGGCCTTGATGGCGGCCCGCGCCGAGATAATGATCACGGGCAGCGTTAACAACGCGAGCACGAGGCCACCGACAAGCGGCGCAGATCGAGGGAGCGCCAGCCAGTTGATAAAGACCACGAGACCGAGCAGTCCGTACACAATCGAAGGCACGGCAGCGAGGTTATTGATATTGACCTCGATGAGGTCCGTCCAACGGTTGCGCGGCGCAAACTCCTCGAGATAGACCGCCGCAGCTACGCCCACGGGAAACGCGAGCACCAGCATCACGGCCAGCATGTACAACGAACCGCGGAAGGCGGCACGAACGCCGGCGAGTTCGGGATTTCGGGAATCACCATTCTTGATGAGCGCCGTGTTGAACACACGTACCACCCGCCCCTCCGCGGCGAGTGCATCAACCCAATCAAACTGCCGGTCCTCGAGCTCACGCGCAGCCAAAGGCGTGTCACGATTCACGCGGCCCTGTACATAGAGATCCACGTCATCGCTCGAGGGCACCCAGAGTTCCACGCGTTGCCCCACTAGCTCCGGTGCTGCGATGACCCGGTCGCGCAGCCTAAAACCGGCCTCCACACTGACCAGCGCAACCAGCGCGGCCCGGTCGGCGCGAGGCGCGGTACCCGGCAACGAGCGGTGAATGGCCTCCCGCACGACAGCGTCGTAATTCCCGGCGGCCAGCGATTCGCGGCTCCCGTCGCCAAGCGGGTCGACCTGAGCCGCCGTGACGTCCATGGGGAGCATGAGTTCGGTCTGACGAAAGGCACCAATACCCTGCGACAGCACGGTCACAAACAACAACAGCAAGAACAGCATGCCGACAAGCACGGCGGCCAGACCGAGCAAGCGGAACCGGCGCTCGCGGGCGTGTCGGCGGCGCAGGCTCGCCGCAACGGCACTGCGCGCGTCTTCGAGTACCCATGCCATGGCCTAGCGTTCGTGAACCTGTTGCTGGCGCACGACGCGCTGCCCAAGCACATTCAGCGCCAGCGTGACCATGAACAGGAACAAGCCCAGCGCAAAGGCCGCCAACGTCCGCGCGCTCGCGAATTCCTGATCGCCCGTGAGTAGCGACACGATCTGGACCGTCATCGTGGTAACAGCTTCAAAAGGGTTGGCCGTGAGGTTCGCCGCCAAGCCTGCGGCCATCACGACGATCATCGTTTCACCGATTGCGCGAGACAGCGCGAGCAGGACGCCGCCGACGATGCCCGGCATTGCGGCGGGCAACAGCACATTGCGAGTGGCCTCCGAACGCGTCGCGCCCAGGGCCAGAGCGCCGTCGCGCAACGAGCGTGGCACGGCGGTTAAGGCATCGTCCGAGAGTGACGAGATCTGGGGGATCACCATGATGCCGACCACGAGCCCCGCTGCGAGCGCCGACTCGGAAGCGACGTTCAGGCCCAGGCCTTCACCAAACCTGCGTACCATCGGTGCGACCGTGAGCGCCGCGAAGAATCCATAGACCACTGTGGGAATCCCGGCCAGTACCTCGAGCAACGGCTTTACCACCGCACGCAGTCCGCGCCCTGCGTACTGCGTCAGGTAGATGGCCGTCATGAGCCCCACAGGCACGGCGATCAGCATGGCGAGCGTTGCGACGAGCAGCGTTCCCGCCAAAAGCGGCACGGCCCCAAAACTTCCGGCGGCGGCAACCTGGTCATTACGAATCGCGGTCTGCGGGCTCCACTCCAGTCCGAATAAAAACTCGGTTTCGGGCACCTGCCCGAAGAAGCGAATCGTCTCAAGCAACATCGTCGCGACGATACCGATAGTGGTCAGTACGGCCACGCTCGAGGCCAGAAACAACACGGCACGGATGAAACGCTCGACCCGCTGCCTCGCGCTGAAATCCGGGCGAATGCGCATCAGGCCGAATGCCGCGCCCGCAATGGCGAGCGCGAGCGCCGCGAGCGTCAGCCTGCGCCGCGATTCGACCTGCAAAGCCTCGTAGTCGCGCGCCAGCCCGTTCAGCACTTCATCTTCGACCCGGATCGCCCCGTTGGCGATGTTCTGGATTTCGTCGAGCACGAGCCCCGCGTTTCCGGCCGTGTCCGCAATGACGCCATCAGGAATTCGCTGCAGCATGCTGAGTTCAACGAGGCGTCCCGAGAATGACCACCAGACGAGGAGCGCGAGTGCCAGAGGTACAAACAACCACAACGCGGCGTAGGCCCCGTGATACGCGGGCAACGACTTGAGCCCTTGTTGTGATGTGCCCAGTGACAGCGCGCGCCGTCGCCCCAGGAAAAAGACTGAGAAGGCAGCGAACGCGCCAAACAGCAGCAACGTCCCGGGTTGCATCGCGATCATGCCGCAGGGCTCACAGGTAAAGGGGGCTCAGCGCGAGGACGCTTGCGAGATACTCTGCGCGCTCGGCGATTGGCATCGGGATCAGGCCGCGTGCGGCCAGGTAGCCGTCGCGTCCCCAGGCGCGCTCGCTCGTAAACTCGGCAACGAATTCGTCGAGCCCGGGAATGACGCCGATGTGCGAGCGCTTGACGTAGAAGTAGAGCGAACGCGACACGGCGTACCGCCCCGACGCGATGTTCTCGAATGTGGGTTCGAAGCCGTCGATGACCGAGCCCTGCACCTTGTCCGTGTTCTGATCGACAAAACTGAAACCAAGGATGCCAAGAGCCGTCGGATTCGCGCGCAGCTTCTGCACGGTAAGGTTGTCGTTCTCACCCGTCTCAACGAAATGACCGTCTTCGCGAACGGCCTGGCAGATCGCACGAAATCGCGGCGCATTACTTGCCTGCAGGTCACGAATCCAGTCGATGCCCTGGCAGCCACCCGTCATCGCAAGCTCAACAAACGCATCGCGCGTGCCCGAGGTGGGCGGCGGACCCAGCACCTCAATCTCCGTGTCCGGCAACGAGGGGTCGATGTCGATCCAACGGCGGTACGGATTCGCGATGAGCCGCTCACTGCCATCGGCCGCCGGTACGTTCTTGGCCAGCGCCAACCAGAGCTGCGTGCGGGTCAATGCCACGCGCGGCGCGCCCGTGGCATTAGCCAGCACGATGCCGTCGTAGCCCACCTTGACCTCAAGCACCGCGTCCACGCCATTGTCCTGGCACAACGCGAGCTCGGAGGCCTTAATGCGACGTGAGGCGTTCGCGATATCTGGGAAGCGCGCGCCTACCCCTGCGCAGAATGCTTTCAGGCCACCACCAGAACCGGTCGCCTCGACTTTCGGCGTGCGGAACACCTGCCCGCGCCCGAACCGTTCCGCGACCACTGTCGAAAAAGGGTATACGGTCGACGAGCCCACGATAGCGATGTAGTTTCGGCCTTGCTGTGCTTGTGCCGACGCACTACAGAGCAGAAACAGCACCGCGGTGATGCCGTGCCAGCAGGTCATTCCGGTTTTTTTGTTGTTCTGGAGCAACGCCACGCGCGGCCACTCAAATTTATGATTTACAAGGATAAATCTCTTTCGTTACCGATTTGTTGCAGTCCGCGCCCCGTTTGTGCCGCCGCGGCGTTCTTAACCCCCTGATTAGCTTTGAGCCCTGATGACTGAACACACCTTCAACAAAGATGCGCTGGAACTCACGGAAGCGCTGATCCAACGCCCCTCAATCACACCCGAAGATGCCGGCTGCCAAACGTTGATTGCCGAGCGTCTCGCGGCACTGGGCTTCGCCAACGCCCACATGCCATTCGGTGAAGGCGCCGTTGCGACCGACAACCTCTGGTCGCGACGCGGCACCGAAGGTCCTGTGCTCTGCTTCGCCGGTCACACTGACGTCGTGCCGCCCGGGCCACTCGAGAAGTGGGACAGTGACCCGTTCGTGCCCACCCAACGCGATGGGCTACTGTACGGGCGTGGCGCCGCAGACATGAAAGCCAGCCTGGCCGCCATGGTCGTTGCCGTCGAGCGCTTCGTGGCGCGCCATCCCGAGCACCAGGGCTCGCTGGCTTTCCTGATCACGAGCGACGAGGAAGGCCCGGCGCGGCACGGTACGCTCAAGGTCGTGGAGGCACTCGTGGACCGGGACGAACGCATCGACTGGTGCGTGATCGGCGAGCCCTCAAGCGAGGACGCCCTGGGTGACCGCATCCGCATTGGTCGACGCGGGTCCCTGTCGGGCATGCTGACCGTACACGGCATCCAGGGGCACGTTGCCTACCCGCACCTCGCGCGCAACCCCATCCATGCGTTTGCGCCCGTGCTCGACGCACTGGTCCGAATGCCGCTCGACGACGGCAACGCCCACTTCCCGCCCACCTCGTTTCAGGTGGTCAAGGTCGTTTCGGACACGGGGGCGCCCAATGTCACACCGGGCAGCCTCTCGGCACGCTTCAACTTCCGCTATTCGACCGAATGGACGTTTAAGGAGCTCCAGCAAAAGGTCGCGGCGCTCGTCGGCGAATTCGGTATCGACTGCACGCTCGACTGGCACCTGTCGGGCGAACCGTTTCTCACGGAGCCCGGCACACTGACCGACGCAGTGACCGAGGCGATCCGCGACGTGTCGGGCCTCACCACCGAGCTTTCGACGGGCGGCGGCACGTCGGATGGTCGCTTCATCGCGCCTGCGGGCGTTGACGTCGTGGAGCTCGGCCCCGTGAATGCCTCCATTCACAAGATCAACGAGCACGTGAAGATCAGCGATATCGGCAGGCTGGCGACAATGTACGAAGGCGTCATGCAACGCCTGCTGACTTGATGACCTACAAAGCCGAGGCAGTGCGTCGTGGCAGCCGCGTGTTGACGACGAGCACCCAAAGCAGCAACGCGGAAACCGCGATTACCACCCAGGTGGGCATGGTCAGGCCAAGGAGGCGCCAGGACACTTCGGCACACTCACCGGATGCCGTCAGCACCTGCCGAACGACACTCGTGAGCGGCAAGGTGTCGAGCATGTAATCGAGGCCGGCACCGCAGGCGGGCACCTGGTCAGGCGGCAGGTTCTGCAGCCAGACATGGCGTGCGGCGATGCCAACACCCAGCCCGCCGGTCGCGAGTGCCAGCACGGTGTAGACGATAGTGCCGACGCGCGCGGGGTTGTGGAGCGCCGCGATGAGCGTCACAAGCCCCAGACCTGCAACCGCAATGCGCTGAAAGATGCACAGGGGGCACGGGTAGAGCTCGAGCACGTACTGCGAGTACAGCGCAAAAGCCAGCAGACCAAAACACGCGAGCGCGGTCAGCGCATTGCCCGTTCTTCGGGTCAGTCTCGGCATCCGTCAGTCCTGTTCGTCGAGATCAATCTCGTCGACATTGATGTGGCGGATATCCTTGCCGCGCACCATGTAGATCACGTACTCGCAGATGTTCTTCGCGTGGTCGCCAATGCGTTCCAGCGACCGCGCAGCCCAGGTCACGTCCATAAAACGACGGATCGTGCGCGGGTCTTCCATCATGAACGTGATGCATTGACGCTGGATCTTTTCGTACTCCTCGTCGACGTACTCGTCCTCACGCACCGTGGCCAGCGCCGCATCGACGTCCATGCGCGCAAACGCGTCCATGGCCGCGGCCACCATACGCCGCACATGGGCGCCCAGCGTCTTGAGTTCGCGGTAGGAGTCGCTGGGCCGATCCATGTTGGCGAGCCGGGAAGCAAGAAAACCGATCTTCTCGGCCTCATCGCCGATACGCTCGAGATCCGTGATCGTCTTGATGATGGCCATGATCAGGCGCAGATCCGATGCCGCCGGCGCACGCGTCGCAATGATGCGGCTGCAGGCTTCATCAATCGTGACCTCGAACCGGTTGACTTTGTAGTCGTCGTGCGCGACGCGAAGGCCCAGCTCGCTGTTGCCGGACACGACGGCATCGATGGCCTTCGTGAGCTGTGATTCAACTAGACCGCCCATAGCGAGCACGTTGCCGCGCAACTCCTCGAGATCCTTCTCGAAGCGCTTCGAAATGTGATGTGTCAGATCGACGGGCTGCATTCGGTTACCTTCGCCGCAAACTCGCGGTATTGCCGTGACGCCCGTCGCATGCGAGGGCCTATCGGAAGTTTAGCAGTTCGACCCGGCGGGACCGACTCAGTTCAACGCGCAGCGTTAGCGCTCGCCACCAACCGCCTGCAGGGCCTCGGGGCCCGCAAGCCGAGAAGTCGGAAACAGACAACGGAAGGCGCTGCCCTCGCCGAGCGTGCTATCGATCTTGAGCGTGGCATCGTGGCGCGCGAGTGCGTGCTTGACGATGGCGAGCCCCAAACCACCGCCGCCGGAGTCGCGGCCGCGGCCGCGGGTGGCCCGGGAGAAGAGCTCCGGGGGCCGCGGTATATACTCGGGCGCGATGCCCTCGCCACGGTCCTCAACCACCAACTCGGCACCGGTTTCCGTGTTGAACCAGCGCACGATCACGGGTGCGTCACCCGCGCCATAGCGTATGGCGTTGCTCAGCAAATTGCTGACGACGGACACAATCTCACCGTACTCGCCCAACACATTCGCACCTGAGACCACCTCAGGTTCGATGGCCGTATCGCCATCTTCAAACAAGGCAGCGCACTCACGAATGACGCCGCCCATGTCGACGATCTTATCGGCAGGCGCTGTGGCACTGGCCTCGAGCCGCGACAACGCCAGCAACTCATCGAGCATCTGCCGCATCCGGTCAGCCTGCTGCCCCATTTCGTCGAGTGGCTTGTCCCACACCCCGCGCAATTCAGGGTCGTCGCGCATGGCATCGAGATAGCCCGAGATTACTGTTAGCGGCGTGCGCAGTTCGTGCGACGCGTTCGCGACGAAGTCGCGACGCATACGCGTCAGCCGCGTGCGCTCGCTAATGTCGCGCACAGTGAGCAACCGGCCCGCTTCGCTGTAGGGCACGAGCCGCAGGCTCAACCAGCCGCCCTCGCGCACGGGCGACGGGATGGTCACGGGCAAGGCGTAGTCGTCGGCTGACAGGTAGGCCACGAAATCCGGGTGGCGCACGAGATGATCGACGCGCTGACCGCGGTCGCGCCGCCGTCGCAGCCCGAGCAGCATGCGCGCCGCCGCGTTGTAACGCTGGATCTCGTTGTCCTGCGTCAGCACGATGACACCGTCGGGCAATGCGTTGGTCGACTGGCGCACCTCACGCATGACCTCACGCGCGCGGCGCTTGTGTCGACGCACGCGCTGCTGCTGGTAGCGTACGCCTGCGAGTACGCGTGACCACACGCCATTGCCTTCAGGCACCTCGACGCGTTCACGAATCCGCAGCGTGCGTTCGAGGTCGAGCAGGCGGTAAAGGTTGTAGCCGAGTAATGTAGCCAGCGCGAGCGCGAGACCCTCGACGGGAAAGCCGACCATGGCACCAACACCGAGCCCTGCGCCGATTGTCGCCGAGACGATCAGCAAAACACTGCGCCAGGCGCCCGGCATCAGTCGCTCCTGGCCGAGAACCGGTAGCCGGCGCCGCGGACCGTCTGGATGCAGCCGTCCGCGTCATAAGGCTCCAGCGCTTTGCGCAGTCGACGGATGTGCACGTCAACCGTGCGCTCCTCGACGTAGACATTGGCGCCCCACACACGATCGAGCAGTTGTGCCCGGCTGTAAACGCGTTCCGGGTGGGTGACGAGAAACTTGAGCAACCGGTATTCCTTGGGCCCGAGCGACACTTCCGCGTCGCGCGCAAACACGCGATGACCGATGGCGTCGATCGTCAGCGGCCCAGCCGTGTGCTGCTCGCCCGCGGCTGGTGCCGAACGACGCAACACCGCCTGGATGCGCGACAACAGTTCCCGCGAACTGAAGGGCTTGGTCATGTAGTCGTCGGCACCGCTGTCGAGCCCGCGCACCTTGTCTTGCTCATCGGCGCGCGCCGTCAGCATGATGATGGCGAGATCTTCGTACTGGGGGTCGCGCTGTAACGACCGGACAAGCTCGAGCCCACTCATGTCGGGCAACATCCAATCCACAATGGCGAGATCGGCACCCTGGTCGGCCAACTTGGCCCGCGCCGTCTCACAGTCTGCTGCCTGCGCGACGTCGTAACCCGCGCGCGACAAATGAAACGCCACCATATCGCTGATGGCTGCTTCGTCTTCAACTATTAGGATGCGTGGCCCGCTCATCTTCATGGCCCGAACACCATTGACGCCAGTATTACAACGATATGACGTTACACCGATGTTACAGCAGCCGGAATCGTCAGGCCGGCTTGGCCGTCGCCACCTGCTGACGCAGGTACACTGCGGCCGCGCGCGCTGCCGGCGTCCAGTCCCCGTCGTCAGCCGCACGCGCCAGCACGAGCAATTCGCGCGCCGAAGGTAGCGCGTGCGACGCGTCTTTCACCATGCCGTCATCGCAGAGCCGCGACGCAAGCGCCGGCATCGCTTGCAGCGCGCCGCCCAGAACGACGCCATCTGCTAGCGCGGCGACGGCATCCGGGCCCAGGAGCCGATCTGCAGCACGAGCCCGAACGATGCCCCGGTCATCGGGCGCATACGCGCCGGCGTACACCTCACCCATACGGGCGTCCTGCACGACGAGCAGGTCGCGACCCGGGTACGTGGTCACCCCCGACTGCGCGAGCGCTGCAAGACTGGAGACACCCAGTACGGGAACGTCGAGGCCGGCTGCCAAGCCCTGCGCCAGGGCCACGGCGATCCGCACACCGGTAAAGGAGCCCGGGCCCTGCCCGTAAACGATGCCGGCCAGCGCGTCCATCCCGATGTCGGCCTCGTCGAGCGCCGCGTCGATCATGGCCATGATGTGGCTCGCATGGGCACCTGGCTCGTGCCGTTCCCGAAGCGCCACACCCGTCGCGCTGCCCACCGCCACCGAACAGGCGACGGTCGAGGTCTCAATGGCCAGCAGTGGCTGCATCGTCACGACGCCACACGTTCGTCGTCGGCGCACTCCCGCGCCGCGAGAAATGCCGCAGCGTCCGCGACGTCATCAACAACGGGCATGGGCTGCACGGCATCGAGGAACAGACGGCCGTAGGACTTACCGTGCAGTCGCTGGTCGCCGAGCACAACCACGCCGTAATCGGAGGTGTCACGAAGCAGGCGCCCCACGCCCTGCTTGAGCGCAAGCACCGCCTGCGGCAGCTGGTAGTCGCGAAACGGGTTGCGGCCGTCGGCGCGCAACCAGGCGCTGCGCGCCACGAGCATGGGGTCATCGGGCGCCGCGAACGGCAGCTTGTCGATCACGACAAGCGTCAACGCGGGCCCGCGCACATCGACGCCTTCCCAGAACGTGCCTGTGCCCAGCAGCACGGCGTTGCCCTCGGCGCGAAACGCCTGCAACAGCTTGTCGCGCGGCGCGTCGCCCTGCACGTACAGCGCCCGATCACCGAGCACGGCAGGCCGCGATGAGAACCACGCCGCGCTTTCTGCCAGCGCGCGGTAGCTTGTGTGCAGGAAGAACACGCCGCCGGTCGTCGCGGAGAGCAATGGCGCGGTCTTATCCAGCAGGCTCGTCATGAAGCCGCGTTCGTTCGGCGCCGGCAAACCGCGGGGCACCAGCACACGCGCATTACGCGCCTGGTCGAAGGGCGATTCGAACCGCAGGCATCGCGCATCGTCGACGCCCACGCGATTCGTGAAATGCGAAAAGTCCTCACCAACCGCGAGCGTTGCCGACGTGAACACCCAGGCGGTTTCCATGGCATCCATGGCCGCGCGCAGTCGTACCGACACATCGAGCGGCGTCATGTTGAGACGCACGCTGCGGCGCGACACCTCGACCCAGCGCAGCCCATCGAGGTCGTCATCGTTGACGATGATGCCGAGCCGGTCCACCAGCCTGACCAAGCGATCCACAAGCGCCTCGGACGCATCCACTCCTAGCTCGTCCAGTACTTCAAGCAGCGCTGACAGCGCCGCCGAAAACTCGGACAGAGGCGCGGTGATGGCACCGGCGAGGTTGGCCAACTCGTAGCGGCCACGATCCGCCGGTGCCTCCTCCCGCAAGTCGAGCACCGCTTTGCGGGCGCGCCGCATGGCCTCGTCGAGCGGTGGCCCGCCTATTCCCGCCGTGTCGACCTCGAGCTCATCAAACAGATCGATGCACTGCCGCGTGGACAGACTGACACCGAAGAACTGCAGCGCCGTGTCGGGCAATTGGTGTGCCTCATCGATGATCACAGCGTCAGCGTCAGGCAGGAATTCAACGAAGCCCGTCTCGCGGAACGCGAGGTCGGCCAGCAACAGGTGGTGGTTGACGACCACGAGGTCGGCGCGTTGCGCATCGCGGCGCGCCTGTGCGACGTAGCAGTCCTCGTAGAACGCGCACTTCTGGCCCAGACAGTTGTCGGCGGTTGAGGTCACCCGCGGCCACAACGATGCGTCCTCAGGGATTTGCGTCACCTCAGCGCGGTCGCCGCGCCGGGTCATGTCGCGCCACTCGGAAAGAACCCGCGCTTCCTTGCCGGTCAGCGCCGCCGCATCCGTCAAGGCCTGGTCGAGCCGGTGCAGGCAGAGATAGTTGGCGCGCCCCTTGAGCAAGGCGGTCTTCACGGGGCGGCCGACGGCCGCCGCGATCATGGGCAGGTCGCGGTGAAAGAGCTGGTCCTGCAGTGCGCGCGTACCCGTGGAGATGATCGTACGGCGTCCGGCCACAAGCGCAGGCAACAGATAGGCAAAGGTCTTGCCTGTGCCCGTGCCCGCCTCAACCACGAGATGCTCCCGGCTGGCCATGGCCACGTCGACAGCCTCGGCCATAAGACGCTGCGACAACCGCGGCTGATAGCCCGGAATAGCGCGCGCCACGGCGCCATCGCTGGCCAGCAGATCGTCGAGGTCGGTCATGGCGCGCACTATACCGCGCCATGGGCGCTAGCGGTCGCCGCGAATCCTGCCCGTGATGCGCTTAAGCGTGTGCTGGTCAGCCTTGACCGTCACGCGAAGGTAAGGACCGGCAGCCGTGTAGCGCGCGTCGTCAAAGTCCTCGTCGCGGAAGCCCGAGAAGTTGTAACCGAGCGTCAGCCAAAGGTTGTCGCGGGGGTTGAACCCGACATCGACACCGACGCCGTAATCGGTCACACCAGATTCATACGATGTCATGGCCGAGCCGTGCACGCCCCAGTCCCAGCGTGCGCGGAAGCTGCGGCGGTAGTCGACGCCGGCCAGGTCGGTGTAGCCCGAGTAACCGACGCCATCGAATTCGCTGTCGACGTACTTGAAGGCGTACTGCAACGACAGCTCGCCGGCCGCGCCAATGCGACGAACGGCGTTGAAGTTGTTAATGAAGCGCATGCTGCGACGCTCGCCGCCCAGACCGTCGCCCTCATCGAGCACGAGGTCGAGACGGTCGAGGAACGCCCAGCGACGATCGGCCTTGCGATAGGCCCAGCCGAAACGCAGGTCGGCGCGTCGCTCGCCCCGGTCGGCGCGATCGCTGTTGAAGTACTGCAAACCTGCCGACAGGCCGTGACCGGCGACGGGCTCGCGGAACCAGCCGAACAGCACCGTGTCGCGGTCCTCGTCATCGGCCGACCGGCGCTCATAGCGCGCATTGGCCGACCAATTGTCGGACTGGTAAAGGGCACCCGCGAACGCAGCGACAAAGTCGGCGCGCAGGCTGCCCGACACGAGCTCACGATCGGGATCAAAGGCCTGCGCGCGCTGCTCGTCGATGAGCGTGTTGCTGTGGTCGACGCCAACATCAAGCGTCCAGCGCTCGCCAATCTGAATGCCCTGGATAAAGCCAATATTGGCAAACAGGCGCGGGCCAAATTCCGTGACCTGGTTGTCGAGCGTGGTCAGGAACTGGGCGCGCTGCCAGGGCGTCGCACGTAAACCCACGCGTGAGGTCTGCGCATCGATGCGCTCACCGCTCGCTACCTCGTGCTCCGCGAACAGCGTAGCCTGCGCGAGCTTCCAGTCGAGTCCGACGAGTGTTCGCGACGGGTAGTCGATGCTCTCATCCGTGTCGATGGCCTGCTCCGTGGACAGGCGCAGCGTAACGCGGTCACCAAAGAAGCTGCGCCCGATACCGGCGCGTGCCAGTGACGATTCACGCTCGGTGCCATCCGCGGCCTCGTCGCTGACGAAGGCAAGGCCCGTAAACGCCGTGTTACGTGAATCCTGATAACGCACTTCGGCTTCGGCCCGCTGGCGCTCAGCGCCCGTGTCCAGGTTCTCCTGGTGGCCCAGCGACATCTGGGTGAACCAGCGCTCGGCATGCTGCCAGCGCGCGTCCAGACCGGTCGCCTCAATACCGAGCTGGTTCGCGGCCTGCGCGCCCAGTCCGAAGTTCGAGTCCGACAGGCGGTGGTAAAGCCGCGCATCGAGGGTGCCTGTCGCGCGCTCGAGCTCAATCTTGTAGGCGTAGCCCGACGTCGTGGCACTTACATCATTGCGGTCAGTGTCGGCGTACTCAGCGGTCAGGCGTGTCGCGTTGTCGATCTGCCAGGCCAGGTCGACACCGTAGAGTGCATTGGCGTCTACGGCGTTGTTTTCCTGCACAGCCGTCACGCCAACCTCAAGTGCGCCGTCGAGCGCTTTGATCGACGCGCGGCCGCCCGCGATCGTGTCGTCCTCAGCCGCGTCCCGCGATTCGTACTCTGCGACGATGACAAGCGGGTTGAAGTCCTGGTCGCGGCTCGGCACGGGCCGTTTGAAGAACAGCGTGCCGTTGATGTAATCGATGTCGTAATCGAGGAATCGTGTCAGTCGCTCGCTGGCGATCACCACCGACGCATCGAAGCGGTCACGCGTCTCGATTCGTACGGCGTCGGAGTTAACGACGAGGTCCTGGCCCGAGAGCCGGTACAAACCCGACGTGCCGTCACCAGGGATGTCATCGCGCTGGAACGACTGGTCACTCTCAGCTGCGAACGCGTTGACGGTGAAGCGGTCACCGAAGTACTGCACCTGCAGACCGTTGAAGCGGCGCTCGTAGCGCGCAAGTTCCGTGACCGACAGCCCCGTGTCGAAGTCGCCGAACAGGGCCGAGAACTGTTGACGCTCGAGTTTGACGTAAAGCTTGCGCTGACTCGCTGCCTCGAAACGTGTCTCTGTGCCGTCGCCGTAGAGCGTAAAGAAGGCGTCAGGGTCGACCTCCGTGCCGAAGCCATCCCGGTCCACGGCATTACCGCGCGTGTCGTAGGCCAGCGTCAGCAGCGCATCGCCCTTGATCCGGCCCTTGGCGAAGAACGCCACGCGGCCGTCGGTGTACACGTCGTCTTCAAAGCCGGCGGCGTCCGCGGCATTCACGTTGTCACTGAGCGTGTTGTAACCCACAGTGCCTTCGGCAAAGCCGACAAGGATCCAGTCGCGCGGTGCCGGCGCGAGGTAGGTGCGCAGCTCCTGCTGGCGGCCGTTCTCGAATTCGAGATCAACAATGACCTCGCCCGCACGCGTCGTCGGCTCGAGCTCGAGGTAGGCGATGCCGTCTTCGCCGACACGGTAGAGCGGACGACGATCGCCGACCTCAACGAGACGGTTCTCGCGCTCTCGCGACACCTCGAACCAGGAGCGGTAAGGGGCGCGGACGCGGAAACTGCCAATCGAGCCCGCGCGCGCCGGCTGGTCATCGGCATCGAGCAGGCGCACGCCGATCACGGGGCGCTGGCGACCGTTCGCGATGAGCCGGGATTCCTTGGCAACGAGTTCGCCGCGGATGGGCTGCCCCGCGTAATGCACGGCGCGTCGATGCGTGGCCAACACGACGCCGTTGGCATCAAGCACAGTCGCGATGAGCGTGTTGTCGCCATCGGCGAGGTCGACACCGCGCCAGCTGCTGAGCGCGTGCTGCTTGTCGGCGCTGCGCTCGGTGCCGTCAAAGTTGAGATTGCTGACAGGCGCGCCGTTGAGCGACAGCTCGACGCGGCTGTCGCCGGCGTGCGCCACGACGATGGTCAGGCTGGGAATCGGCGGCTGGTAATCGGCCGCAGGCGCGACGAAGCCGTGCGCGCTGCCTAGCGCCTCCACGCCGGGCGCAGCCACCATGACCGCCTCGTCACCGGCTGCCGTCACGCGCGCGATCTTCTGATCAAGCGCATCACGCGACGCGGTTTCGGGGCCCGGCGTCGTGCCCGTCGTGTCGACACGCTGCACGCCACTGGCAGCTTGCGTCACTTCAACGACGGACTGCCGACCGGGCCGCGTGCCGCTCATGACGAGCTCCACGCGCCGGTTGCGTCGCTTGCCATCGGCCGTGTCGTTGCTGGCAACGGGACGATCCGGGCCAAAGCCGCGCACCTCGATCGCCTTCGTGCCGATATCGAGCGCGCTGGCGAGATACCGTGCCGCGGCCGCCGCACGCGCTTCAGACAACGCGTAGTTGTCGGCAAACACATGCCGGTTGCGAGCCGCGATGCGGTCCGCATCCGAGTGACCGCCGGCCGCGAGACGGATGTCGTACACCCCGCGCCAGGTTTCGATGAGCGCGTCCAGGGTTTCGCGATCGTCGGCGGACAATTCAGCCGACAACACGTCGAAGTTCAGCGAGAGCACATACTCCGCGTTTTCGGTCGTGGCCGCCTCGCGCAACATGCGCGCCTCGCCCACAGGGGTCCGCTGGTTGCCGGTTGCGGGCGTGTTGAAGTTGGCCACTGCGCGGCTCACAAGCTCACCGGCGTAGACCGCATCGATCTTCGCCGAAAACGTGATGCGATCACGCCAGCCGCCTTCACGCTCGCCGATGACAAAGACAACGGCGTTGCCCGTCTGGCGCGGACTCGGCAAAAGCTGGCCGTTCAGACGTGCCGATCCCGGCACGATCGCGGCCGACTTGGGCAGCAGCACCGTGGCGCTCAGACCTTCGACCGAAACGTTGCCGTCACCGATGAGCTCGAGCTCGTAGTCAATCGTGTCCGGGGCGCGGCCACTCTCATTAACGAGCTCCAGCGATACCGCACCCGTATCGGGCGCGCGGCGCTTGAGGTAGAAGTCCGCACGATGCAGCAGACCCGGCTTCAGGTCGACCCACTGCGAGTCGGCGCGACCACCGAAGCGCGGCGCGGCGTCGCAAGGCACGAGCTCGAGCCACTCGGGCACGGTGGTGTCGTCGAGCTGCGCCACACGGCGGCCCGGCGTCAATCCTTCGAGGTGGTAGCGACCGCCGTCATCAGTGACCGAGAAGCGACCGTCCTCGAGAAAGACTCGCACTCCCGCAACGCCCTGAGACTCCGTAAAGGTCTCGTCGCTGCAGTTGCCCTCCACCACGCGGCCAACGAGCACGCTCGTGCTCCGGAACAGGTCTTCACGCAGGCGAATCGACACCTGCGCTTCGTTGGAGGCGACACCGCGGTCCGCGCGCGCCGAAGCCATGTTGATGGCCTGGCGTCCACGGGCACCGGGCGTGATTTCCATGACGTAAGCCAGCGTTGCCGACGCTGCCGCCGGCAGATCGGGCAAGCTAAACGTGAACGAACTGCCTGTCGCGTCCGCAAATACGGGATCAGCGATAACGTTGCCGTTGAGCCGCGCCGAACCAGCCACGTAGCGGAAGCCCTGGGGCGGCACATCACTGACGGTGATCCCCGTCGCCGCGACGCGCTCCGACGCGTTGGTCAGGCCGAGTTCGTAGCGAACGAAGTCGCCCACGCCGGCTACCGCCGTCGTGGTTCGCTTGGACAGGAACAGGCCGCCGTCAAAGGGATCGAGCGGGACGTCAACGAGATCGCCCGCGCCATCGACGACTTGCGTGAAGTCACCGCCGAATGAGGCCGTTGCCAGGTCGAACGGTGCGCCCGGCAGCGCGTTGAGTTCAGCGACGCTGCGGTTG
Organism: uncultured Gammaproteobacteria bacterium; assembly: GCA_937899415.1. Classification (GTDB taxonomy): domain Bacteria; phylum Pseudomonadota; class Gammaproteobacteria; order Steroidobacterales; family Woeseiaceae; genus CALBPI01. The sequence continues at coordinate 52,496 of CALBPI010000062.1, read as the reverse complement.
GACGGCGCGATAAACTGTGCCGGCGGTATGATCTGCAGCCGGTAGTCGCCCGCGGGCAGGACCGGGAAGCGGTAGCCACCCGCCGGCACGTTGTAGATCACACCGGCGGCATCGGTCGCGGACGCGCCGCTGACGACCGTCGCCGGGTACAGGCTAACGCCGTCGTTGCCGAACACCGTAGCGGGCTGCCCCGTGGCCGCATCAACGAGCGTTATCGTGGCGCCATCCACGGGCTGGCCCGTGCTGGCGTCGAACACAATGGAAAGCGGTTCGACGAGCGCCAGCGCCTGGCTTGCGTCCGTGTTGTCCGCCGGGTCAGCGTAGCTAATGGAGAGCGTGCTGTCGGGCGTCGTCTCGAGTACGCAGTTGCCCGTCGACGCCGTTGCCTCGGCGAGCGGCACGTAACCCGTGAACACACCCGTGTTGTTGCCGGTTTCGGTTAGCGTCAGCGTCTCGCTGTCGCCACCCGGCGCATTGCTGACGGTGACCGTCACCGTCTCGCGCAACAGGCCATTAAGGTTTTGGTCACCGTCATCGAGACGGACGAACGCCGTCTCGTCGGTGTTGAAGATGCCCGTGTCCGCCACGGTCTGCGGGGCGGTCAGGTCTATGGGCTGACCTGCGCCGTCGAGCGGTGCAGGCAAAGGGGTAAACGTCCCGTTCAGTGCGCACTGCACGGGACCAATGGTCTCGTTGCGGCTCAGTGTGCCTGCGGCGAGGCGTGTGAAGGTCGCCTGCGAAGGCGTGCGACCAAACACCGTGACGACACTGGCCGTGTTGCTGAGCACCGTGACGGGCGTGCCCGCCTCGGTCTGGAACAGTGCCAGTGCCTGGTTGTCGATCTGGGTGCCCGGTGGCGTCGCCGCGGCCGCAGAGAGCCCCGAACCAAAGACGTAGGCCAGGACCAGCACCGCGCTGCGAAGAAGCGCCGGGGCACGACGAACGTACCCAGGAGCCACTCGCACGGCACGACGGCGGCGGACACACAAACGCCCGCGCGCCGCGGCCGGTTTCCCGGCCACGGCGCGCAGTGCAAGAGCAGCGATGCGCTCGCTCATGGGCGTCAGCGTCTCCGTAGCTACCGTCAGTTGATGGTCACGCGGAAACGCACCACCAGCGTGTCATCGACACCCGGGTTGGTACCCAGCGTCGCGTTCACATCGGCTTCAAGCGTCGAACCCGTGAGGCCACAGGGGTCAGCGTCGGCGTTGTTCGCCGTGCAGCCCGTCGTGGCGCCACCGAGGTCAAACTCGATATCAGCGCCGCCGCCGTATTCGCCCAGTGCCAGGGTCAGATCGCCATCGATGACGTCCGTGACGCTGACCTGTTCGGCATCGGCCGTACCCGTGTTCACGATCGTGATCGTGTACTCAACGACCGCACCCGGGATGTACAGCGGGTCCGTGGTGCCATTGATCGGGTCGCTGATAATCGCGTCCGACTTGGTTACGGTCAGTGCGGCCGACGATACGGCGAAGCCGTCTTCAGCCGTCTCGAGACCGTCGTTGCCAGCATCGGCAAACACGACGTCAACACCGGCGGTGTTGCCGCCCGTGGTTTCCGTGACAATCGTGGCGCCGCTCGTGCCCGCAACCGCAGTCGTTGCGGTCATGCTGACATTGGCGAACTCTCCATTAACCACACCGATCGGCACGTCGGCGACGACGAACACAAGGATGTTGCCGTCGGCCGCCAGCGTATCGACGAACTGGGCGTCACCGCCCGAGAAGTCGCCACTACCGTCGGTATCGGCGAAGGCGCGCAGATTGTTGACCTGCTGATCATCGGTGTTGCCGTGAACGACTGCGCCGGCTGCGAGGTTGGCTGCGACCAGTGCGTAGCCCTGCGCCTCGTTACCGGTGTTGGTCAGGCTGAATGTAGCCACGACGTCGGCCTGTCCCGGGCTGACCGGGGTGGGCGCGCTGTCGGTTTCCACGAGCGTCAGATCGACACGGTTATCGACGAGGAACGCCGTTGCCGTACCGTTGCTGACGCCAGGCGTGGAGTTACCCGTCGGAGACGATTCGATCGGCGTCTGTGCGATCGAGCCGACTTCGTAGTCGACGGTAGCCACGTTTTCGATCGAGGTCCCCGCCGCGGTGCCGGCAGCTTGTGCCGTCCCCGCGAATGAGAACGCGATCGCTACGAGACCCGAAGCCGCAATACGGCCCAGGGGTGTGCGTGCAAGCGTCATTTCGCTTCTCCTGTCTTGCATTAATTTGCTCTTGCCAATGCGCAGGTCGCTCGGATGCCCCAAACCGCCCTGCGCAGCGGCCTGGAAGTCCCTGTTATCGTTGAGCCCGGTGGTCCCTTACCGGGCGAATCTGGTCGCGCCTAATTGAGGCGCGCGCGGAATCGGGCGAAGCCCTGTGCACCCGGATCGAGCGGCTCGCGCAGGATCCAGCGGATGTGTGTTAGATCGTCGACGCTGGCGGCGATCGCGGTGCCGTCACGTTCCACGGTCAGTGCATCGAGCGCATCGAATGAGGCGCCACCGTCAACGGAAAAGCTCACGTCTGCACCCGGCGCAAAGGCCGAGTCGACGACGTAGCTCAGCGCGTCGTTGATCGGGTTGGTGATGACGACATTGTCGACGGCCTGGTCGGCTACATTCGTGTAGGTGACCGTGTAGATCACCACGTCACCGGGCACGACCTTGTCGGCGGTCACGAGCTGCACGACCTCTTCGCCCGCGTCATTGACGACGCGCACTTCTTTCTCGACGATGCTCTTGAGTTCAATCTTGCCCTCCTGGGCCAGGGCGGGCGCCGCCAGGCTCAGTGAGAACACGGCTGCCAGTAGGGTCAGTGCTCGGTTCATGGTTCGCTCCTAAATAATTGCTGTCATTGCATCGCCACGACTTCGGTGGCGTCAGTCGATGAGTACTTCGAAAATGATGGTCTGCACACCGTCCGCGGCGACCAGGTCGCCCAGCGTCACGCGCACGAGCGGCGTCGGTGCCGCCTCGTACACGCCCGCATCGCCATCGGCCGCATCGCTGAGGCCGGCCGCATTGAGCGTCAGGCTGCCCGGGACATAGCTCGTGTTGGCCGGGATCTGATCCTCAACCGTAACGGCAACGGCCGTCCCGGTGCCCGTGACTTCGGCCGTGATCGTGTAACGAATCGTGGCCCCGGGTACGGGCTGGTCACCGCCGAACGGGTCCAGCACGAGCGCGACTTTGTTGAGCACCAGTGCCACGTCGGAAACGAGGTATTCGCCGGTTGCCGTCGCGGTGGCGCCGCTCGCGCCGGCAACAGCGTCGACGCCGCCGGCACCAGCGCCCGCGAACAGCGTGCCCGGCGCACCACTGCCGGTGGCAGCGACAGCGGTCAGTGCGCTTGTGCCACGATCCCCATTGGCGAGACCTGTGGGAATGTCGTTGACGACGATGAGTGTGATTGCGGCGTCGGGGGCGAGGTCAGGATCGCCGCTGCCCGGTACGTAGGGCGTATCCGCCGCGCTGAAGTCGCCACTCGCATCACTGTCGAAATAGATGTTGGGGTTTGCCGCGATCGGATCGAAATCGTCGCCGGCCAGCGCGTTGTCGACGCTGAACGTGAACGACTCCTGGCCGTTGCCCGTATTCGTGACCGTGAAGACAAGCGCCTGCGCCGTGTCTCCGGGGCTGACCGACTGCTGCGGACTGACCAGCACCACGGTGACGTCGAGAATCTCGGCGACGCTGATCGTGACCGTGTTGGAGTCCTGGGTGACCGGATTACCGTCGAGCTCGTAGCTGACGCTGGCCGTGTTGGCGATGTCCGTACCCGCCAGTGTGCCGGCGGCACCGGCGCCTGCTGACAGCATGGCCAGAATGATGGATGCGAGAAAGCGCCCCGTCCCTGTCGCGCACACGCCGTTTCTGATTGTCATAAGCCTGCTTTGTCCCGATTCCCGGGTACACCCCGGTTTCACCATAAGATTGTCCCTGAGCGGGACGCTAAAGCCTATGGATCAGGGTGTTACGACCGTGAATCTGTGAGCGTATTCACGACCTCTGTGTGAACCAGGTCTCATTCTGGCTAAGCAGTGCTTAAGGATTCCGGGACGCTGCCGTGCGCCGGACGAACTCAAGCCAAAAACTTACCTAAAAAAGGTTGACAGCACCATGACGCTGCCATATTGTGCGCTGCAACATTTGCTGCACCGCACCATTGAGGGACCACATCGTGAAAGATCAGATCGAAACCGCGCTGACGCGCGTCGCCGACTCGGCACGTACGACCATGAACACCGCTGTTGACGCCACGCAGGAACGCGTTGGCCAGGCTGGCAAAGCCATCGCTACGGGCAAGAAGCCGGTCGCCAAGCTTTCGAAGGCCAGCATTGACGTCAACGGCATCGGCTTCCGCCTGTCGAAAGACCTGATCGAGCTGCAGACCAAGAGCGTCCAGGGCAGCCTCGACGCACTGGCTGGTGGCTTCGACGCCGCTGCCCGCGCAGAGTCGGTTGGCTCGCTGCTGGCCTACCAGCGCGACACGCTGCCGAAGGTCGTTCGCGGCTACATCACTGACATCCGTGAAGCCTTCGACCTCGTTCGCAGCGCTGCAACGGACGTGACCGGCGTGGTTTCCGGCCTGGGCAAGACCGCTGCACCGAAGCGTGCCAAGACGGCTGCCAAGAAGACGGCCCGTAAGGCACCGGCAAAAAAAGCTAAAACTAAAGCAAAAACGGCCGCTAAAACGGCTGCGAAAAAGGTAGTAGAGGTCACGGAGTCGGTAACGGCTGCCTGATCTCAACCTCTCCCCCTGAGGTTACCCAACACTGGCCATCTCCCCCCCCCGACGGCCAGCGCAACCTGACGCTGACACCTCCCCCCCGGGGTGTCAGCGTTTTTTTTGTGCGTACGATTGACAGCGCTGACATCACCACCGCGCCCAAGCGCTGGTCTATAATCGCGGCCCCGTCAAACGACCGCGAAACCATGCCCCAACACAGCCGATTGCAGGACCTGAATTCATGGGTCGATGCAGTTGCCGCGCGCACGCAACCTGACCGTATTGTCTGGTGTGATGGCAGCGACGCCGAATACCACCGGCTCGTCGCCCAGATGACCGACGACGGTACCCTGCTACCGCTGAACCAGGACCGCTACCCGGGCTGCTACCTGCACCGCTCGGACCCCGACGATGTGGCACGCGTCGAGCACCTGACCTTTGTCTGCACGAGCGACGAAGAGGATGCGGGGCCCAACAACAACTGGATGGCACCGGACGCGGCGCACGCCAAGATCGACGCGTTGTTCAATGGCGCCATGCGCGGGCGCACGATGTACGTCGTGCCCTACTGCATGGGGCCGATCGACTCGCCTTACGCCCGCTGTGGCGTCGAGATCACGGACAGCCCCTACGTGGTCGTCAACATGAAGCTGATGACCCGCATGGGCGATGCCGCCCTCGCGCGGATCGAGCGCGACGGCGACTACGTGAAGGGCCTGCACTCGACGGGCACACTGGACCCTGATCAACGGTTCATCATGCACTTCCCAGAGTCGCTCGAGATCAAGAGCTACGGCTCGGGCTATGGCGGCAACGCGCTGCTCGGGAAGAAGTGCCACGCCCTGCGTATTGCCAGTTGGCAGGCGCGAAAGGAAGGCTGGCTCGCGGAGCACATGCTGATCGTGGGCGTGCAGAGCCCCGCGGGGGACACCCACTACCTGGCTTGCGCCTTTCCATCTGCCTGCGGCAAGACCAACCTGGCCATGCTGATCCCGCCGGCCTCGCAGCCGGGATGGAAGATCTGGACACTGGGTGACGACATCGCCTGGCTGCATCTCGACGATGCAGGCCAGCTGCGCGCGATCAATCCCGAGGCGGGCTATTTCGGCGTCGTACCGGGCACGAACGAGAAAACCAACAAGAACGCCTTCGACACGATTCGCAGCGACACCATTTTCACTAACGTCGCACTCACCGAGGACAACTGTCCGTGGTGGGAAGACAAGGGCGAAGGTACGCCCGCCACCGACTGGCGCGGCAACCCCTATTCGGGCGACGGCCCCGCGGCGCATCCCAATGCACGCTTCACGGTGCGGGCGACCGCCAACCCCGTATATAGCGAGTTGGCCGAGGCGCCCGACGGCGTACCGATCTCGGCCATCGTGTTCGGTGGACGGCGCAAGCAGCTGGCCCCGCTCGTGTTCGAGGCCAAGGACTGGCACCACGGTGTCATGGTGGCGGCGGGCGTAGCGTCCGAAACGACGGCTGCGGCTACGGGCGCCGTCGGCGTCGTGCGCCGCGACCCCATGGCGATGAAACCGTTCTGCGGCTACAACTTCGCCGACTACTGGGCGCACTGGCTGTCCTTCGCCGAGCGCTCCGACACGCTGCCACGCGTCTTTCATGTCAACTGGTTCCGCCAGGACAGTGACGGCCGATTCCTCTGGCCAGGCTTTGGCGAAAACCTGCGCGTCCTGCGCTGGATCATCGGCCGCTGCGACGGTCAGCTCGAGGCTCGTGACACGGCTATCGGCCACCTCCCGCACGAAGCAGACATCGATGCCCATGATCTCGACATGGCGCCAGGTGCGCTCGAGACGCTGCTGGATGTCGATATGGCAGGCTGGGACGCGGAGATCGCGGCCGTTGGTGAATACCTCGATGCCTTTGGCGCACGCGTGCCCGACCGGCTGCGCGAAACGCAGCTGAAGGTTCGGGATGCGTTGAAAGCGGTGAGCTGACGCGTCGAGGCGTCAGCCGTCGGAGGCTTCGAGCAGGTAGTGCACGGCCAGCGAGGTGCCAGGCTTGGCTACCTTGCCCAGACCAATAACGCCCTCGCCCTGCAACTGCATGCTGTCGCGACGCACGAAGGATTCCTGACCGTCAATCGTGACGACGAACGTCCCGTTGGTGCTCTCGTCGACGAGGAAGTACTTGTTGCGGCGTTTCTCGATGCGCGCGTGCACGCGCGAAATCAGGTTGCCCTTGATGACGAGGTCATTGTCCTCGGCACGCCCCATCGTGATCTGCTGGCGCTCGGGTTCCACCATCATGTTGCGACCGGCAAATGACAGCGTGAGGCGCTGCGTCTCGTCAGCCGACGAGAATCCGATCGTCTGAACGACACTCGTGGCTTCCTCGTTGGGCTGCCAAAGCACTTCGAACAGAGCGACCTCGTCCTTCTTGCCTTTGACGACGGCCAGGTCGATCTGGCGCGTGGTCTTGCGCCAGGCGTCCCCGAGCCGCTCGACCATGGCACCCGTCGTGACGATTTGACGCGCCTTGGCCTGGGACGTCATGCGGTTGGCCGTGTGCACGGCTGCGCCGAAAATATCGTTGGGCTCGCGCGCCACCACACCGAAGTGGCAGCCGATGCGGATCGAGATGCCCTGGCCATCGGGCACAAGGTTCTTGCTGCCCGAGATGCGCTGCTGCATTTCGACGGCCGCGCCAATGGCGGCGTCGGAGTCGGGGAAGATCGACATGACCTCATCCCCCATGGTCTTGATGACCTCACCACCGCCCGAGTCGGTGGCGCTGATCATGATGTCCAGGCACTGGCGCACGACAGCGCGGGCCTGATCGTCGCCCAGCGATTCATACAGTTGTGTGCTGCCGACGACATCGGCAAACACAATGGCGACTTCCAGTTCCTCGCTCACTGCGACGGCCCCCTACTCCCTAGACCAGGCGCGGGCACTGTGACCGCTGCACCTTCACGGCGTCGATTATAAGCGCGCAACGCATTGAAATGTCGAGGCAATGCGTGTAGATGCTCAGCGCTCCGCCACAATGTAGGCGATCCAGGCCGGATCTGCCTCACCGTGTGCGTCGGGTTCGTAGACACCGTTCCCCTCGCCGTCCTCGTCAACACCCTCCCAGTAGACCGTGACGGTGCCGAAGCCAGCCTCTAGCAAGAGCTCACGAATCTCAGGCAGCGTCCACAGTCGCCAGTCGTAGGTGAAGGCCTTCTTGAGCTTCGAGCCATCGGGGAAGTGAAAGTGAATATGGCAACGAATCTCGCCAGTTACGGGTCGATAGCGGGCCTGGTGCCAGACGTAAGTAAAGCCGTCGAGCTTTGTCTTTTCCTTCATTTCGCTGATGGCCTCGGAGCCGCCGAACGCGTCGAGGAAGAACACGCCGTCTTCAGCGAGACCGCGCCGTGCGTTTTCGAAGTATCCGCGCAGAGCGTCTCGCGACTTGAAGATGTTGTAGCTGAAATTGAAGGCGCCGATGATATCCGCCGGCGGCGCCGTGACGGTGCACACGTCTTCCTGAAGGAGTTTGACGCGCAATTGCGCATCAGCGGTCAGCCGTGACACGCGGTGGTCGATGCCCCAGTCGAGCGTCGGGCGATCGAGATCCACGCCAATCGCTTCGTTGCCGGACCGGCGCCGAACCCACTCGCAGGCGGCGCTCGCCGTGCCACAGAAGTCCTCGCGAAAGCGCGTGGCTTTGCGTGCGCGAAGCTTCTCGTACGTCGCATCGAGGAAATCAATTTCGACTTCGACATCCTGAACGGAAGCCTCGTACAGATCATGGCGGTCGGCTGACTCAGCCATCGTTGGCTCCTGGCCCTTTCTTTTGGCGCGGCCCATGACATCCCCTGCGGCAATCAAAAAGAAACCACACGGCACGCAGCCGGGGGTTTTCGTGCGCGCGATTGTATCGAGTGGTCCCGGACGAGACCAGCAAGCGCCCTCAGGCGGCCACGGACTCGAGGGGCTCGAGTGCCGCGAGCAACAGTTCCGGCCCGACACCGTCGAGATGGGCACGCTCACTAAGCGTGCGCCGCCACGCACGCGCACCGGGCAAGCCGTTGAACAAGCCCAGCATATGCCGCGTGACGTGCTTGAGTGACGCGCCCTGCCCCAGCGCCCGCTCGACGTAATCCGCCATCTCGTGAACCACAGCGGCGCGCGCGGGTGGTGTGTAGTCAGGGTTGGCGAGTTGTTCGAACGCCACCAGTGACCAGGGGTCCTGGTAGGCCGCCCGACCAATCATGACCCCGTCAACATGCTGGAGATGGGCAGCCGCAGCATCGGCATCGACGATACCGCCATTGATAAAGACCGTGAGATCGGGCCGTCGCTGCTTTTGACGATACACGGCGTCGTAAATGAGCGGCGGCACCTCGCGATTCTGCTTGGGGCTCAGGCCCGCGAGGATGGCGATGCGCGCATGAATATCGAAATGGGTGCAGCCCGCGCCTGCCACAGCGTCCACAAACGCATCGAGAAACGCGGCGTCGTCGCGATCATCAATGCCGATGCGCGACTTCACGGTGACGGGAATCGAGACCGCCTCGGCCATGGCCTGCCAGCACTGCGACACGGTGTCGGGCTCCGCCATCAGGCAGGCGCCAAACGCACCCTTCTGCACGCGATCGCTGGGGCAGCCGATATTGATGTTCACGGCATCGTAGCCAGCCTGCTCGGCCAACTTTGCCGCCGTACGCATGAGCTCAGGCTCGCTGCCGCCCACCTGCAGCACGACAGGATGCTCCTCGGTGTTGAACGCGAGCAGCCGCCCCGCGTCGCCGTGCACGAGTGCCGCGGCCGTCACCATCTCGGTATACAGCACGGCTGAGGGCGCCAGCAGACGGTGAAAGTACCGGCAGTGCCGGTCCGTCCAGTCCATCATCGGCGCTACGGCAAGAGGCACGATGTTCATGGCGTGAGTGTAGCGAACCGGTCGTTTGAGCTCCTAGCACCAGGCATCACTGAAGGTCGTTACGCCCGCGTATCCGTGCAAGCGCTGTCAACGCCGGTTGACACGCAAATGAGAATCATTATCATTTAGTTGGATGGGGAGTAAGCCAGATGCGATCGAACCGACCGCCAGCAATCAGCCGCGAGTCATTCTCGCCGAGCAGCTGTTCGGCGAAGAGCAGGAGGTTCGGATTCACTTCAAAGGGCAGGAATACCGCCTGCGAAAGACGCGTAATGGCAAGCTCATCCTGACCAAGTAATCCGCGAGCCAGCGCGTTCACCCCCAACCAGCAAGCCAGCGGATTCGCCTTCAGGATCGATTTCCTGCCCGGCCCACCCAAAGAGAGAACGGACAGGGCCCAAAAATGGGACTCTGACCAGGAATCTGCAATAAGCTGGACAACGCCAACAATGAACCACACGAGCAGCTGTATGACGAACTCGCACGGACGACACCCGGTAGCCTTTAATCGCGCGGCGATCGCCGCAGTGACGCTTCTCTTTGCGGGTTGCGCGGCAACGCCTGGGCCAGAATCGGCGCCCATCGAGTCGGCGGGGACCGCTGAGCCCGAGCCCGCAGCCAAGCCGATGCCCGAGTATCGCGAAGTACCCAACCCGGGTTTCGCGGCGATCCGCGAAGGCGACACTGCCGCGCAGCGAGACCGACTGGCGATCCTCGCCATGCGTGGTGAACACCGTGTCGATTTTCATTTTATGGAGACCGTACGTCTGGGCCCCGCCTATACGCGACGCGACGATAAAACCACGGGCGCCTTCGAATTGGTTCAAGTAGTCACCGATACACCCGACCATATCGTCCTGCAGCACTTGCTGGTCATGGAGAGCGGCTACGTGATCAAGCACTGGCGTCAGGACTGGACGTACGAAGCATCGACGCGCTTCGAGTTTGTCGAGGATCAGACCTGGGACGTCCGCGACCTGGCACCGGAGCACACCGCGGGCGCCTGGACACAGTGCGTGTTCGAAGTGTCCGATGCACCGCGCTATTGCGGGACCGGCAAGTGGCAACACGATGACGCTGCTTCCACCTGGACCAGCGATCGCACCTGGCGACCCTTACCGCGACGCGAGTACACAACCCGTAATGACTACAACGCGATCGATGCGTTGAACCGCCATACCGTGACGCCGCACGGCTGGACGCACGAGCAGGACAACACGAAAACAGCCAGAGATGGGCGTAAGGCAACGCAGACACTCGTCCGGGAGTTCGGTTTCAACGACTACCGTGCCATCGAGGGTTACAACTTCGAGCCTGGTGTCGATTATTGGGACAAGACTGAAGCCTACTGGGCCGATGTTCGCGCCGCCTGGACGCGCCGACTGGCCCCGGGCAACACCGTGGTCATCGACACCGCTGTTGATGGTATGCAGATCATAACGGCCACGTTTAAGCACGCAGAATCCGCCGACAGCATGTCCGAGGAAGAACGCCGCGCAGCCATCGAGACACTGCTCGAGACTTACGTTCGACACGCATCGACGACAGACACGGACAACGCGACCGCTTCCACGCGCTGAGCACGACGCAACGTAGCTGCGCGTCGTTACCGCGGGGTGCGGTAGACTCCGGGCGATGAACGGCGCCGATGCACTGATTGCGACGCTCGCTAAGCAGGGCGTGCGAGCTTGCTTTGCCAACCCGGGAACCTCCGAACTGCACCTCGTCGCGGCCCTCGATCGCGAGCCCGGCATCCGGTCGATTCTCGGGCTCTTCGAGGGTGTCGTCACGGGCGCGGCCGACGGGTATGGCCGCATGGCGGGTGTTCCGGCGATGACGCTGCTACACCTCGGGCCCGGACTTGCCAATGGATTGGCCAACCTGCACAACGCGCGGCGCGCGAGAAGCCCGGTCATCAATCTCATTGGCGATCATGCCGTCGACCATGTTGGGCTTGACGCGCCGTTGACATCAGACATCGAAGGGCTTGCGCAGCCGATGTCGGACTGGGTCCGGCGCTCGACCTCACCCGATGACCTGGCGCAGGCGGGTGCCGAGGCCATCGCGGCCGCGCAGCGGCACCCTGGCGCAATCGCAAGTGTCATCGCCGCTGCCGATCACTGCTGGGGCGCAAGTTCTGTGGCGCCCAAGCCAGTGGCACAGCCACAAGCCGTACCGACCGACGACGAGGTTATTGCAGCAGCAGCCGAGGCGCTCAAGGCCAGCACCACGCCTTGCCTGTTCCTGGGTGGACCAGCGCTGCTGGGTGATGCACTCGATGCTGCGGGTCGCATTCAGGCTGCGACGAACGCGCGGCTGATTTGCGAGACATTTCCTGCACGCGTGGAGCGCGGCGCCGCGCGGGTTGCGGTCGAACGCCTGCCCTACTTTGGCGACGCGGCCATCGCCTCGCTCACAGGCACAGACACCGTGGTCCTTGCGGGCGCACCGGCGCCCGTATCGTTTTTCGCCTACGAGGGGCAGCCCTCCCGACTGTTGCCCGACGATGCCAGGGTCGTAATGCTCTGCGAGGCCCGCGACGACGTTGAAGGCGCGTTGATACGTCTGGCGGACTTGCTTGATGCGCCTACGGCCGTTTCAAGCACGCGCGCGACCGCCGATGTCACGCCCGAGGGACCGCTGACACCGGCATCGGTCGCAGGCGTGCTCGCTGAGTGCCTGCCAGAACAGGCCATCGTGTGCGACGAAGCCGCCACGACCGGCTTACCCTCCTTTCTCGCCACGACGGCCGCAGCGCCGCACGACTGGCTCACACTCACGGGTGGCGCCATTGGGCAGGGTTTGCCGGTAGCCGTCGGTGCGGCGGTGGCCTGTCCAGACCGACCCGTCATCGCATTGCAGGCGGACGGCAGCGGGCTCTACACGCTGCAGGCGCTCTGGACGATGGCGCGCGAGCAGCTCGATGTCACCACGGTCCTCTTCAATAACGGCAGCTACGCCATTCTCAACATTGAACTGGCGCGCGTGGGACTCGCTGATGTCGGTGACACGGCACGGTCATTGCTCGACCTCACGCAGCCCGCCATCGACTGGACTGCGCTCTCGACGTCGCTGGGTGTCATGGCAACACAGGTGACCACGACCGCCGAATATCGAACGGCGCTCAAGAATGCGCTCGCGCAGCGCGGACCGCGACTCATCGAAGTCATGGTCGCGCCACGCGCTTAAGCGCTCTACCCCGCGCTTAATTGGTCGCCGAGCGGCAGCGTTGTAATGAGCTGCCCGGTCGCGGCAAAGATCGCATTTGTCACGGCGGGTGCGATGGGCGGCAAACCTGGCTCCCCAACGCCCGTCGGCGCTTCGCCCGAGTTGACGATGTACACCTCGACCTCGGGCATCTCGTTGATGCGCAGCGGCCGATACAGGTGGTAGTTGTTCGAGAGCACCTGCCCCTCGCTGAACGTCACGCCTTCGCGCAGGAACGCACCCAGCCCCATGCCGATGCCGCCTTCCATCTGGGCGCGCACCACATCAGGGTTGATCGCGAAGCCGCAATCTACCGCACAGAATACGCGATGGACCTTCAATCGACCTACAGAATCAACACTAATTTCAGCAACTTGCGCAACGAAACTAGAAAATGATTCGTGCACGGCCACACCGCGAAACCGGCCCTCTGGCGCAGGCGCCGACCAATTAGCGGCAGCTGCTGCGCGTTGAAGCACAGCGCGGTGACGCGGGTGCGTCTCGAGCAGCCCCAGGCGATAGTCAACGGGGTCGGCCTTGGCGGCATGCGCGAGCTGGTCAATCATGACCTCGGTGACCCAGCCGTTCTGCGTGTGCCCGACCGAGCGCCACCAGAGCACCGGTACGCCGATACGCGGCGTATGCACATCGACCTGCAGCTGCTTTACGGCATACGGCAAATTCGCCGCGCCTTCGACCGTCGACGGGTCGACGCCATTGCTGATCAGGCCTTCGAACGGGGTGCCGGAAAGGATCGACTGCGTCACGATCCGATGCGACCACCCCACTGGCTGACCGATAGCGTCGATGCCGGCACGCATGACATGCAGACTCATGGGCCGGAAGTGCCCTGAGGTGAAATCGTCCTCGCGCGTCCAGATCAGCTTTACGGGAGCGCCACTCCGGCTCGCACGTGCCACGGCAACGGCCTCGGCGATGTAGTCACTGTTGGCCACGGCCCTGCGGCCAAAGCTGCCGCCGGCAAACAACGTGTTGACGCGTACGTTCCCCAAAGGCACACCCGCAACAGCGGATGCGACCTGTTGGTCCACGGTCTGAAGCTGCGACCCGGTCCAGATGTCACAGCCAGATTCATCGAGTCGTACCACGCAATCCATCGGCTCCATCGTGGCATGGGCGAGAAACGGCGCCTCAAATGTGAGCTCGACCACCTGGCTTGCGTCGGCGAGCGTGGCGTCGACATCGCCGCCATCACTGGCCGTGGCGCCAGGCGTTGTCGCCAGATCGCGGAAGTCGGCGAGAATCTCTTCGGTGCCGCGCAATTCAGCGTCGCTGTCGTCCCACTCGATCTTGAGTGCGTCGCGACCCTTGCGCGCCGACCAGAAACTGTCGGCAATGACAGCCACGCCCGTGGGAACCTCCACGACTTCGCTGACGCCCTCGACAGCCTGTGCCGCCGTGGCATCAAATGCACCCACGCGGCCGCCAAAGCGCGGCGAATGGGCGACGAGCGCCACTTTCATGTCGGGCAAATCAGTGTCGATCGTGTACTGGGCGCTGCCGTCGGTCTTGGCCACGGAATCAATACGGCGCAAATGCGTACCCAGCAGCTTGAAGTCTTCGGGTGCCTTGAGCGTCGGCGCGTCGGGCGGGGATTCGCCGGCCGCGTCTGCGGCCAGCTCTCCGAAACGGGCCGACTGGCCCGAAGGGTGGCTGACGACGCCTGCCGCAACCGTGATCTCGGCCGCCGGCACCGACCAGCGCTTGGCGGCAGCATCCACGAGCATGGCGCGTGCGCCGGCTGCGGCTGTGCGGTACTGCATCCAGGAGTTGGCGATGGCGGTCGAGCCGCCCGTGCCCTGCACCCCAAAGAACAAGTTGGCGTACTTCTGCGCGTCGGCGGGCGCAAACTCAAAGCGCATTTGCGACCAGTCCGCATCCATCTCTTCGGCCACGATCGAGGGCAGACCGGTCGTGACACCCTGACCTTTGTCGAGGTGCTTGACGACAGCCGTAACGGTATCGTCGCTGCCGATGCGCACAAACGCATTCAGTGTTTCCAGGCTAATCGGCTGCGGAGCGGGCTCTGCCGCCGCAGATGCCGGCACCGCAGCTGCCGCAGGCGCCTGCTCGCGCTGACCGCACCCGACAACGAAGCCGGCGCCGCCGAGCGTTGTGACCGTCAGGAATCGACGCCGCGAGAGCGCCGGAGAGGCGGTGACGGCGGCCGCATCGATGTAGCGTTTCATGCCGCACCTCCGAGCTCGCCAGCGGCCTGGTGAATGGCCTTGCGAATGCGCTGGTAGGTGGCGCAGCGACAGAGGTTGCCGCTCATGGCCGCATCGATGGCCGCATTGTCGGGTGACGGGTTACTGCGCAGCAGCGCAATGGCACTCATCATCTGGCCGCTCTGGCAGTAGCCGCACTGCACCACATCGAGCGCCCGCCAGGCGTCGCGCACAGCCTTCGCAACCGCGTCGTCGGCGCCCTCAAGCGTTGTGATTTCGCGCCCGGCAACGGCTGACACCGGCAGCCCACAGGAACGCGTCATGTTGCCGTCGAGCAGCACGGTGCAGGCACCGCACTGACCGATTCCGCAGCCAAACTTGCTGGCAGTGAGCTTGAGGTCCTCGCGGACCACCCAGAGCACGGGCTTGTCGCCCGGGACATCGACTGTCCGTGGCTCGCCATTTACGGAAAATTCGACTTTCATTGCCTGCCTCCTTCGCCGCTTTCGCGGTGGGTGAATCGATGAGTCCCCGGAGACGGCAACCGGCGCGAATCACATGGCAGCGACGCGCTTTGGCAGTGCCGGAACTGCGAGCTCCGAGTACAGGTCTTTGGGATCATCAGGCGCAAACACGAGCGTCGACCGACGCCCGAAATCACCGTCATTGGCGATCCCATAGATGCAGCGTAACACCGAGAAGTCCTCGATGGCGAAGCCAACCGAGTCAAATAAGGTCATGTCCTCATCACTCGTACGCACGGGTGCGGTGCCGTTGAGCACCTGCCAGAGTTCGGTCACGGGCGTGTCGGCCGGCAACGCCTGAATCTCGCCCTCGATACGAGACTGCGGTTCGTACTCCACAGCGATCTTGAGGTCGGCCAGCATGTCGGACGCGAGCTCGGTCTTGCCCGGGCAGTCGCCGCCGACACCATTAAAATGGCGGCCGGGTATGAGGTGCTTGCGGCCGACAACCGTGCGGTTGGCTTTGTCTGCCGTAACCGTGGACACGATGTCGGCACCTTCGCAGGCCTCGTCGATACTATCGCAGCGCACGAGGCGCAACGGGTGCCCCGCCATGTTGCGCGCAAACTTGCGGCAGGCGTCGGGGTCGACATCATAGAAACGCACCGTGTCGATGCCAAACGAGTGATGGAAGGCGTAGGACTGGAACTCGGCCTGGCAACCGGTGCCTATGAGCGCCATCGTGCGCGAATCGGGACGCGCGAGCAGCCGCGCTGCGAACACCGACGTCGCCGCCGTTCGAATGGCCGTCAGCAGCGTCATTTCCGAAACCATGACCGGGTAGCCGCTGGACGCCTCCGCCAGCGCACCAAATGCGGCGACCGTCAGCTTGCCGTCTAGCGGGTTGCGCGGGTGGCCCGTGACGTACTTGAAGCTGTACCAATCCTCATTGGAAATCGGCATGAGCTCGATAACGCCGTGCGGGTAGTGGTTGGCCGTGCGCGGTGACTTGTCGAAGCCTTCCCAGCGACCAAAATCCTCGGCGAGATGGTCGATGACGCGGTCCATGAGCTCGGCGAGGCCCACTTCGGCAACGATCGCCTGAATGTCATGTTTTTCAAGTAGAAGGGCCATGGGGCACCTACCTCCGCCAGGTGTCAGGTAGCCCGCAATTATCGCAGAAAACGGCCTCGACTGCCGCTCTACCCGGCTTAGATCTGGCGGTGCGCTGCGGTCTCGTTGATGAGCTGACGCACAACGGCCGTGAGCGCATCGTCCTCGCTCTTGCCCTGGGCAATCGCCTGCTCGTAGCAGGCCACCTGGCGGTGCGAACTGCTGCCGCGCTCGAGGATGTTTCTGAGCGAGAGGATCTCGTTGGTGCAGCCCAGCGCGTCGGCGTCTTCGGCGACAAGCTCGATGATTTCCTCGAGCAGTTCCGAGAACGGAATGACGTCGCCCTTGGCGAGATCGACCATGCCGGCATCGAAGCCGTATCGAATCGCACGCCAGCGGTTTTCGTTGATGAGCATAGGCGTGTAGATGCGCCAGCGCTGATTGTGCGTGCGCAGGCGCCAGAACATACGCATGAGGCACACGATGAGCGCGGCCAACGCCAGTGCGTCATCGAGCAGCGTGGCCACGTCCATGACGCGGGTTTCGAGTGTGGGGTAGCGAATGCTCGGGCGCTGATCCCACCAGATCTTGGTGGCGTCTTCGATGAGTCCGGCGCGGCGCAGGATCTCAATGTGGCGACTGAACTCGGCGTAGCTCGCGAAGCGTTCTGGAATGCCGGTACGGGGCAATGCGTCGAAGACGGTCAGGCGGTAGGACTTGAGCCCCGTGTTGCGGCGGTCCCAGAACGGCGATGAGGTCGACAGCGCCAGCAGGTGCGGCAGGAAGTAGCTCATCTGATTCATCATGTCGATGCGCACGGCATCGTCCTCAACGCCGACGTGCACGTGCATGCCGCAGATGATGAGACGACGACCGGGGGTCTGCATTTCAGCGGCCAGCGCCTGGTAGCGCAGTTTCTCGGTCGGCTTTTGCGCCCACCATTGCGCGGTGGGATGCGTCGAGGCGGCAATGGGCGCGAGGCCGTGCTCGGCAGCCGTATCGATCACGAGGTTGCGCAACCGGGCCAGGTCCTCGCGCGCCTCGGTGATGTTCTTGCACACGCGCGTGCCGATCTCGATCTGAGACTGCATGAACTCGGGGCTGACCTGGCCTTCGCCGGCCTTCTGGCACTCCTCGAGCATCGCAGCAGGCGGCTCCGATGCCAGCTCGCCGGTCGTTGCATCGACGAGCAGGTACTCCTCCTCGATCCCCATCGTGAACGTCGGTGCCTTAACCGCCATAGCGTGATCCCCCTTCGTGCGCCCCCACACGTGCCTGATCCGCGGCGGCGATAAGCCCCGCTTCCTTTTCAAAGTCGGTCGCGGGCCGCGCGGCCAACGGGTGCGCCAGATCTGGCGCACGCGCGAGTTCGTCGAGCGCCGTGGCCAGTCGAACCGCCCAGGCCGATACGCCGGCCGCTGTGCGCAGGTGGTCCTGGCGAATCTCTATGGCCACGTTGGCCAGCCCGGCGCGTTCGGCATGAAAGTCGACCGAAAAATCAGCTGCGTACTTGCCGGAATACGGTTCGTTGTCGCCAATCAGTAGTCCGGGCTCCTGGTGCAGCGACTCGTGCAAGCGCTGCGCCAGACGTGGATCGGCATCCCACATCACGCCCATGTCCCAGGGGCGCGCTGACCCCGTAAGCTCGGGCGTGAAGCTGTGGATGGCCACGTAGACGGGTGACGACAAGCCTGACGACAGCTCGCGCAACTCACGCGCAACCGCGGCGTGGAAGGGTACGTAGATGTCGTCAACGCGCGCCTTGAGTTCCGCGTCACTGAGGTCGCTATTTGCCGCCACCGGACCGAGATCGGTGTCGGCCAGCAGCAACGTGGGATCGTCGAGCCGGCGATTGCAGTCGATGACGATGCGCGAGTAACGGGCGATGACGGCGCGGGCTCCGAGCGACTCGGCCAGCTGCCGGACCAGCGGCTCGGTGCCGATGTCGCAGCCGTAGTGCGTGTCGAGCAGCATCTCGGGGTAGGCGCCGTGAAGCTGGTCAGGCACCCGCCGACTCGCGTGCTCGCATACGAGCAGGAGCGGGCGCGTCGCGTCTGCGTTAAGGATTTCGTAAGGCGGCGGCTCGTTGGGTCCGAGCAATGCTGGCGCCATACGCGTTATTGGGCGCGGCGCGCGTCAAACAGGTTCATGCCCCCAGTCTATCGCACTGGGACTTGGGCTCAAGCGCGACGCGATGCCTCGGCGGACCAGGGCGAGAACCGGCGCACGGGCGCAGGTCTCGCGATGTGGAAGCCCTGCACGAGCGGCACACCGATCTCGGCCAGCCGAACCCGAGTGGCCTCGTCCTCGACGTGCTCCGCCACGGCGCGAATGCCCATGGCCTGGGCCACCTGCTGAATGGCCGCCACCATGCTCTGGTCGACATCATCACGAGCGACATTCTTGATGAAGGCGCCGTCGACCTTGAGGAAATCGACGGGAAGATTCTTGAGGTAGGCGAACGATGACAGACCGCTGCCGAAATCATCGAGTGAGAACAGGCAGCCGAGCTTCTTGAGCTCGGACATGAAATGGCGAACGCGATTGAGATTGGCGATAGCCGCTGTCTCGGTGATCTCGAAGCAGACCCCGCCTTTGCAGAGCGGCGTCTCGGCCAACAGGTCCTTGATGTACTCGAGGAAACGATCGTCGGACAACGAATTGCCAGACAGGTTGATCGACAAGGTGTAGGCCGCCTGCTGTTCGGGGTCGCCCTGATCGGCGTGCGCGAGCGCCTCAGCCACCACCCATCGATCCAGCGCCTGCATGCGGTCATAGCGCTCCGCTGCCGCAATGAAGGTGCCTGGCGGGATGACGTTGCCGTCCTCGTCGATCATCCGCAGCAGCAGCTCGTAATGCGTGCAATCAGGGCCATCCTCGGGTGCCACTGTGTGTGCGATGGGCTGGAAGTAGAGCTCGAAGCGTGACTCCTCGAGGGCCCGGTTGATGCGATTCAGCCAGTGCATCTCCTGGTGGCGCACACCCGCATCGCCCTCGCGGTAAAGGTGGAAGCGGTTGCGCCCCATGTCCTTGGCGGCAAAGCAGGCAACGTCGGCCGCGCTGAGCAGCGCACCCACCGTGGCATTGTCACGGTCGAGCATGACGATCCCGATACTCGCGGTGACCGCCTGCACGTGGTGCTGCCACTCGAAACGGTAGCCTTCCACCGTGGCGCGAATGACCTCCGCGATATCGGTCGCGCGGTCGGCGTCGCAATTTGAAAGCAGCAAACCAAACTCATCGCCACCGAGTCGCGCCACGGTGTCATTGATGTGTATGGAGGTTTGCAGGCAGGCCGAGATCTGGCGAATGAGTTCGTCGCCTGCCGTGTGTCCAAAGGTGTCGTTAACGATCTTGAACTGATCGATATCAATGTAGAGCAGCGCGTACTGATGTGTCGGATTCGTACGCCGGCGCGCGATGGCGCGCTCCAGCACGTTCTCGAACTCCTGACGGTTGATGAAGCCCGTCAGGGCGTCGTGCGTCGCCTGGTAAGACAGCTTGCGCGAGAGTCGGCCTTCGGCGCTCACGTCGTGGAACACCATGACCGAACCCACCGTGTGGCCCTTGCGGTCCCGAATCGGCGCCGTGGAATTCTGAATCGCGATTTCCTGGCCCGACCGATCGATGAGCAAAGTCGGGCCCGACATCGTGATGACCCGGCCTTCGTTCAGGCAACGGGTGATGGGGTTATCGACCATCTCGCGCGAGTGCTCGTTGATCAGGGTCAGCAGGTCCTCGACGGGTTCGCCGTGTACGGCACGCAGTGTCCAGCCCGTCAGGTCTTCGGCGACGGGATTCAGATACTCGATGCGGCCCTCGGCATCGGTCGTGATGACGCCGTCACCGATCGACTTCAGCGTGACCTCCGCGCGCTCCTTTTCAGCAAAGATGCGACGCTCGGCCTGCTTGCGCTCGGTGATATCGGAAATCGTGCCCTCGATGCAGCGCTCGCCGTTGGCGTAGTCAACCGCACGCGCGTTTTCGATGACCTCGATGGGGGTGCCATCGCGGCGCAGCATGATCGCCTCGAAGCCCCGCACCTCACCCTCGTCCTCGATACCGCGTTCGAAAAACTGCGCATCCTGCTTATTGGCGTAAGCGGTCTTACGCCGCGCATTCTCGATGAGGTCGTCCTCATCTGCATAGCCGAGCATAGCCACAAGCGCGGGGTTGGCCGAGATGATGCGCCCGTCCGTACTGGCAATGTAGACGCCTTCCACGACATTCTCGAACAGGCCGCGGAACCGCCCCTCGCTCTGCGACAGCGCCGCACGGTTGCGCTCGCGGCCGATCGCAATGCCCGCGAGGCGGGACAGGCTGCCGAGCCAATCAAGCTCGTCGGTGGTCGGCTCGCGCTTTTCTTCGAAGTACACGTCGATAGTCGCCGCAGCACCCGTGTCCACGCCCGTCACGGGAAAGGACCAGGCGCTCACAAAGCCCAGGCGACGCGCCAGAAAGTGGTGCTCGGACCACGCGCGGTGCGCGAAGACATCGGGCGTGATCGCGGGCTTGCCCGTGGCAATCGCGACGCCACAGCTTAGTCGTGGCTCGTCGAGCGGCAGTCGGCGAATGGCCTTGAGATCAGCATCGCCAAACGCCGGCGCACTGTGCAGCAAGAGGTCGGAACGGTTGACGTCGACGAGCATGATGCTGGCCCGACAGTTGCCAACCACACGTTCCGCCGTGCGGCACAGCGCTCGCATGACTTTCTTGAAGGACACGCCCGAGGCGATCATCTCCAGCAGCTTCTTCTCTGAGTAGTCGACGAGCTCGCGGCGCTTGCGTCCCGCAATCGAGTTGACGCTGACGCGTACGAGATCTCGGTCTTCGGCCGGCATGCGACTCAAGCGCACCTCGCAAGGCAACTCGACACCGCCACGGCTGTGGTAGATCCACTCGAACGTGGGTTGGCCGCCCTGCAGCGCACGCTGCAGGAAGGTCTCAATACGTTTTTGTTCGGCGCTGGTTTCGACGCCATTGGAGACGTCGCGCAAACCAAAGAACCCGCTCGCGAGCAAACGTTTCCGCGGCAGGTTGAACAGCGTCGATGCATGATCGTTGGCGTCGATGAACTGGTTAGAGCCCGCATCGAACACAAGGATGGCCTCGGGCGCGTGCTCGACGAGTGCGCGGTAGCGTTCTTCGTTTTCGCGCAGCGCGGCGGCCGCCGCAGCACGTGCAGACACGTCACGCATGCAGATGACGTATTCGCCGGCGCCCAGCGCAGACATGCGGCTGGCCGTCAGTTCGATACGGTAGGCGCGACCGTCGATGTGACAGCCCGAAATCTCGCCGCCAATGAGATCGGGGTTGGTGCGATCCAGCTCTGCCACAAATGGATCCAGGAACGCACCGACCTCGGCGCCCTGCGACATCGGGAGGAATTCGCTGAGCGCGCGCCCGGCCAGCGAGCGCTGATCGGGTGCAAAGAACTTCACCGCCACGCGGTTGGAAAACTGGATCAGCCCCTCGGTGTCGACGGTCAGCACCATGTCCGCGATGCTGTCGAGCACGGTACGCAGGTCGTCGAGGTGGATGCCAGAGAAGCGCGCGCGGATACCGGAGTTCGAGGCCATGGAGACGGCCATCGTGGTATCGGTCGGGGACAGCGCCGGTGGCGCGGGCTGGGGTGTGACGCTAACGGCGGCACTGCGGTCGAGCACGAGCGTCGAGGCCGCCAGCACGTCATCGAGGGGCAGGTCGCCGCCGTCGAGCGACTCATAGAACGCACCGACCAGCTCGATGAGCCGGCCAATATCAAGGCTCGACGTGGTGCCTTCGCCCCGCGTCGCCTCGGATAACTGCGCTTTCAGAATCGGGTGCATCATGCCCTGCCCTGCGACCGTCCAGACGCAAACCTCCCTGGCGCCTGCTCGGTGACGTGGCGGGCCCACACGGCATCCGGACCGTGCATGCTGTGGCCAGCCGCTCTGCGCGCGAATCCCGATGCGCGCAGTGTGTCGCCAGAAAGTACTGCGAACCCGGCACCGCTGCTGTGATGCAGTTCCAGTTTTGGGCAGAGAGTGGGAAAAATTTCCCGAGACCAGGCCTGCCCCTAAAAAAAGCGCGCCCGGTCAATGCCCTGGGCGCGCTTCTTGCGGCCGAAGCTGAGTTTGGATTAGGGGCTAGCGGGTGCTATCGCCCGTCTCGAGCTGCTGATCCGCGGGCATCGAGGACAAGACCTCCACCCCGTCATCGATAATGACGCCATTGGTTTCGAGGCTCGGACCGCCCTCACCAACCTGCACGGGGATCGACATGGCCTTGGTAAACGGCTGGCCTTCCCAGAGACCGTTCACCTGGATACCAACGTAACTGCGACCCGTGTCTGACGGCGTCACGACGATGTCCTGGGTCATGACACCGGTGCTGCTCGACGCGTCGGCCTTAAGCGGCATTTGCTCTGTCGTGTTCTTGCCGAGCGTCAATGCACCGCGCGTGGCGATACGCATGCCGCTCGCGGCGACGGTCGTCGCTCCCGTCAGCTCGACCCGCACCGTCAGCGGTTCACCAACGGCAGGCGTCTGCAGAAACTCGTAAGCCATGAAGACAGGCACCGTCGGTTTTCCGGGCGAGTCGCCGGGCAGGCGCTTGCTCGAAATCTCGGCGACCGTCGGTGCTTCTGTCGTCGTCGCGGGCGGCTCACCGCCGCAGGCCACGAGCGACGCACTCAGGGTCAGGGTAATAGCAATGCGATTCATGTTCGTGGTGCCTCGTGTCAGGGGCTGATCGTGAGATCGAAGCAGGTGTTGTCGTCAGGCTGGCTGATCGCCGGGACGTCGCCGCGCAGGTATGAGTACTCGTAAATCTCGAGGACATGCTCACCCGCCGCAAGGTTGGTCACCAGCGTTTCGCTGTCCGCCACGGGGCTGAACCCAGCGGTGATAAATCCAACCTGGAACACGGCGATGTCGGGGTCGCTCTGACCTGCTGCCGGCGGATTGGTCGTCGTGGCCTGGATCGTGTAGCTGCCCGCTGCCGGCACGTTAAAGCGTGCAAAGCGACGGATGCCGAGCTTGTTGCCGTCTTCGTTGGGATCGTAACGGTTGCTCGAGCAGATGTTCACGGCCGGGCCGCCCACAGTGACTTCCGTGTAGATCGGCAGCACATTCACGCCGCCACTGGCGTCGTCCGTTTCACCCGTACCGTAGGCGTCCGCGTCGAACTTGATGCGCTGCTGCGCCACCAGCGTGTTGATCGCAGGCACTGCAGCCGGCTCACGGGCGCGGATGGCCTCGAGGAACGGGTAAATCGTTGTAAAGGGGACGCCGTTGGCCTGCTCGTTGACGAGCACCTCGTAAATCGAGTTGAAGCCGATGTTCACGGTGTCGCCCGTGTCGTCGGCGGCGTCAAACAGGTCGTAGAGAATCGCCTGTACGCTGCGCTCGCTGTAGAAGCCGCGGTTCGATGCGCTGGCCGCGTTGTCGTCGACACTGAAATTGAAGCCTGCATCCTGCTGACTGCCTGAGGTGTCGTAGTACAGCGGGTCACCGAGGATCATGCCGGCCACGGCGTTACCCCAGCCTTCGCCGAAGGCGAGACGCGGGTCGAGCCGCTGGTTCAGCGAGTGCGAGCCACCGATGCTGTCGGAACGCGCAAAGTTGTCTTCGAAATAATGACCCCATTCGTGCGTGACGACATGGCTGTCGAATTCTTCGGTGTCATCGTTGGCCTGGCCGAGCAGGAACAGCGAGTCGAGGTCTCCGCGGTAGAACGAGGTACCGATTTCACCGGTCGCTATACAGCACCCCGTCGTACCGGCCGAGGAGTAGATGACACACCAGTACGCGTCGAGTGGCGCGACCTCCGCATCGGGATCGACTGCCACCACAAGTTCGATGGCTTTATATATGGCATCGAGAATGGCAAACGGCGCTGCCGAGCGAATGCCGGTGTAACTCGAACCACCCCAGCCCGTGCGCGCTGCGAGCGTAATGTTCTGTGGCCCCGTACCCGTGTTGAAGGGTTGGCCGTCGAGCACGTAGAGCGGGCGCTCTTCGAGTGGCAGGCTCGTCGATGAGGTGTTATCACGCACCTCGACGTCCCAGCCGGGCTGTCCCGTCAGTTTGAGCTCGGCGCGTACGCGCACGAACACATCCGTGTTGGCGGGCACGTCCAGCGAGAACTGGCCTTGCGTGTCGAGCACATCCTCGGCGAGCACGGTGCTGCTGGCCTGATCGATGACCTGAACGGTCGCCGCGCGTACGGGGCGCGTTTCGGTGGCGTTGTAATTCAGGCCCGCGGCCGAGCCCGGCACGAACTCATACGTTACGGAGCCGAGTACTGTGGGCGTACTCGTGTCATCAAAGACAGTCACGCCCACCGTGTCGCTCGAATTCAAGGAACCGTCACTGACAGTGAGCTGGAATTGGAGGACGACGAAGTCGGTCGTGGCCGGTGCGGTAAAGCTGGCGGTCGCTGTGTCGCCACCCACGAGCGTGACCGAGGGCCCGCCTGTCTGGCTCCATGAGAATGACAAGCCGGCGGCACCGCCGTCATCGGTGGCCGAACCCGTGAGCGTGACGGAGCTGTTTTGCTCAACGTTCTGATCACCGCCGGCGTTAACCGAGGGCGCCGTGTTGACGGGCGGTGGCGGCGGTGCACTACCACCACCACCCCCGCCGCAGGCCGCAAGCGTGGCTGCGGCCAGGACGAGAACGGCGCGTTGCACACGCTGCCGAAATGCGAGTTCGGGGGTTGCCAAGGACATTCGATACGTCTCCTTACCGACGGGGTGCTACATGCGGTACCCGACTGAATGGCGCACAGGGTAGCCCGCAGGGAATACATGAACCAGTGACATAGACCACAAAACAGTCGCAAAATTGCGACTGGGTAGACGGTTGTTCGACTTGACGCTGGTATTATCTTGCGCCTGAATTCAGGCGTTTCGCGGCTTCCGCCGCGTGCAGGAAGCGGTACATGTCGGAAAAAGCGCGCATTCTCGTCACAGGCGGCGCCGGTTACATCGGCAGCCACGTTGTGCGCCAGCTCGGCGCGCGCGGTGAGCCAACCATTACCCTCGACAACCTATCGACAGGCTTTGAGGCCGCGGTCACGCACGGCGAACTGGTTGTCGGCGACACGGGTGACACAACGACACTCAACGCCATCTTAGAGCGCAGCGACATCGATACGATCATGCACTTCGCGGCCGCGACGATCGTGCCCGAGTCCGTTGAAAACCCGCTCCAGTACTACCGTAACAACACGGCCAACACGTTGGCGCTCATGGACGCGGCGCAGGCGCACGGCGTGCGTCACGTGGTGTTCTCGTCGACAGCCGCCGTATACGGCATCCCCGAGGGTGGCGTGGCCGGAGAGGAATCGGCGACGCGACCCATTAATCCCTACGGCAGCTCCAAACTCATGACGGAGTGGATGCTCCGCGACCTGGCCTTCGCCGGCGGGCCCAGTCACGTGGCGCTGCGTTACTTCAACGTCGCAGGCTCAGACCCGGGCGGTCGCATCGGCCAGTCCACGCCGCGCGCCACGTTGCTCACGAAGGTCGCTTGCGAAGTGGCTACGGGCCGTCGCGACCAGCTGTTTGTTTTTGGGACCGACTTCGATACGCCCGACGGCACGGGCGTGCGTGACTACATTCACGTCGAGGACCTGGCCTCGGCCCATCTCGACGCGCTCGACTACCTGCGCGCCGGCGGCGACTCCGTCACGCTCAATTGTGGCTACGGTCACGGCTACAGCGTGCGCGAACTCATCGCCGCCGTCGAAGCCGCACACGGCGCACCCCTGAGCGTTCAGGACGCACCGCGCCGGGCGGGCGATCCGCCGTCGCTCGTGGCCCGCGCCGATCGTATCCGCGACGTGCTCGGTTGGTCGCCACAGCTCGACAGCCTTGACGCCATCGTGACATCGAGCCTCAACTGGGAACGCCGCATTGCGGCGCGCGACCCCGGCGCCTACTGGCGGGACTGAGAAAACGGCGCACTATGGGTTTTCGTCTGCCAAGACCACGCTCGATCAACGCACTCGTATTGATCGGCTACGCCTGCATCATGCTGCCGCTGTCAGTGGCACTTGTGTGGGCACTGCTGCAACTTGATCGTTTCACCACGCGCAGCGAGTCGCTGATCGTGCGGGGTATCGAGGCGACGCAGAACAGCCGCGAGTTGCAGGAACAACTCAGCATCATGGAACGCGTGGCACGCCAGTATCTCGTGTCCGAGGACGCTGAGCTCATCGGGTTCCTGCGCGAGGATGCCGCCGAGGCCGGTGCGGCGATCACCGCATTGCAGGAACGCACGACGAATGCAGACGCGCTCGCGCTGCTTAACGTCATCGAGTCGCGTCTGACCACGCTCATGATCGGCCTGACGCGTCAGCCGGCTGACCCGGGCAGTGCGGCGACAGCGACGGGTGGCTTCGCGCAGGCGATCGCAGCGGCACAGCAGCTGTCTCGACTGCTGACCTCGGACATCGACACACAGCTCACCGCGCTGCAGGAAGACACGGCGGCCACACGTACGGCGCTCGCCTGGCAGGCGGGCAGCCTGACGCTCATCAGCGTGCTCACGATGGGCTTTGTCACCTGGCGTGTCAGCCGCCCCATCCGCGCGCTCGACCGTGCGATTCGACAACTCGGCGAAGGCCAGTTCTCACGCCACATCGAAGTCGATGGCCCGGCCGACCTCGAGTCCCTGGGCCGACAACTCGAATGGCTACGCCGGCGCCTGCTTGAGCTCGCCAAGGAAAAGAACCGCTTTCTGCGCCACATGTCACACGAACTCAAGACACCGCTCGCGAACATTCGCGAAGGCACCGAGCTGCTGCTCGACGGATCCGTCGGCGAGCTCGACGCGCCACAGGTCGAGGTCACCGACATCCTGCGTAACAACGGCCTGCGCCTGCAGCGACTGATCGAAAACCTGCTCAACTTTTCCGCCTGGCAAAGCCGTAACGAAGTACTCAATCTGAGCGAGTTCGCGATTGGCGACGTCGTCGACTCCGTGCTCAAGAGTCACGCGCTGACGCTGCGCGGCCAAAACGTCCGTCTTCTCGCCGACATCGACACGCTCACGGTGCAAGCAGACCGGGAGATGATTCGCACGGTGCTCGACAACCTCATTTCCAATGCACTGAAGTTCTCGCCGCGCGGCGCGTGCCTGCTCGTGCGGGTCAAAGATGGCAACGGTCAGTTCCAGATCGAGGTCGCTGACCAGGGCCCCGGAATCCCCATGCGCGAACGAAAGAAGGTCTTTGATGCGTTCTATCAGGGCGAGCAGGAACAGGGCGGCCTCGTGGCCGGTACCGGCATTGGCTTGTCGGTTGTGCTCGAATCGGTTCAGGCCCATGATGGCGTGGTGGACATTACCGACGACCAACAAGCGATTCGCACGGGGCGCGGCGACACCGTTGTCTTCACGGGTGCGCACTTCAGAATCCTTATCCCGCAGCCCGAAGTGCCCGAGCTCGCGACGCGGCAGGCAGCCAATGGCTAGCCGGCTCACAGCGTGCGTGGCGGCGGCGTTGCTGCTGTCCGGGTGCAGCTCGATTGGCGGCCTGTTCGACGGCAGCGGCGAGTCCATTGACGCCGATGTCAGTCAGCAACCGTCCACGGTGCAGATCTATCTCGCCGACGTGGACCGCCTGCTGGGCCCCGACCCGACCGCGGCCGATCGGACCTGGCGCGAACTCGAACTCGATTTCGAACGCGCCCCGACGACGACCAACACGCTTCGGCTGAGCCTTGCCATGGCCACACCCGGCCACGCCAAAACACACCTGGCGCGCGCCGCCGGCATGCTAACTGATCTGCTGCAACGCCCCGAGCTGCTGCTCACCGACGAGCAACTGCTGGCCAGCGTGCACCTCGCGCTACTGCGCTCGCGCGTCTCGGCCGAAAGCTCTGCACGCCAGGCGAGTAATACCGAAAGTCGCAGCAATGCACGGGAACTCGCCGCGGCCCGGGCCCAGCTCGAGCTGCTGCAGGCCGACAATACGCGGCTACGCAGCGCGCTTGCAGAGACCGAACAGAAGCTCGCAGCCATTACAGAAATTGAACGGACGATCCGCGAGCGTGACGGCGACTCCGTCGTACCGACCACAGAGGCGACGCGTAACGATGAGTGAACGCACCGTCAGAGGCCGCAAGATGCGCGGCCGCATTCTGCTCGTCGACGACGACCCGGGCCTGCTGCGCCTGCTGAGCATTCGTCTGCGCGCCGAAAATTACACCGTCGAGGCCGTTGAGAGTGCTGTGGCTGCGCTGGCCGTGCTGGGCCGCTTCCAGCCCGACCTCGTGATCTCTGACTTGCGCATGGACAAGATGGACGGCATCGGCCTGTTGCAGGAACTGCAAAGCCGCACACCGGGGCTCAACGTGCTCATCATGACGGCGCACGGTACGATCCCTGACGCCGTCGAAGCGACGAAGAGCGGTGCGTTCGGATTCCTGACCAAGCCCATCGAAAAGGAAGAACTGCTGGCCAACGTCGAGAAGGCGCTCAAGAACTCGGGCACGTCGGCCAGCACCGAAGACTGGGCCAGCGAGATCATCACGCGCAACGCCACGATGCGAGACCGCCTGAACCAGGCGCGCATGGTGGCCGACACCGACGCGCGAGTACTGATTACGGGTGAGTCGGGCACGGGCAAGGAGCTGCTGGCGCGCGCCGTGCACCGCGCGAGCAAACGCGCTGACCAACCGTTCGTTGCCATCAATTGCTCGGCCATGGCCGAGAACCTGCTTGAGTCCGAATTGTTCGGCCACGCCAAGGGGGCCTTCACGGGCGCCACCACGGCGCACAAGGGTCTGTTTCAGGCAGCCGATGGGGGCACACTGCTGCTTGATGAAATCGGCGACATGCCCATGCGTCTGCAGGTCAAGCTGCTGCGCGTGCTTCAGGAGAACCAGGTGCGTCCGGTCGGCAGCACGGAGTCGGTCACCGTCGACGTGCGCACGCTATCGGCTACGCACCGCGACCTTCGCGAGATGATGGCCTCGGGTCAGTTTCGGGAAGATCTGTATTACCGCCTGAACGTCGTCAACATCGAAATGCCGCCGCTCGATGAGCGTCGCGAGGACATTCCGCTGCTGGTCTCGCACTTCCTGCGCCAGCTGACAGACCAGGGTGACGCCGAGCGCAAGGTATACGCGCCCGAAGCGCTCGAGCTGCTGGTCATGGCCGAATGGCCCGGCAACATCCGCCAGCTCTACAACGTCGTTCGCCAGAACGTCGCGCTCTCGAATTCACCGGTGATCTCGGCGGAGCTCGTCCGCAGCGCCCTGGGCGCACACGGCGACAAGTTGCCGTCGTTCTCGGAGGCGCGCGACGAGTTCACGCGCAACTACCTCTCACAGATCCTGCAGATCACGGGCGGCAACGTGAGCCAGGCCGCACGGCTGGCCAAACGCAACCGCACTGACTTCTACAAGCTGTTGGCGAGGCACGACCTGAACCCAGACACGTTCAAGGAAGCGCAGTAAGGTCGATTCAGTCCGCGTTTGCGGCCCTGGAAAACTCCGCAGATTCGATGCCGTGACGCTCGAGCAGATCGTAGAGCGTCGGCCGACTCACGCCCAGCGCCGCGGCTGCACGCGAGATGTTCCCCGCCGTTTGCACCATGGCCTGGCGCACCGCGTTACGCTCCGCGCCATCACGTACTTCGCGCAGGTTCAGTGACGGCACCGATTCGCTATCGGCCAGGCCCAGGTCCTCAGACGTCACTTGTCTGCCCTCCGCCATGATCACAGCACCTTTGATCTTGTTCTCAAGTTCGCGCACGTTGCCGGGCCAGCGGTGCGCAAGCATGGCGCGCTGCGCGTCGTCGCTGAAGCCGCGCAACGGCTTACCCTGCTTTTTCGCGTACTTGTCGAGCAGTGAGCGCGCCAG
Source organism: uncultured Gammaproteobacteria bacterium (assembly GCA_937899415.1). Classification (GTDB taxonomy): domain Bacteria; phylum Pseudomonadota; class Gammaproteobacteria; order Steroidobacterales; family Woeseiaceae; genus CALBPI01. The sequence goes on along the minus strand of CALBPI010000062.1, from coordinate 22,053 downwards.
CATGAGCACGCCGTTCTCCCGGTCACGCAGCGGCGGGATGTCGATCTCGATTTCGCAGATGCGGTAATAAAGGTCCTCGCGGAACCCACCCTCCGCAATCAGGTTCTGCAGGTTCTGATTCGTCGCGCAGACGACGCGAACGTCTACCGGGATCTCAACCCGGCCGCCGATCCGTTCAACCACCCGCTCCTGCAGAAACCGGAGCAGCTTGGCCTGCAGTGGCAACGGCATATCACCGATTTCATCGAGGAACAGCGTGCCGCCGTTCGCAACCTCGACCTTGCCCGGCGTGGTCTTGTTGGCGCCCGTGAACGCACCCTTCTCGAAGCCGAACAACTCCGACTCGAGCAGGTTTTCGGGGATCGCCGCACAGTTGATGGCCACGAAGGCATTGTCCTTGCGCGGACTGAGGTCGTGCAGCGCGCGCGACAACAGCTCTTTGCCCGTGCCCGACTCGCCGAGCAGCAGCGTCGTCACGTCAGTCGGCGCGACCTTTTCGATCATGCGGCAGACTTTGAGCATTGCCGGGCTCACGGCCACGATGCCATCGAGCGGCGAGTGACCGCTCAACGCCGCCAGGCGTCGGTTCTCGGCCTCAAGCGCGGCCAGCGTTGCCGCTCTGTCGACGAGCAGGTTCAGGACATCGGTATCGACAGGCTTCTGATAGAAGTCGTAGGCGCCTGCAGCGACGGCGCGCAGCGCATTGTCCTTGTCGCCGTGACCGGTTACGACAATAACTTTGGTGTGCGGCGCAAGAGCCAGCGTCTCCTCGACACAGGCCAGACCTTCCGTGACGCCCTCCGCGTCCGGCGGCAAGCCCAGGTCCTGGAGCACAACGGCGGGTTCGTGGCGGCGGATCGCATCCAGCGCCTCCGTGCGCGTTGTGGCCTGAACGATCTGGTAGTCCTCGAACACCCACTTGAGCTGGCTTTGCAGCCCCGGGTCGTCCTCAACGATCAGCAGGATCGGTTTGTCGTCTGCCATGAATGTCCTGTTCAGCGATGTCGCGGCGGCCCCCTGCCACGCCTCGCGAGTGTGCCACGTCCGTGGGGCTGCGTCAGAACCGGAATCACAGCCTCAGATGTGACCGAATCACCCTTTCGGGAATCTCGAGTTTTTTTGCTAAATGCTATTGAGAATGATTCTCATTTCGCCTAGTATGCATCCCGTGGAAGCGCAGTCGCGGCACGGTTCGCGCACGTTTCGTTGTTGGTTCTTCCTTTGGGTGAGGCCTGAACCAGCAGCACCGCAGCGACTCCTTGGCAGGTTCCCGTGTCGCGACCGCGCCGCCACGTTCCCCGCGAGAATGCGGGTGTGACGGGCACCACATTTAAATGAGAACGTGATTGACAATCATTCTCATTTACATTGAGATAGACACACCATGTACGTCTGCATTTGCCAAGCCATCACTGAACGCCAGATTGAGCGCGCCGTCGACGCTGGAATAGACAGCGTGGAAGGTCTGCGCGACACGCTGGGTGTTGCGAGTTGTTGTGGCAGTTGCGCAACGACGGCTGAAGAAATCGTTGCTGAGCGCAAGGCCAGCCGCGCCCTGCCCAGCCCAAAGATCTACCGCCCCGCTACGCAGCCCGTCTAAGCTGCGTATAAGCGCCCGCCCGCAAACGCGAAACGCGGCGCTAACGAGAATCATTTTCGTTTAAAAACACGGACTTGCAATGTCCGTGCAAGTGCCTATTATCGCGGTCTCGACGCCGCGTGCCGGCGTCCGAACCTGCCCTGGACGACCGTAGAGGCCTCCCCCAATGAAAGGCGACAAGACGCTCATCGCGCACCTGAACAAGATTCTCAAGAACGAGTTGACCGCGATCAATCAGTACTTCCTGCATTCCCGGATGCTCAAGGACTGGGGTCTGCACAAACTCGGCGACTACGAATACCACGAGTCGATCGACGAGATGAACCATGCAGACAAGCTCATCGAGCGCATTCTGTTCCTCGAAGGCCTGCCTAATCTGCAGGATCTTGGCCGGCTGCACATCGGCGAGCACGTCGAGGAAATCCTCGATTGTGACCTTAAGATCGAGTTGATCGCGATTCCGGACCTGCGTGACGCCATTGCCCATGCCGACAGCGTCAGCGATTACGTCACGCGCGAAATGCTGCGGGCGATCCTCGAGTCTGAGGAAGAGCACGTGGACTGGATCGAGACGCAGAAAAGCCTCATCGCGAAGATGGGCATTGAGAATTACTGCCAGCTGCAGTCGAAATCGGCCGGCGAGTAAGCCCGGCCGCGCCCGTCAGACGGTGGTCGCAAGGCCACCGTCGACGGGGATCACCGCCCCGTTGAGATACGCGCCTGCCTGCGACGCCAGGTAAATGGCAGCGCCCGCCATATCCTCAGGCTTTCCGATCCTTCCGCGCGGCACCTCAGCGACAATCTGCTCGCCCATGGTGGCCAGCGTGTGCGCCATCATCTTGCTTTCGAAGGGACCGGGCGCCACGGCATTGACCGTGATATCTCGCTTCACGAGGTTCTTGGCCATCATGCGCGTCAGGTGCAGGATCGCCGCCTTCGACGCCGCGTAGGAATAGGTCTCCATACGCGAGACGTGCAAACCATCAATCGATCCGATGTTGATGACGCGCGCGGGATCTTCGTGCGAGCCCGCGGCGACGAGCAGGTCGATGAGCGTCTGGGTCAGGAAGAATGGCGACTTCACGTTAATGTCCATGATCTTGTCCCAGCCCGCTTCCGGGAACTCGTCAAAGGTCGCGCCCCAGGTGGCGCCCGCATTGTTGACGAGAATATCGAGCCGGGTTTCGCGCTCACGCAGCGCTGCGGCAAGCGAGCCGATGCCCTCAGCCGTCGACAGGTCAGCGGGGAATGAGATGCACTCCCCGTACTCGGAGAGCCTGTCGGCCGTCTGGTCGCAGGCCTCAGCTTTTCGCGCCGTGATGTAGGTGCGCACACCGTTTCGGACGTAGCCCTCGGCGATCATTTCACCGATGCCGCGCGACCCGCCGGTCACAAGCGCCACCTTCCCAGAAATATCGAAAAGCTGATCCATTTCGGCTTCTCCCGTCCGTTTCGAAGGCCGCTCATGCTACACAATTGGCGCCTCGCGTGCGGTTCGACGCGATGCGTTTCAGCGGCTTGACAGCCCCAGTGCCCTCGACTACATTACCGCGCTCTGTCGGGGCTATAGCTCAGCTGGGAGAGCGCTTGCATGGCATGCAAGAGGTCGGCGGTTCGATCCCGCCTAGCTCCACCAGATTCTCCGGCAAGCCGAGACACAGTTCCGGGTCCCCTTCGTCTAGAGGCCTAGGACACCGCCCTTTCACGGCGGTAACAGGGGTTCGAATCCCCTAGGGGACGCCATAAAAGTCCAGTGGAAGTCGAGTCAGTTTTCGACTTTCGCTGTGAAAAAGAAAGAAGCCGGTAAGGGAAACCCCTACCGGCTTTTTTCGTTCTCGACAGACTTGGACGACACACTTTGCGCTTGGTGCTACGTATCACACCCAACTGTTTTCAGCATAAGCGACACCCCTTGGTATGCCAACCAAAGCAGGTACCCGCCGCTGAATAGCATTGCCAAAAGTGGCACAGCCTGATCGTAGTGAGTCAATGTCACGCGTGCCCACTTTCTCTTCTCGGGACCGTCGCCTTTTTCCTTCGGAGCTTTGTGCTTGAAGTACAACCATTCGAGTGCGAATGGCTGGATACAGAACTCCCGTTCCATCTTCTTTACGACTTCGAACTTCGCCGCAGCAAGACGCCGGAAGTAACGAACCGATAGGAACCAGACGAGCGCTACGACAAACACTCCGAGAGATATCCACGCGAGATCGAATTCAGCATCCGAAGCCACAAGAGCCAACGCCGAAGCGATCAAAGAAGTGTATACAGCGCTGAGAGACTGCCGCCGGTGTTCGTTCGCAGTGATCGTCTCGACGAACGTCTTGTACAGCTCGAGCGTCTCTTGGCGTTCGGTCATCCGTTGTATGCTCGCCAAACTGCTTTCGCTACAGACTCACTGGTCCAACCAACAGTCTCGCGGGCGGCCTCGCTAACAACTTGCGATGTACGCTGTGCTCCACGGTAGTTCACAGCCACAATAGGCTTTCCATAGGCTTGCGCGCCGTTGATTTCCTTCTGAATCCACTTGCTGTAGTTGGCGTATAGGCCCGTTGGAATTATCACAACGTGAGCCGCCGCAATCTGAGCGTATATTGCCCGGCGTAATTGCTCTTCGTTCGTCGCGAAATGGATGGGATTCTCTCTCGGGACTGAGTAATCAACGAATCTAACTGGCTGTCGGTTCACTTCCCACGGACGACGGCAAAGCCACTCCATGAGCGAATCGTAGTGCTGTGAGTACTGCCAGGAATGGCTAATGAAGATGTTGACCTGATACACCGTTGCCTCCATGCGTCTTTTCGTTATGGAGTAGAGGTGGTGGTCGTTTCGACTATTTCAACGCCGAGGGAAGGCGGCAACGATCAACGCTACATCTGAGCCGAATAGTGTAAGCCTCACTCACTGTCCAGTTCATCGACCCTCGAATGGACTATCCGCAGTAGATAGCTCGCCGAGTGAATTGCATCAATTGCTTCGTCAGGCGATAGCTCAGGGCGAGCGTGTCCGGTCGCATTTCTGAATCGCAACATGAAGCCGGTCGCGAGATTGCGAAGACCTTCTCGCTCTGCCTTTTGTTCGGACGCATCGGACAATGGACCATCCTTGGGATCAAATGCCTTAGCCATCAATGCTTGACCGATCAATCCCTGATCAAAGCCGCACGCCCGGCGTACTTCGTCTTCGACAATACGAGCGCAATCAAAAACGGCATTGTAGAAACCGCCCCTTACGAATGAGTGCCGGGCCTCCGCGACTAACGTGGGATGCAAATGGTCCGAAGGGAAATTCAATCTAAGCACCATCGAACGGAATTCTTCAGCAGACCCGATCTGCTTGCCGATGTGCGTGACCAAGTACCAGCCAAAGTCCTTTGAAATATCTTGGGCGATTAGACTCATGCGGTCTAGGACCTTCCAAGCTACGCTGAGATGTTGTGCTATAAGTTTTTCGCTCGGGTGCGCCGTTCTTGGTGATCCCCGGTATGCCGAAGAAACTGCGTTGCAGTAGTTTCGAATATGGAAGTTGGTCTGGTCGTTTCCCGGGCTCATTTGATTTAGATCATCTAGTACGAATGGCGCTAGCTCTTCGAAATCCAATTCAATAAGCGCATCCGGGTCATCTATCACTTGATGTAGTTTGCTCGGCATCAATGCGCCTCCAGCTGAACAAGCAACTGCGACTCCCTGCGTCGCAGTCGTTCTAACCAATTCGCTCCCTGAACGGCTCCAATTGGGCCACGCGAAACCCGACCGATTTCCCGCCGGACGAGAAAAAGCTCGGCTCGCAAATCGTGGTCCATTGCGCGCCCCGGTCGAGAACCATTGAAGTGATATCCGTGCAACGGAACTCTCGTTCCAATTGACTGCTTGCCTGTCGCGCGAGGGTAGTTGCGACGAAGGAAGCGACCTACTGAGTGAAACCAGGTCATGTCGCCCTCCGTAATCTGGACCGATCACCAACACCAGATTTCGACTTAGCCCGCTTTGACACGCGACCTTCTTTTAGAGCGCCAAACCACCGATGATTCGCCAGTATGTGATCGCTTAGATCCTCCAAACATCCAATGGCGTGCGCCTTCTCAAAAGCAAAGAGTAAAGCTCGTGTAGCGGCCGGTGGCGTCTGCTCGCCCCGCTCCCACTTCAACCAAGTCTGTCGATGAATCAGCAAGCAATCTTCGAGATCCTTCAGACTCCACCCCTGGGACTCACGGAAGGCGCGGAAGCGTGCTGCGAGGGAAGATTTATTAACCATACCTAATAGGTATCACATACCTGTCAGGTATGCAAGCACTCCTTCGCTTCCCGACAGGGGACTCGACTGCATACCAAGCGACGCACACCACAGTCCGCGTTGCCGCTTTTGTTCGGCGGTCAGTCTTCGAAACCGGCTGTGCGAAACGTGCGAGAAGGCCAGAACCCTTCCGCACGCAACGCACGCTCGGCCGTCAGTTCGGCGTCGCGGTCGCCCGCAGCAATCGCGGCGCGTCGTTCCGCTTCCAATGCCTGGTAGCGTGATGACACGGCGTGATTGCCACGGACAACGACTTCGCCGTCCGACTTAACCGACTTCGCGGGCATCTTTGCCAAACGCTGCTACGGCCGCTTTCGCTGCCTTCACACGTTCTTTGTTGCCCGACTGTTCGGCGCATTTCACAAGCGCTTCGAGTCGGCGCAATTCAGGATGCTTTTTCGCTTCTGCTTTTTCGTCGTGCTTGCTCATCAAAGAACCCCCGCAACCAGACCAGTGCCACGGACGATGGCGTCACCGGTGCTGTACTGGAAACCACCACGCATGGTCGTGGTGATCTCGAACACGCGACGACGTGGCCGGAAGTCAGTGTCCTGTCGCATCTGACGGCGAACGCCCCATGCGAAGTTGGAAACCGGCATCAGCCAGGATCGCGAAGTCGGCCCCGCTGTGCCGTTCACGTGCTGATCACCCAACACCGCCTGGCCGAGATACGGAAGCGCCGGAAGGCCGTTGCGCAACACCTGGTCGCCTAAATCCGTCTGACGAATACTCACGCTTTGGGCGTACCGACGGGCGGTTTGCAGCGGCACCAGGTAGACCAATGGAGACGAGCGGAAGTCGGCCGACAATTGTGCATAAAGCGCTTCAAACAGCTCGGCTACCGTAGAGGCACCAGACACGTCCACGTCCGTCACGTCGCTGTCTGCGAGCGTCAGCGCTTCGAGACCATCCCCGAGCGATTGCGCGAACGTATTGAACGGCGACACGCCGCGCGCACCAGTGATCGACAGATTGTCGATGTCCTGCCCTAGCACGGCGGCAATCTTGGCAAGAATGATGTTGCTTGCATTGCCTCGGGCGATGTTGTCTTCGAGGAACGTCAACGTGATATCGGTCGCAAGGCCCGCTTCCAACGTTTGCAACGTGCGCGACGCAATCGTGTCTGTCGATTCGTTGGTGATCGTGTCGGTATCAGTCGTAGGTCGCAACGAACCCTGGTCGATATCAAGGCGGTCCATGCGACGCGATGCCGATAGCATCCGAATGGTCGGGATGACTTGGAGCAATGGCGACTGATGGACGATCAAATCGATAAAGTTGTCCGACACTTCGACCGGAACCTGGCCGCCCGTCGATTGCTGAAAATCGCGATTGATCATCAGGCCATCGGCGACCGCTTGAAGGTCTTTGTTGTTCACGCCATCGAAGCCCGATGCGGACAACGCCATCGAGCGTAATTCGCTGACGGCCGTCTCGTCGATCATGCGATTAGCCCAACCACGGTCATGCATGATGTCCTCGACGCTGTTTCGAGTGCCGACGCCACGGAACGTCGTGTCAGTGCCTGGTCGCGTGCGATTGTGTTGTCCACCAAGTTGATAGGCTTCAGCTCGATTCAAACGGTCGCTGTGATCGATTCGCTGTTGTGGTGAATTGCGGCCTGGCAACAAGCGATTGACGGTATCGATCACACCAGTGAGTTCGTCTTGAGTGATCGGGTATCCGCGATCTTCCGCAAGGCACAGCACGAGATCGCGTGTCATCGGTGTTCCGGCTCTGGCGACGGTAGCGAGCAATGCCGCTAGTTTTTCAAGTTCGTCCATTGTTTGTGTCTCCTGGACTTCGGACGCGCCAACGCCATACGCAGCCGCGCCACGGTTAAACGGTTGCCGCCTATAGACGGCAGTCAGTGCAGGAAAGCATCGGAGAGGCCGGGCGAATCGAGATCCAATTCGCCGGCGCGGTGCAATTTCAAAACGCGCTCTGCGACGCGCCTTGTGATCGGTGGACCGTACTTCCTTGCGATGTCGTGGAGCTGGCCACGGAACGCGCCTATTTCGGCGCGCAGTCGCAATGCGTTTGCGTCCGTCGGTTCACAGTCATACTGCCCGATCATGGCGAGGTATGGCCGGAGCGCTTCGACGACCTCGTGGCTCACCTGTCGAATCAGATCGACGTCGGGCAGTGTGTCGTTAGTGGAAGCGTCACCCGAAGGTGAATCGCGATACTCATCGAGATCGATTACGGAATCAAGCTCGGCAGTTTTGTCGTCGTCATTCGTCATGGTTGATTACCTCGCGCGTAGCGATGTCAGCATTTGTCATCATTTCGTCGGTTAAGTGGTTGTTTGATCGTTTGGGCGTCGATGAATATCGCCGCTTTTCGGGCTGGTTTCAGACTGCTTTTTCGCGGTTTTCTGTCGATTCCACGGGAAATCCGGTAACGAATCACCGCACGCACGTTCCGGCGAATGCGTCGGTAATGCGCACGCGTCGTCGATCCGCTGTGTCTGATCAGCTCATCGATCATCTGACCCGCGAGCGCGAGTTCGGCATTGCTCAGGTCTCGGGCGGTCAGCCTGTTCATGGCAAGCTCGTTGCGTCGTGATCCTGCATTCGCTCCCGGATCGCTTCGCGTTCGGCCAGATACCGTTTGAGGCTATGTCGGCCCTCGTCGTCGAGATCGTCTTCGGCCAGCAACAAGTCGATCTGTCGATTGATCGTGGCCAGGCGATTCACCAGGCGTTGGCGCATCTGTTCGGCCAGTCCAGGTGTCATGGCGCTATGTCCCTGGTGATGGTCGATCCTCGCAGCTTGGCTTGCAGCGCATCGCGCTCGTCGTACCAGCGGTGCAACGCGGCTTGTTCCTCTGGCGACAGCCATGCTTTGCGTTCGGCTCGCTGAATCTGCCCTCGAATCACGATCAAGCGTTGTTCGATCTGGTGGAAGTCTCTGGCGTTGTGCATTTCTCGGTTCCTCGCTGGATGTTGGTTCAAAGGTTGTTGTTCGTGACGGTTGTTGCCGCCCATTGAGAGCGGTTATTCGCTTCGCCGGTCGTTCACCTGGCGCTCGATCCACCAGTGCTGTTTGTCGGAAAGCTCGATGCCGAATCGAGATCGCACCGCGCCGTGTACCTGGTCGCGATTCGACGGCCGGATCTTTGCGTCCAAGATGAACCCGACGATGGCTTCGAATTCCGGTTGCGATTTATCGCCAAAGGGGACCGACCCGCGTGCGCTCGCGCGCGCGTCCCCTTCTTGGTTTCCTTCCTTGGTTTCTTTGGTCGCCTCTCTGGCGACACGGGCGCGCCACTCTGGCGATACGGGACCGCCTGTGTGGCGGTATCGCCTCTCTGGCGGTATCGCCTCTGTGGCGACACGACCAGACGAAATGCCGTCCACGAATTCGCCGAAGTGGTAGCGCGTGCCATCGCGTCGGCTGCCGGTGTGCATCGACTCGCGACGAAAGAACCCGAGCGTTTCAAGCTTAGGAATCCATCGCTGGACACTCCGCACACTGGTTCCTGAGAGCGCGGCAATTTGTCCGTAGCCCGGCCATGCGATCAGGTTTGCATCGACGTGCGCGAACAGGCCCGCCAAGATGGCGAACGCTGGCCCTTTCGGTGCATTCACAGCAAACGCTTTCAGGATCTTGCGGTCGCCAGGCGTACCCGGCTGCTTTGGCATCAGCGCGCCTTAAAGGGTGTTACTTGGGTTCGCGCTTTCAGCCATGCGTCGAACTCGGGTGCTCCAATGGCAACGCGAGTGCGACCGTTGAAATCGATCAATGGTGGAGGATTCGTGCCGTAGATGACGCGACGTGCAGTCGTGTAGCTAATGCCTAGCATCTTGCCGAAAACGGGGATGCTCACGGAATACGGATTTTCTTCGGACATGGGTGCTCCCTTGCAGTGCACCCCTGGCGAGACCCGACCTTCCGATCTCGATGTGTTTAGTGTCCGAAGCGACCGCCGACGGTTACAGGGAATTACCCGTCACGGCTCACTGAATCGTCTTTCAGACTGCCGAACGCAATCGGAGAAATCAACCGTTTATAGATTCCGCGTCATCTACTTGAACTGGTAAACCGCCCCAGAGAGGCGGCAATCATCACAGTCGATGCATACGCTCTACGTGGAACATCGAGTCTCAAAGCCGAGTCACGGACGACTTTTCGATGTCGATATCGATCTCCGGCGCATGGTTGCGAATCTGTTCATCAACATGCGACTCGGCTAGGTGCGCGTAATGCTCCTGAACCATTTTCGTGGATGTGTGGCCGAGCGCTTTGGCGATGATCGTGTCATCAACCCCTGCCCGCTTCATAGCTGACGCGTAACTGTGTCGGATCGCATGGAAGTTCACCGCATCCAGTCCCGCCGCTTCGGCCGCCTGTTTCAATCCACGAGCGTAGGTGTTTTTGCCCCAGTGCTGGCCCGTGTGCCGCTGTAGGGCAATTTCGTTCGGATCTCGACCGGCGGTCAAAGAATCGAAAAACGCGGCGCCTGCGCGCGTGACAGGCACGAAGCGCGGTTGGTTGGTTTTCGAGTTCATGACGCACGCCTTGCGTAACTCGCTGTCCCAATCCGACACTTTGAGGCGGGCAAGATCTCCAAACCGAGCGCCAGTGTATGCGGCAGCCAGGACCAAGCGCTGCAAATCAGGTTCGCATTCATTCGCAAGCTGGCCAAGCTCGACCGGCGTGAGAAACCGCTCTCGCGCCTTCTTCTCGACTTTCAGCGGTTTCAACGCGCGGTAGATTGGCGCACCCTTGTACGGGACTTCGAGTTCTTCGAGCGCGTAGCGCAACATGGCTTTGAAGATCGTCAGCGTGCGATTGACGGTTGCCGGTTTGACACTGCGGGCGACCATGTCGCGCCACTCGACCAACTCCGCTCGCCCAAGCTCAATAACCTTGCTTGATCCAAACGTTGGTGCGATCCACTTGCGGAATCGCTGAATCGAATCGCGTGTGTCCCTGCCCTCCGCGTCGCGTGAGCGGCGGTAGCGGTCGAACGCTTGCGACACCGTCAGCGAAGCCAGATCAGCGCTCACGATGTTGCTGGCTGCTTCGATTGCCGCCTCGGCAGCCTGGGCATAGTTCAGGATTCGAGTTCCATCGGCTGGCATCTTGTCATCGGCACGTTTGCCGAGACGAATCCGCTTCTCCTTACCGTCGATGAATTGGCGCGCGAGCCAACGGCCTGACCTCTTGGAGTATCCGAGCGAGACACCAGTACCCGGTATCGGCTCCCAAACATTCCCTTTCCGGTCAGCCTGTGCGCGAGCACGCGCCGTTTTGGATCTGAGTGGACTTGCCATGCGTCTGCCTCCCATTCGTGCGTCAGACGGCCTCTGAGGCGGTCTGAAAAGTCGAGTCAAAGTCGAGTCACTCACGGTTTCTGAGGACAACTTTGATCAAGTATGGCTACAGGATAGGCGGCAAAAGATCATTATTTCAAGGGCTTATGACCACTTTTGATCAAGTATGGCGAGATATGGTTAGCGTGTAAGACCGCCCTTTCACGGCGGTAACAGGGGTTCGAATCCCCTAGGGGACGCCATCTTGAAAATCCCGCCTTTGAGGCGGGATTTTTTTTGCGTGTACCCTCTACGTTAGGCAACTTGTTTTACCAACGCATTCACCCGGAGGATCCGGCCTCGGATGGTTCTCTGGAACTTCGGTCAATAAAAAGGAAGAGAGTCCATTGTGACCCGCACTCGGCGAACCTCGCTGATCATGATCGCAGGCGTTAGTGCGTTGTTATCTGTGCCGACTTCGTGTGACACGTCATGGCAATTCGGCAAAATCAGTCCGACGCTACGGTTTCAGCTGCAGTTCGAGGAACCCAAGGATCAAGCGCAGGTGATCAAGAGTTTGGATCATGCGCTTGCAACAGAGGGCGTCATAGTCAGTGATGAGATTGACTTTGGGACTGCCAGCAGAGCGAGAGCGCTATTTGCGATGTCAGAAGAACAGCATGCTCTGGTCAAATCAATCTCGGTGACGTTTCCGCGCTATCCGCGCGGTGCGACAGAACATCGCGAATGTCACATCCAATTCGTATTTCGCTCACACGAAGACGTGGACCTTGCCGGTTGGCGCCTCTTCAGTCGTTGGTACAACGAGCATTTGCCACGTGTCTTCCCCAAGGCAAACATCGTGGTGAAGCGCCACCCCGCTCACTTCACGCAGCCAGAAAACCTCGAGGCATATGCAGAGGCGAGCAACGTTGAACTCACCGAGCAGGCCATCGCTTGGTCAATCCAGTTCAATGGGCCACCCGAGGAGTGATCCACAAACCTAGGGCAACAAAGAAGCAAACAAAGCCGCACCACCTTCAAGAATGGTGGTGATATCGGCGGCGCTGTAACCCACGTGCGTCGTGGCGCCCGCAACGAAGAAGAACTCGTTTTGCACGCCCGCGGCATCGCCTGCGGGCACGACGTCGCAAGAACCGAAACCCGTCAAAGGAAAGCCACCGAGATCACCCGTACCCATACCGCAGGGCACGACGGGGTCGAACTCCTCATGGGCGGCGTAGAACGGCGCCGCCTTGTCGTCGACCCAACTGAGATCGCCAATGGCACCAGACACCGCGAGCACGCCCTGTACCTCAGACGAGTACTGCCCCGCGTTCGCAGAGCTGTTGCCGTCGAGACCGCCCTTCGTCGCAAGCCAGGCCTCGACGCCAGGCGTCAGCGTATCGGCTTCGTCCAGCACTCCCGCGGTAAGCGCGAGCACGGCGCCCGCTGAAACCCCGGCCGCGAAAACGTTCTCGCCATCGGTGCCGTAAGTGTCCAAGGTGGCCGCGTCCTCGCGGAAGAAGCGAACAGCGGCTTTGAGGTCATGGATTGGCTGCAGAATCGCGATAGTCGCCGCGTCGGCATCGGCAGGCTGCGTCTGCAACAGTCGGTAGTCGATGGTCGCCGCCACGTAGCCACGCAGCGCGAAGTCGATCGCGAGGTCACGCAGGTCGCTGCGCATGCCCGACACGAAGGCGCCGCCGAAGGCCAACAAGACCACGGGTCGGTCGGTTTCCGTGTCGTCTGCCGGCGTGTAGATATCCATGAACAGCGGCTCGAGGGTCTGCTCACGCTCGCCCGCGCCGAACTGGACAGCCTGCGTCTCGACAAAGCCCGTGAACACACGGTCCACGTAACGCGTGCCCGTCGGTGGCGGCGTACCGCCGCCCGTCGGCGGTGGTGCGCTGCCGCCCCCGCCGCCGCCGCCGCAACCTGCGATGGCGAGGCTTAGAGTGGTCATCAGCGCGGTAAGAAGAAGGCGCGATCGGGACGTCACAAGATGTTGGATCATGCTGGTTTCCTGCCTTGGAATCGCATCATGCTAGACCATACGGATATCGCGTGATGTGAAACTTTTTCCACTCTTGGCACACCCAAGGTAACTGGTATGCTCAACTCGAGCTTCTGGACCGCGCCGACAACGGAGAGCTGCAATGCCCACGACGATGGCCATCGTTCTTGCCCTGTTTTGCCTCGCCTCAGGCGGCTTGTTGGGTTTTCTCATCGGGCGCGGTGGCGCTAGCAGCGAAGCCAAGCGCGCAGAGGCGCTCGAGGAGGAGTTTTCAGACTACCGTCGGAACGTCACCGAGCATTTCGGCGAAACCGCCGAGCACTTCCGCAACATCGGTCGCCAGTACCGCGATCTCTATGAACACATGGCCAGCGGCGCTGATGCACTCTGCAACGACGAAGACCGGGCGCGCCTCGCGTTCCCGAGCCTGCGTGCGATTGAGGGTGTCGCGGCCACGACCGTGGCGGGCGTCGCGGCCGCCTCAGTTGAGGCTGGTGAGGCTGTTGAGGAAACCGCTGAAGCAGCCCCGCCGGAAGCCGAGGATACGCCCGAAGCCGCCGAGGCTTCCGACCTGACTGACGCCGACGCCCCGGCCGACGCAGAGCCCATGGAAGACGCCAAAAAGGTCGAGGTTGAGATCGAGGTTATCGACGACGAGCCCGACGAAACCGCGGTCGCCGAGACCGAAGCACAGCCTGAGTCAGAAACCGACGCGGGGACCGAGGCAAGCGCTGGCGAAGAACCTGAGGCCAAGTCTGAGGCCGCCGAGGACGACGACGCGGGCAAAGCTGATCCCGAATCGCTGCGCAAAGCCGGCGCCACCTGATCCTGCCAACCCAATCGACCTGAACCCCTGAGCACCCGCGTGGTCTCAGGGGTTTTTGGTGCGAGGCGAACCATGAATGTAATGCACTTTCTCGCGCAGTCCTTGCGCCGGACGTCGATCGTTGTCGTGGGCTCACTGTGCTGCACCGCGGCGGGCGCCGAAGACACCCACAAGCTCTCGTTCCTGCCACAGACGGGCGTCGTGACGCTCGAATTCGCAGACCGAAGCGGCGAGGTCCTGGCGCTCGCCGGGCGCGATGATTCGGGCACGCCTCGCATCGCGTTCCTGACCGCTGACGACTCGGGCACGACGATCATTGAACGGGCGCTGCCCGAGGACGCCGTGGCCATCGACGCAGGCCCGAATGGCGATGGTGACGCTCTCTTTGTGTTGTGCGCGGACCGCGTCGAGCGACTCGACACGCTCGATGGCGCATACACGCCGCTCGCCAGCGTCGAGAGCCTCTACCGGGGTCGCTCGTTCGCGCCGCTCACCTCGTCGCTCGATATCGCACAGGACATCGATGGCGACGACGACAGCGAGATTCTCGTCCAGGGCTTCGATGAGCTTGCCGTTATCAGCGGCGATGCCTATGCCGAGGTCACGCTGCTCGATTTGCCCAGCATCCGCAGAAGCTTCGAGCGAGCTCAAAACTACCGTCCCGTGCGCACAGCACCAGCCCGCCTTGAGGCCCAGGCCGCGGTCGTAGCCGTGCGCGGTGACGACCTGCTGCGCTTCGATCTGGCGGGGGCCGAAGACACCGTCGCGGCGCAAACGCTGGCGCTGGGCCTCGAGCTCAGTAGCGAGCGCGACATCGAGCGCTTCTACAACGGCGACCCCGAGCTCGACCAGCGCGATGTCACGCTGCGCGAGCCCGAGTTGCTCTCCGACATCAATGGCGACGACCTGCCCGACCTCGTAACGCTCGAAACCAAGAGCACGGGCGTCTTCGATAAGCAGACCACCTACCGTATCCATCTGGCGCGACCCGACCTCAGCTTCGACACAGAGCCGGATACGGTAATTTCGAGCAAGGGCTACCAGTTCTACATTAGAAAAGTGCAGCTCGAAGAAGGCCGCGCTGCAATCGTTTCACCGGGCGTCCGCATTGGCGTGCGTACGATCATCGGCGCACTGTTCTCGCGCTCCGTCACCCTCGATATCGCCGTGCACACGGCGGACGACGCGGGCGTCATCGCGGCCGAGGCTTCGGCCGAGATTCGCGCCAAGGTACGTTTCGACTTTGGCAGCGGCCAGGTGGAATTCCCCACCGTCGAATTTGGCGATCTTGATGGCGACGGCCGCCAGGACCTGATCCTGAAACGCGGCCGCGACAAGCTGGGCTGGCGCCGCAACCTGGGTGACGGTCGGTTTGAACGGCGTAACACCGACATGGAGCTGCGTGCGCCCAAGAACGGCAGCAATGTGTTTGCCGCCGATCTCGACGGCGACGGCAACGACGAGATCATCGTGCGTTACGACATGCAGGACGGCGACGAACTGCGGCGCACGCTGCGCATCGCCAATCCCTGACCTCACGCCCGCACTTGAGGTTCGAGCGCTGCCCGCCGCTCGTTGATGTGCTGCAATAAGCCTGCGGCCGCTTCCGCGTCGCAAAGCGCCCTGTGGTGTTGATCGAGCTCGACATCAAAATCGACGCATAACGACTTCAGGCTGTAGGAGGCGTGCCCGGGGAACAACCGCCGCATCGTGGCGCAGGTGCAAAGCTTCGGCATCCGGAACGGCATGCCGAGTCGTCGAAACTCCCGGCTGATAAACCCGTAATCAAACTCCACGTTATGCGCGACGAAGATGGCGCCGTCGAGGAATTCGCTAAAGGACGCGGCGACGTCTGCGAATCGCGGGGCACCGGCCACCATGGCGTCGGTGATCCCGGTCAGTCGCGTGATCGGTGCGGGGATGCGTCGATCAGGCTGGATTAGCGTCTGGAACCGGTCAACGATCTGACCACCCACCACCCGCACGGCGCCGATCTCCGTGACCCGGTGGAAGTCGCCCCGCCCTCCCGTGGTCTCGACATCCACGACCACGTAGGGCTGTTCTGGGTCGACGAACCACTCGACGCGCAGGACATCCGCGCGCAGTCCTGCTGCGCGCAGCTGCTCGAGTCGCAGCAGCTGATTACGACGCAACTGATCGCCCGAAGTTTTCACCTCGATGAAACGAAGGCCGTCGCCGTCCACCACGAGCAAGTCGGGGAAGCCGTGCGCGTTGCGAAAGTCGCGTGCCAGTTCACGCAGTATCTGAACAGTCGCGCCTGGGTCACCCAGCCGCGCAAGCGCAAACACGCCATCGAGTGTCGCCGCGTGCCAGCGGAAGATTGCATTGGCCTCACCGTGGTAACGCGTTGCTGCGGCCACGACCTGTCGCTGCAATCCAGCCGCCGTTGCGCAGACCGCGAGCGTCTGTTCAATGCCCGGCTGTTGCTGCGCGTAGAAGCTGCCGTCGTCGAGACCGGCTGGCAGCGCGTCGAACGGTGAATGCCGCGCGTCGGCCGCCTCGCCGAACAACAGGTCCCAGAACACAAGACCAAACAGTGTCCGCCACAACGTGTTTTCAGCGCACCAGGCCTCGTGACCCTGCCGCGCAAACCAGTGGACGACCGCGCGTTCCGGGCTGTCGCTCACCGCCTGGTCGAGACGGATGCAATCGGCTTCACGTAGCACATCCGTGAGCGTCGAGGTGCGTTTGCCACCGAATTGACGCGCGTAGAGGTCCTGCGCAAACAGCCATTCCTCGTCACTGCGCGGCGTGTCGAGACAGCTCTCGAGTACATCGCGCGCGGCGTCCTTGTGGTTGTCTCGCAGCAGCAACCGCACCTGGCGCTCCAGACAGTGCGCTGTCGCGCCCCGCCGATACACCGCTAACGCGTCATCCGCCCGCGATGCCTGTTCGAGGGCGCGGCCGAGCCGCTCCGCGAGTGCATCGGCGTGCATCGCGCCCGTTGCCGACACAGGCTCGGGCCAGCGCCCGAGCTCACGCACGAGCGAATCAACCGCGGGCGCACCCAGTGCGCGCAGGCGCGCTTTACGGCTCGCAAAAAACCAGGTTTCGGTGGCGTCCTCACGCGATGCAAAACGCGGCTCGTAGGTGGCGTCGTGTGCTTGCGTACGAACGATACCGAGGTCGCGCATGGTGAATCGCAATGTGCCCTGCTGGACGGTGCCGAAGAACAGGAATAAGAGGTAGCCCACGACATCGGTTCGGCGCTGAACCACCCAACGGGCGCGATCAAGCGCCTGCAGCAAACGCGTCGCACCCACGGCCTCGCGCGCGTGCGCCATAAGCTCGGCCTTGCGCAGTGACCGGCGCAGCCCGGGCGACACCCGATCGAGCACGCCGCGCAGATCCGCACAGGACAATGCGGGCAGGACGTCCTCGAAGTCGTTCACGTCAGGCCGCGCGGCAAGTCGTGCGCGGATCAGTGTGTCGATCAGGGGCTCGGCCGACCCCAACTCCGGGTAGTCGAGCTTTCCGACGCCCAGCACACTGCCTTTGCGATTGACGAGCCGGACATAAAGACACTGCGCTGCATGTGGCAAGCCGCGAAAGACCTCGAGAAACGCCCGGTCTTCGGCGCGCAGGGCATGCGCGTAATGCTGCTCGACGAACGACAGCATCTCCACGAAGTGCGTGTGGTAGTAGAACTGCGGCAGCTCGCGAAACGTGCGTGCCCGCGTCACGCCATCCGTATGCGACTCTGCTGGCTGTTCGGGCACGCGATCGGGTCCTAGTCTGCGGCGAGATGTTCCGCGTGGAACGCGATGTGCGCGTCGATGAAGCTCGCGATAAAGAAGTAGCTGTGGTCGTAACCGGCCTGCATGCGCACACGCGCTTCCGCGCCCGCGTCCGCCAGCGTCTGTTCGAGCAACGGGATATTGAGTTCACGTTCGAGGAAGGCGTCATCGCCGCCCTGATCGACCAGGGTCGGCGGCAACGGCGCACCGCCCGCGATCAGTGCACACGCGTCGTAGCGTTGCCAGGCACTGCGATCGTCGCCCAGATAGCCGCCCAGCGCCTTCTCGCCCCAGGGGCAGCGCGAGGCGGCTGCAATCGGCGCGAATGCCGAGACCGAGCGGTAGTGGCCAGCGTTGCGCAAGGCCAGCACGAGCGCGCCGTGGCCGCCCATGGAATGGCCCGAGATCGATGCGCGCTCGCTGTCCAGTGAGAGTGCTGCAGTGACCAACGCCGGTAGCTCCTCGGTGACGTAGCTGTCCATCCGGTAGTGCCGCGACCACGGCGACTGGGTGGCGTCGACGTAAAAGCCCGCGCCCTTGCCAAAGTCCCAGGCGCCATCGGGATCGTCGGGCACGATATCGCCGCGCGGCGAGGTGTCTGGTGCCACGATAGCCACACCGTGCTCGGCGGCTGCGCGCTGGGCACCCGCCTTCGCGACGAAGTTCTCGTCGGTGCAGGTCAGACCGCTGAGCCAGTACAACACAGGCACGCGACCGGTCTCCGCCTGAGGCGGCAGGTACACGGACACCGTCATCTCGCAGCCGAGCGTGCTCGACGTGTGCCGGTAGCGCTGCTGCCGCCCCCCAAAGGACCGATTCTCGGATTCGAGCTGCATATCGTTCTCTCCCCTCGCACGTGTGAGAATACGTCAGGTAGAGGCCGTCGTCATGGCGGTCCGCTGGCGAACACGTCTTCGGGGGAGCTGACGTATGCGCAACACAAGATCACGAGTTTTGGCCCTGCTCACAGCGGGCTGCATGGGCCTCGCGGCAGCACCGGCCTTCGCCCAGCAAGCTGTGCTCGAGCGCGACCTGACGCGGCTCGCGGCACTGCTGGCCGGCGACTTCGACAACCAGGAACAGGTCTACTTCGAGGGCGAGCTTGAGGTCGACATGAGTCTGCGGCACAGCCGTGAGCGACAGATCATTGAAGCCGTCGAAGCGTCGGATACGGCGACGCTTGCCTGGCGTCGTCTCGCTGAGGATTCCGACACGGTCACTGCACGCGGTCTCTGGCGGCTGCGAGTTGACGCGGAAGCCGGCGCGCTGCGCATGGCGCGCTGGCAACTGCCGCTGCTTGCAGATCTCGAGCGCGCCGCAATCGAGCCCGACGCCGTCGGCTCTGCGCAGTGCGACGTGATCTGGCTGCGACGTGCCGCGCAGTTTGAAGGCCAGGTGTCGGGTGAAGACTGTGTCGAGGCCAACGGCGCGGCCTGGCTCATCGCGGACAGCGAACTGCAAATCCCGGCAGCCAGCATCGACGACGAAGCCGCCGCTGAGATGCCCTACATCCTGCGACGCTCGCGGTCATTCCAGTGCTGGCTGGCGATCCCGAAGCGCGACGGCGAGAACTGGCACTTCGAGAGTCAGCTCATACTCCCCGACCAGGGCGGCCGCGCTTGGGTCGACACGGATGAGCCCGAGCCGCAACGTGTCGGCATCAAGATACGCAACGTCGCCTGGCCCACGGGCACCAACCGCGACTCGCTCGTGCTCTACGTCTACCGCGGGGAGGAGACCTCGGCTGCCAGTTACGCCTGGGGCGAACCCACGGCGACGCGGCTGGCGATCAACCTGCGATGGATGCAGACGAGCTGCACACTCGCCGAATGAACGACATCAGCGCTTGTGTGCGAGCAGCATGTAGTTAATCGCCGTCATCGAGGTCAGCGCCATCGTGCGCGACAGCGGATTGACGCGGACACCCGTGACGTCGGCGAGCTCAAAACCATCGCGCTCCAGGCAGGCCTGCACCTCGGCAGGCTTGCGCAGCATGCGGTAGCGGTGCGTACCGCGGGGCAGCCAGCGCAACACATACTCTGCGCCGAAAATGGCGACGAACCAGGCCAGTGGGTTGCGGTTGATCGTTGCCACAAACTGACTGCCGCCCGGCCGCACCAGCTTGCCGCAGTCGCGCATGAACGCCTCGAGATCGGCCACGTGCTCGACCACTTCCATGTTGAGCACGACGTCGAACAGAGCGCCTGTGCCGGCGAGCGAGGACGCCGTGCGCTGCTGGTAGTCAATGGCTAGGCCGGCATCTCGCGCGTGCAGGCTCGCGATGCCAATGTTCTTCTCGACGATATCGATCCCCGTCACGTTGGCGCCGAGACGCGCCATCGACTCCGAGAGAATGCCGCCGCCACAACCAACATCAAGCACCTCGACGCCTGACAGGGGCACGTCGTCCGCGGCGTCGCGACGCAGCCTCGCACAAAGCTGATCGCGAATGTAAGTCACACGCAGCGTGTTCAGTGTGTGCAGCGGCCAAAACGGGCCTTCGGTGTCCCACCAGGTCTCGGCGAGCTTGGTGTAGTGGGCGACTTCGTAGTCGTCGACAGTGCTGTCAGCTTGTAGTCCTGCCATGTCAGACCCCAATTTGCAGCGGCACTGCCATGGCCAGTGCCGCGAGCATTCCGATGCCCAACAACAATACGGCGATCGTCAGCAGCACGTTGATGCCATGCAATTGACCGAAACGCTTACGCCCGGCCTCACCCGCATCGCGAGCCGCGTTGATCGCAGGCACCATGCGCCCCGCGGTGAACTGCAGCAACACCATCAACGCCGTTACTGCGGCTAGCGTCGTCACGCGTCCGTCACGGACGCCGGCAATATACAAAACTGCGGCGCCCGCCAGCATCGCAAAGCCGCACACCAGCCCTGCCCGGAAGAAACGTGGAAACAGACCGCGGAGGAAGCGCCCGGCACTATCGGCCTCCAGTGTCTTGAACACGCTTGGGGCGACCACGGCCGACTGAAATACGATGGCGCCAACCCAGATGGCAAGCGCCAGCGTGACCGTAATACCGCCCAATTCGATCATGGTGTCTCCGAGCGCCGTCGAGGCCGTGTTTATGTGAAAGCGCGTCTAGCGTTATGTATTCGCAGGAAAAAACGCCCCGGATTCAGCGTAGACCGGCACCCCGTCGTTGCGATGAAACGCAGTGCCCGGCACTCTTGAGCCAAGACGCCCCCCACCCCCCGTCATCGCGCCCGGCGCCCGGCGCGCCCGCCCTTGCTGCCGACGCTCACCCTGCTGCTGGTCGGGGTCTTCGCGACATCGCAGGCACAGGCCACCGAGGACACGCGCGCCCGGTTTGCCAAGCTCGAAGCACAAGGCATCGCCGTCGGCCAAATCACACTCTCGATAAACAACATTTTCGATACGAGCAAGCCCGGCGAGAACAAGCGTCTCTACCGCTTCGCCAACCGCATCCACGTCACGACGCGCCCCTCGGCCATCCGCTCGCAGCTGCTGTTCGCGCCCGGCGACCCGATCGTGGCGCAGAACATCGAGGAATCCGAACGGCTGCTGCGCAGTAACCCGTTTATTTTCGACGCGAGCATCCAAGTGCTGCGCATTGAGGACGGCCGTGCCGATTTGCTGGTCGAGACTCGCGACAATTGGACGCTCTTCCCCGAACTCGCGTTGTCGCGCAGTGGCGGCGAGACACGCTGGACGCTGGGCCTCGAGGAAGACAACATCCTGGGCACGGGCAGCGCCGTCACGGTGTCGCGGCGCCGAGACGATGACCGCAGCTCGACCAACTTCGCCTTCTCGGACCGCAATGTCGGGCGCAGCTGGATTGCACTCGATCTGCGCTACCGCGACAGCGATGATGGCGAAGCACGACGCTTTCGCGTCGCGCAACCGTTCTACTCGCTGCAGTCACGCGTCAGCGCGGGCTTCGACGTCTTCACCGAAGACCGCGAGGAGCCGCTGTTCTCGCGCGGCAGCGAGGTTGGGCGGTTTCGTCAGGACCAGCGTGGCCTCAATGCCTGGTGGGGTGTGTCGAACGGACTGGTGGACGGTTGGACCACGCGCTATCGGTTTGGCGTTGTCGTCAACGACAACCAGTTCGATGTACCCGAAGAAGAACCACCGACGCCGCTGATCCCCGCCGACCGCGACCTGCGTTACCCCTTTGTCAGTGTCGAGCGCGTTGAGGACCGCTTCGAGAAGGTCCAGAACTTCAACCAGATTATGCAGACCGAGGACATGTTCCTGGGCCGCAGTTACTCGCTAAGCCTGGGTTATGCCGGAGCAAGCATCGGCGCGGATCGCAGGGCTTTCAT
>CALBPI010000061.1 GCA_937899415.1 uncultured Gammaproteobacteria bacterium | reverse complement strand
CGACCAGCCCGCGGGCCTGCGACGCGCATACGAGATGAGCTATGCCTTGTACGCACCGCTTGCGGACGCCTGTGCGGAACAACCGGGTCTCGTGATCGCAGGTAACAACGATGGCCACCCCGTGCGTTACCACACCGACTGCAGCGTGCTCGCGAACAACTTTGTGCTCACGCCGCAACACGAAGCCAAGCTCGCGCAGCTTGGCGAGCTGACCTCAATGACGCCCGAGGCATTCCTGGCGGCAGCACCTGAAGGCACGCGCTACGTGCTCAGCCAGATCGAGGGGCTTTACGTGTTCCAGGGTGGGCGCATTGGCTTGCGCGACATCGACACGGTGCGACGCATCAACCCGGCGCTGTTCATCGCACTGGCCGAGGCGACAGCACCGGTCGCCGGTTTCGAGCTCGTGGCTGAGGTGCGCGTCAACATGCCAGGTGACCCGCGAGGCCTGCCTGTCGCGCAGCTCTACCGCCTGGACACAGCCAGGCGCTAGTCGCCCGCGGACTCTTCTGTGAAGCCGCCGGGCTTCGCCGAGCCTTCGCCGAAAAAGAACTTCTCCATCTCGCCCTCGAGGAACTTGCGCGCCTCGGGCTCGATGGGCGTGAGCCGGTACTCGTTGATGAGCATCGTCTGGTGCGCGAGCCATTGCTGCCAGGCCACCTTGGACACGTTGTCGTAAATGCGTTGCCCGAGCTCACCGGGGTACGGCACACGATCGAGGCCTTCGAGCGACTCACCGCGCAGCGCGCAGTCCACCATTCTGGTCATGACGATTCCTGTAACAGGGATTGCGGCGATTCTAGCGACTCGAGGATGCGTTCGACAGGCCGCGGTACACCGAGTGCCGCGAGCTCGGCCGGTTGCACCCAGCGCTGATCGGCCTCGGCTACGCCTTCTGCGGTCGTCGCCACGTCGTAAAGCTCGGGCAGGATCTCGAGGTCGAAGTGCGTGAACTTGTGCACGAAGCCCGCCAACAACTGCGGTGCGGCTTCACTGGCGGGCAAACCCTCTGGGCGCGGCTCACCGTCGGGCTGCTCGGGAAACGACCAAAGTCCGCCCCAGATACCGGTTGGCGGCCGGCGTGCGAATAACAGTGCACCCGACGCGTTCCTGTAAACGAGCATGCGTGCACGCCGACGTGGCTTCTCACGGCGCGGCTTGCGACCCGGCAAATCGTCGATGCGCCCCGCGGCGCGCGCGCGGCAGGTCGTGCGTACGGGACAGGCCTCGCAGCCCGGCGCGCGGCGCGTACAGAGCGTGGCGCCCAGGTCCATCATGGCCTGCGTGTAGTCGGCGACGCGCTGGCTGGGCGTATAGCATTCCGCCGCCTGCCAGAGCGAATTGAGTACGGCTGTGCGCCCGGGCCAGCCCTCAATCGTCTCGTGGCGGGCCAGCACGCGTTTGACGTTGCCGTCGAGAATCGCGTGTCGCGCGTCGTCGGCGAGCGACAGGATCGCGCCCGCCGTGGAACGCCCCACGCCGGGCAGCGCGACCACGGCATCGAAGTCACCGGGAAACACGCCGCCGTGCACATCGCGCACTTCGCGCGCGGCAGCGTGCAGATTGCGTGCGCGTGCGTAGTAGCCGAGGCCCGACCACAGCGCGAGCACATCGTCGGTGGGTGCATCGGCCAGCGTGACCACGTCTGGGAAGCGCGCCATGAAGCGCTCGAAGTAACCGATGACCGTCGCGACCTGCGTTTGCTGCAGCATCACCTCACTGACCCAGACGCGGTAGCGCGACCGGTCGTGCTGCCAGGGCAGGTCCTTGCGGCCGTGGTGCTCGAACCAGTCAAGCACGCGCGCAGCGAAATCAGTCATTGCGGCACGTCGAAGCCCGCCAGGCCGCGCTCGCGGAATGTCGTCGGGTCTGCCGTCGATTCCTGCGCGAGCTTCTCGATGCGTGCGACCGCGTCGCGACCGCCTTTAATGAGCTGACGCTTCATGACATAGGGGCCGATCACGGGCGGCACCCAGAACGCAGGTTCCATCTCGATTTCGTAGACGACGAGCGTGCCGTCATCCTCTTCGCGCAAGTCCCAGGTGGCGACGGCATAGCGAAAATCCTCGCCGCCGGGCTCCTGCGTTGTGCGGATGCTGTCGAGACCCTCGTTCTCCAGCAACTCGGTACGGGCCATTGTCTGGCAGAAGAACAGGACACAGCCTTTGACACGCGTGTAGACGCGCAGGGTTCCGTCCTCGGCCGGTGGCTCGAAGCGCGTTTCGTCGTAGACGCTCGAGATGCGATCGAATTGCGCGTAGTCGGTAAGGATGTCGAACACGCCCGCACGCGGCGCATCAAACCAGGTCTCGGAGCGCATGGTGTAACGCTTGGCCTCGTACTTGACGGTGACCTCACGGATCTCCGCAGCCGTCGCCGGCGCGGCGCCGGTGAGCAACACAAGCGCCATGAAGAGACGCCAGGCCACTAGTCGAAGATGTCCTTGAGTGCGTCTTCGAGTGAGGGCTCTTCGTCGTCGTCACCGCGCAGGCGGTCGAGCAAACGCCGACGCAGGCGGTCCTTCTCTTCTTCGATCTTCTGCTTCGCAGCGTCCCGCGCCATGCCCTCGATGTCGGGGCGGATCGTGGGCGCCGTCATGTCGCCCGTGAGCTTGAGCGGAATGACCGCTTCCGTGTACTCGTCGAGTTCCTCGGCTGTTGCACCCTCAATAAACTCAGGGCGTTCGAGCACGCGCGCACGCAGGCCGTAGTCGATGGTGGCATCGGCCAAATTCACACTGCCGGCGCCTGTGACCTGCAGAAACGGAATCTCGGCAAACAGGTCGTCATTACGCGCCACACCGTCGCGCACCGTGGCTGTCGCCTGCAGGCTCGAGATTTCGGTACGCGCCGGTTCGGGCCGCGGCGGCACCGTCTCGCCCTTGAAGCGCGCGCGGGCGCTGCGGATGTCGTACCAGATGTCGGTACCCGTAAGCGCGCCGTCCGTGAGCGCGAGCTCGACGTCGCCCTGCAGCGTTTCACGCACGTCTGCCAGCGTCTCGCCGCGCCCCGTCAGGCTAAAGCGACCCGCCAGCGTGCCCTCAACGTTGTCCCGCTCGTAGAGCAGGCGCGCCAGCGTGCCCAGATTGAGGTTCTCGATGCGCTCGTCGAGTGCGAGCACAGGCGTCGCCTGACGGGCATCGATGCGAACGTCGCCCCGGTACTTGCCGTCGAGCACCGTGGCGCTCAGCGGGTAGAGCCGCGCCTGGTCGCCACCGATGTTGAGCCCGAGCTCAAGCGTCTCGAAGGGCAGGTCGCCGAGCGTGAGGCGTTCAAACCTGAGCGAACCCTGCGCCGTCAGCCCGCGAATCATGTCGACGGGCAAGGCCGTGGCGACGACGGCGTCACCGGCGTCGTCAGCATCCGCCGCGTCCTCGGCGGGTGGCAGGTACTGGTCGAGATTCATCTCGCCGCCTGCGAGCTGGAACCGGATCCGTGGGCGCCCAACCATGTCGTAGGCCACATCGCCTGCGAGCACAGTGTTGTCAAGGCGCGCATCGATCCCCGTAAGCGCCACCGCTTCGTAGCTGACTTCGAGGCCGGCCGAGAACGCCAGCGACTCAAACACGGCAGGGTCGGCCGACTCGAGCGGCACGTCGAACACGGCCGCAGCCTCGCGCGGCGAAAACGTCTCGAGCGCGACTCTTCCTGTGAGCGCGAGCGGCGCTTCGGGCCCGCTGCCCGACAGCGAGAACGTGCCCGCGACGGGGCCCAGCGCGAGTCGCCCGTCGTCAATCGCCAGCGCATTGTTGGGGCTGTCGAGCACCAGGCGCGCGGTGCGCAGTGACAATTCGGTCTCACCGGCCAGAAACGGCGCGTTGATCTGGCCCAACACGTTGAGGTTACGCACGGCCGGGGTCTCGAGCCCACCGGGCTCAATCACAGCTGTCAGGCGCAAGGTACCCGTGATGTCGTCGGGCGCTGCGCGAAAATTGAAGCGCGCATCGATGGGCGTCGAGGTATCGAGCGAGAAGTTCTGCAGTACCAGGTCGAAGCCGTCGATCACGTACTCGGCACCTGACATGCCATCACGGTAGGTCACTGCCGCGTTGGTGATCTCGACGGCGGCCACGGTGAGCTCGGGGGCATCCTGCTGCGGCAGCGCACTCGTGTCTGCGGTCTCAGTCGCCGCGCTGCGCTCGAGCAGGTCCTGCCAGCTCGTCATGCCGTCACCGCGGGTGGCCATGTTGAGCGCGAAGCCATCGATGGCGACCGTGCCGATCTCAACGCGGCCTGTCAGCAGCGGCGGCAGCCTGACGCCGGCCGACACGGTATCGATGCGCAGCATCGGCTCGGGTCCGAAAGCGGCCGCAGCCGCTACCTCGATATCGCCCGTTCGGATCGACAGCCAGGGAAACAGATTCATGGTCAGCTCACCGCCCACAGTGACCTCGCGGCCTGTGGCCGTGGTGAGCGCGAGCTCGATGTCCTCGCGGTAGTCCTCGGGGTCAAACACGAGCACCGCCACGGTCACCGCAACGACAATGAGCAGGATCAGCGCAGCGGCAATGCCGAGCGCCCATTTAATGATTCGGGCCATGCAGCTTAGGGTAGCAAAGCGGGCCGATGGTTCACGTGACAGGCCAAAAAAAAAGGCCCGACACGGCAAGCGCGCCAGGCCAGTCAGGTGGGGGCAGCCACCTATTCCATGCAGATCTCGATGCCGCCGTTGACGGTCTCAAGCTCCAGGCGACCACTACCGGTGCCGTGGTCAAACTTGAGGATGCGGCCGGGCCCGTAGCGGCTCGTGCGCTGGGGCTTGGGACCGAAGCAGTTGTCAATGCGCCCATTGAGCGTCGACACCTCGATGCGCCCGCCGAAGGCCGAGCCCAGCGTGATGTCGATGTCACCCGAGACGGCGTCAGCCTCGATATCTGCGTTCTTCCCGCGCAGACCCTGGATGTAGATATCACCCGAGGTGGCCGTAGCGCGCACGCGGTCGAGCTGGCCGTCGGAGATGGCGACATCGCCGCTCACCGACGACGCGCTGAGACGTCCTGCGAGTTCGGAGACGTCAACATCACCGCTCGTGGAACCCACCCAGGCTTCGCCTTCCTGCATATGGCCCGTCACCACGACATCGCCGCTTGTGCTGCGTGCCTTCAGTTTGCCGCCGAAAGTCTCGACGTCCACATCGCCGCTGGCCGTTGCAACGCGCAGCGTGCCGCGAACGCCTTCGACATTGATATCGGCGGATGCCGCCTCGACGACGACCGACGCGGCCCGGGGCACCGTCACGACGAGATCCGTGCCATGGTCCTTCTGCCAGCCACCCGACTTGCTGATCTCGATGAGCACTTCGTTGCCGCGCTCGGACACTTCAAGCCGCTGCTTGCTGTTCGCCAGTTCCGCGACGATCTCCACGTTGGTGGTGGACTCGCCCATGACGACAATGTCACCCGTGGGGCTGATGATGCGCACGTCCGGTGCGTCGCCCGTCGGCAGGCTGCGGCGGACCTCTTCGCCGGCAGCGGCCGGCAGTGCCACCAGCAGCGCGGCCAGGGTCAAAATGGTCTTGTTCTTGGTCTTCACGTCGTCGTCCTCTCAAGCGTCGGGGCACTGCGGCGGAAACCGTTGACGATGGCGAGCTCCTGCTCGTAAGCCATACGCAACAGCTGCCGCAGCTCCACGTTGTTCGGTTCGCGCTCGATAGCCTCGTTAATCTCGGCGATCGAGGCGCGAATAATCTTCAGATTGGCGATCACCACCTCGCGGGTTGCGGGCTGCAAGTCGGCCAGGTGGTCCGCAAGCTCATCCAGCGAACGCTGGTGCACGCGGACAAACTCGGCGTCGAGACCGCTGTAGCGGAACAGTTCCTCATCGGCCTCGGGCACTGCAGAGGCAACCGTCGTTGTGGCGTCATCGGGGGGGATGATGAGCAGGCCGACGAGTACGGAGGCCGCGAACACGCTGGCCGCGACTCGCCACTGCCAGAATCCGCCCTTGCGCTCGCTGATCTTCGCCTCGATACCGGGCCACAGGTCGCGCTGGGGCTCGATGCGGTCATCGAGCTTGGTCAGTGCCTGGTCCAGTGCGTCGTTTTGATCGTTCATGTCGTTGCTTCCAATTGTTCGGCCAGCATCTGACGCGCTCGGTGCAGATGGGCCTTGCAGGTGCCGACGGCAACATCGAGTGCCTCGGCAACTTGTTCGTGGGTGTAGCCGTAAACCCCCGCGAGCACGAACACCTGTCGTGCACGCTCGGGCAGGCCCGCAATCGCCCGCTCCAGATCACTGATATCGTGCTCTGCGGGCGTCGCCGTCTGCGTCTCGGGATCCACGAGTCGCATGCGTTCCATTTCACGCTTGCGGCTGCGCATACGCCCCAGCACCACGTTGACGGCAATTCGGTGCAGCCAGCTTGAGAAGCGGCTGTCACCGCGAAAACTGTCGATCTTGCGCCAGGCCTGCACGAAGGCGTCCTGGGTGGCGTCCTCAGCTTCTGCCCGGTTCGCGGTCATCCGCAGATACAGCGCGTAAATATGCGGCACGTGGGTGCGGTACAGCCTTTCATAGGCTCGCGTATCGCCACTCGCGGCCAGCGCAACATCGTCTTGCGCCGTGTCTTCCTGCCTTTCTGCGCTCATCGTGAGCAGCATAGCTGATCCCTGTTAACACCGCGGTTATGTGCCGCGCTCAATCGTTCAGAATTCGACACTAAGATGCGGTCCGGGCGCCAAGGGTTTAGTGGGGGGCGCGCGTTGTCTGAGTGGCGATTCTGCTATCATCGATCAAACCCGCCGGAACAATAACAATGACAAGCCAGCAATCACGGCCCCAGCGATGAGTCACCCGGAAAAGCCGAGCCGACTGCGCATCCTCTACCTGGGCGAATTGTCAGTTCCGGCCCGCTCCCTGATCCGCGAACTCGTGGCGCTGCCCGAGATCGAATCTGTGGTCGAACTCACCGACCCGGACATGCTCGCACACCGCGTCAGCGAGTCGGCCCCCGACCTGTTGCTCGTCGACTTCGGCATTACCGAATCAGCAGCAGAACGCTACCGGCCACAGAGGCTCATGCCGGAGATATCGGCCTGGCCTGTCGTGGCAATGACCTCCACGGAACGCGAACAGCGCGGCATTCGTGCTGTGCTGCACGGCGCACAGACCTATCTCTGTGTGGAGCGCGCCGACACGATGCGCCTGCGCCAGGTGCTCGTGCAGTGCCGCGACCAATTCGACTTCATCGACACGCTCGCCGGCCGCAGTGAAGTGCTCGCGACCGTCATGGAAGGCATTCAGGACGGCGCCGTGGTCATCAACCCGGCCGGTCGTGTGGTGAGCATCAACCCGGCGGCGCGCGCGATCCTCGGCATGGGCCGCGATGCCTGGCCCGACCCGGATTGGCCGGCGCGCTTCTGCACGCGCGACGCGGCGTCCGGACGCCTGCTGCCGCTGCCCGACCGCGTGCTCTCCCGCGTGCAGCGCGGCGAGCGTTTTTCGGAGCTCGCACTCTCACACCGCAGCGAAGACGGCATCGACCGCGTGCTGTCGGTCAACGGCCGCGGTCTGTTCGGTCGCAACGGCGCACTCATCGGCGGGCTCGTCAGCTTCCGCGACATCACGGAGCGCTTTGCACGGGACCGCGCGATCACCCGGTCGACGCTCTACGACGAGCGCACGGGCATCGCCAACAGACGCCTGTTTGCCGACCAGCTCGAACAGGCTGTGGCGCGCGCCCAGCGCACGCAGCGCACTTTGGGTGTGCTCTTCATCGACATCGACCGCTTCCGCAGCATCAATGACGCACATGGCCACGACGTGGGCGACGCGCTGCTCACGGCCGTCGCGGCACGCCTTCAGGCCGTGCTGCGCCAGGGCGACCTGCTGGCCCGCTGGGGCGATGACCAGTTCGTTGTGGCGCTCGAAAACCTAACGGGTCCGCGCGACGCCGCGGCCGCCGCGCAAAAGGTGGTGCGCGGCGTTGCAGAGCCGTTCCAGTTCGACGGGCTCAACCTGTTTGTGACGAGCAGCGTGGGTATCGCGCTGTTCCCCGAGGCCGGTGAAAACGCCGACGCGCTCGTGCGCGCCGCGGATCGCGCGATGTACCAGGCCAAGCGCGCGGGTGGCGCGCGCATGCAGTTCTTCTCGCGCTCGCAGACCGAGCACGACGGCGACACCGCAGAACTTGAAGTGGGCATCCGCCACGCGCTGCTGCGCCGTGAGCTCACGCTGCGCTACCAGCCGCGTGTGAATCTCTCCACGGGTCGGCTTATGGGGCTCGAGGCATTGCTGCGCTGGCAGCACCCACGCTTCGGTTTGCTGCCGCCGGCGCGCTTCTTGTCACTGCTTGAATCGAGCGGGCTCATTCATTCCGTAGGCGAGTGGATCATCGAGTCAACGGCAGCGCAGCTGCACGCCTGGCAGCAACGCTACCCCGTGCCCGACCTGACCATCTCGATCAACCTTTCGCCACTGCAACTCACGGGCGGCCGACTTGTCGAGACGGTGCAGCGCGCCATCGAGGACCACACGCTCGACCCGGGCTGCCTTGAGTTCGAATTGGGTGACGGCGCCGCCAGCCTGCAACGCCCGCGCGAAGTGGAAACGCTCAAAGCGCTGCGCAAGTTTGGCGTGGGCGTCACGCTCGACCACTTCGGCACCCACGACATTTCGTTTGCGGCGCTCGACACGACCGTGGTCACGAGTTTCGTGCTGCACCAGTCGCTGATCCAGGACGTCACGGAAAACGAAGCCCACCAGCGCATCGTGCGCGCGGCCATCGCCATGGCCGAAGGGCTCGACGTCGACATTGCGGCCGAGGGCGTCGAGACGCAGGACCAGCTCGCGTTCCTGCGCGAGTCGCGTTGCGGTGGTGCACAGGGCTACTACATCAGCCGCCCTATGGACGCCGAGAAGGTCAACAAGCTGCTGCATACAGAATCGCTGGGCGGCCGCCTGCTCGAGTCGGTTACGGCCGCCTGACACCCGCAGCACAATGACCGATCAACACCCGCGCGACGTGAAGAGCTACGTCAAGCGGCCGGGTCGTATGACGCCGGCGCAGCAGCGTGCGCTCGACACCCTGTTACCCGAACTGGGCTTGCCCGAACCCGATGCCAAGCTCGACCCGGCGGACGTGTTCGGACGCAGCGCCCCATTGCTCGTCGAGATCGGCTTTGGCAACGGCGACAGTCTCGTCGACATCGCGGCCGCACAACCCGACTGGAACGTGTTGGGCATCGAAGTTCACGAGCCCGGCATTGGCCACTGTCTGCTCATGGCCGAGCGCGCCGGGCTGCAGCATTTTCGTGTCTCGCAGTACGACGCCGTTGCCGTGCTTACGCACCAGCTGCCGCGTGCGAGCGTCACGCGCCTGAACCTCTACTTCCCGGACCCCTGGCCCAAGAAGCGCCACCACAAGCGCCGGCTGGTGCAGCCCAGATTTCTCGAGCTTGTGGATCGCGTGCTGGCACCTGAGGGCGCGCTGCACATCGCCACGGACTGGGAAAACTACGCAGAGCAGATCGACGCGGTGCTATCCGCTGACGCGCGATTGCGTTGCGCAGTGCGCCGCGAACACAGCGGGGAGCGCCCCTACGAGCGGCCGCAGACGAAATTTGAGCGCCGCGGCCTCAAGCTGGGCCACCGCATCTGGGACTGGTGCTGGCAGCGGGCAGGCTAGCCCAGCAGCACGAGCGCCCCGTCAACCACGTACTGCACGGCCAGCGCCACAAGCACGACCCCGAACAGTCGGCTGACGACGTTGGCGCCTGTTTCACCCATCACTCGCATGACCGGGGTCGTCAGCAGCATGAGCACGAGCGCGATGGCCAGAACCAGCATCGCCATGGCCATGAGCCCGAAGAACTCGGGCCAGCTGTCGCCCATCTCCACAAGCAGCAGCAACAGCGTGGCCAGCGCCCCAGGCCCCGCAATGAGCGGGAACGCCAGCGGAAACACCGAGATGTCCTCGCGGTAGCGCGCCTCGTCCTGTTCCCGGACTGTCGTCGAACGCAGGCCTGACTGGCGTGCGAACACCATGTCCACGGCCATAAGGAACAGGAGGATGCCGCCTGCGATCTTGAACGCGGCCACGGACACACCCAGCGTTTCGAGCAGGCGCTGGCCGGCGAGTGCGAATACCCAGAAGATGATGGCCGCCAGCACAACCGACTTGACCGCCATACGCCGCCGGAAGAGTGGCTCCGCACCCCGCGTCAACGCGCCGAAAATGGGCACGAGCGTGATGGGCTCCACAACCACAAACAGCACGACGAAATGGCGCAGCAATTGTTCGATGAATGGCGTCACGGCAGGGCTCTGAAAGGGTGGGGAGACGTGTCTCGCGCGCGCAGTATAGGGCCGCGTCAGCGCTTTTCCAACGGTCGATTGCGGCCTCCCGGGCGGCCGTTGGCGTTGCGTGTCGAAGGAGCGTATAACAACTTTGAAAACAGGTGAAACGAGCTTCCCGCGGAAGCAGTAGCGGGAGCGTTGCCAGGGGGTAGCAGCATGACCGCAGTGAATCCCAGGGTGGGACGTTGGTATCGCAGGCCGGACCGCGGTCTGTTCGAGGTCGTGGCCGTGGACGAGGCGGCCAACACGATCGAAATCCAGTACTTCGACGGCACGGTGGCCGAAATCGACGCGGAAAACTGGGGGCGAATGGTCATTCTGGCCGTCGCAGCCCCGGAAGACTGGAGCGGTGCCATGGACGTGAACCGCGAAGACGTCGTTGACGACGTCGACGGGCGCCCGCCCCATGACTGGTCCGACCCGCTCGAAGTGATCGAGCGCGAGCGCGACCACGGTATCGAGCTTATTCCGGATTGACGGCGCTGGCTGTCGGCTTCTCGCCGACGAGCGCGTCGTGGCGTCTTGCGACGAAGGTCGCGAGGATGATCGCGGGCACCCCCAGTGCCGCCGCGTAGAGGAAGAACCCAAACCAGCCCAGCGACTCCTGCACGTCGCCCGAATACCCGGCTGTGAACTTGGGCAGCAGTGCCATAAATGACGAGAGCAACGCGTATTGCGTCGCCGTAAAGTCTCGATTGGTCAGGCTCGACAGGTAGGCAATGAGCACCGTGCCGCCAAAGCCCTGCGCGATGTTGTCAGCGCTGATGGTCAGCGCCAGCATCCAGAGCTCCGCACCCACCTGGCTCATGGCCGCAAAGAACAGGTTCGTGCTCGCGATGAGCACCGTGGCGATGATCAGGCACCGCGCCACACCGTAACGCACCACGGCCCAGCCGCCCAGGCCCACGCCAAACAACGTCACCCAGAGCCCGTAAACCTTGGCCACCGTGGCAACCTCGGACTTTGAAAAGCCGATCGCCAGGTAAAACGGGTTCGCGAGAATGCCGAGCACGTAGTCGCTGATGCGATACAGCGACACGAAGGCGAGGATGACAAACAGGTAGGGACCAAACCGCCGGGAGAAGTCCTCGAACGGTTCCACGATGGCGTGGCGGAACCAGCTGTCGAGCTTATCGACGAAGTTCTCCCCCTCATAGGTCAGCGTGCGCAGCACGGCCGGCTCGGGGCACAACAGCGTCGTGATGATGCCGAGCAGCATTGCACCGGCCATGACGCGATAGGTCAACTCCCAACTTGCGTAGTCGGCAAGGTACAACGCCCCCGCCATGCTAATGAGCAATGAGATCCGGTAACCGTACTGGTAGGCCGCGGCGAGCACGCCCTGCATGTCGTCAGGCGCCGACTCAATGCGGTAGGCGTCGATGATGATGTCCTGCGTCGCCGAAAGAAACGCAACAGCCAGCGCGACGATCGCGAAGACGGCGATGTCCTCGGTGGGATTCGTCGACGACATGACCACAAGGCTCAGGGCAATTGCTATCTGCGCCAGCAACAGCCAGCTGCGCCGGTGCCCGAGCAACTTGCCGAGCACTGGCAAGCGCAGCGAGTCAATGAGGGGCGCCCAGCAGAACTTCAGGCTGTAAGCGAAACCGAGCCACGCGAATGTGCTGATGGTACTGCGCTCGATGCCCGCGTCTTCGAGCCAGGCGGACAACGTCGAGTACACGAGCGGAAACGGCAGTCCCGAAGAAAAGCCCAAGCCGAAGATGACGATGACCTTCTGCTGCAGGTAGTAGCGCCAGGAGGTGGGTTTCTCCGCGCCGGCCTGAGGCTCCGTCGTGTCTGTCGTCACGCGCGGCTCAGAGCTTGAAGTCGTAGTCAACGGTCACAGGCGCATGATCGGAGAATCGCGCATCGCGATAGATGTCCGTGGCGGTCACGCGCCCGCGCAGACCCGGCGAGGTGATGTGGTAGTCGATGCGCCAGCCCACATTGTTGTCCCAGGCGCGGCCGCGGTTCGACCACCAGCTGTACTCGTGTTCTTCCTGCGGCAGTTCTCGGAACGCATCAACAAAGCCCGACTCGTGGATCAAGGTGTCCATCCAGGCGCGCTCTTCGGGCAGGAAGCCCGAGTTCTTCTGGTTCGACTTCCAGTTCTTGATGTCGGCCTTGGTGTGGGCGATGTTGTAGTCGCCGCAGAAGACGTATTCGCGCTTGCGCCGTCGCGTCTTCTTCATGTGCGCCAGGAAGTCGTCGAGCATGCGCATTTTGAAGGCCTGGCGCTCGTCTCCCGAGGTGCCCGAGGGCAGGTAAACGGAGGCGACAGCCAAACCTGAGAGCTGCACCTCGAGGTAACGACCCTCGCGGTCGTAGTCTTCGATACCGAGCCCGCGCACGACCTTGTCGGGTTTGTGGCGGCTGTAGATCGCCACGCCGCTATAGCCTTTCTTCTCGGCGTCCTCGTAGTAGCTGTGGAAGCCTGCCGGGCGAAACACGTCGTCGACGAGCTGGTGTTCCTGCGCCTTGGTTTCCTGGATACAGACCACGTCGGCGTTTTGCGCCGCGAGCCAGTCGAAGAATCCTTTGCGCGCCGCGGCACGGATGCCGTTGGCGTTAAGCGAGATGATGCGGGTCATGGCGGGCGGCATAATAGCAGACGCTTTCATACTGCCCGCAGGTGCCCTTCATGCCGCAAACCCCGAAGTCGTTCGTCGAGCTTGCCCTGTCACTCGACGCGCTGCGTTTCGGCGAGTTCACGCTCAAGTCGGGTCGTGTCAGCCCTTATTTCTTCAATGCGGGGCAGCTCGCGGGTGGCCGCGCGGCCGCGGCGCTGGGCAAGCTCTATGCGGCGGTCATCGCCGAGCAGTTTCCCACAGCCGATGTGCTGTTCGGCCCGGCTTACAAGGGCATCCCGCTCGCGGCCCTGGCCGCCGCGGCGCTGGCCGAGCACAAGGACATCGATCTGCCCTACGCCTTCAACCGCAAGGAAGCCAAGGACCACGGCGAAGGCGGCAATATCGTGGGCGGGCCGCTGGCCGGGGACATCGTGATCATCGACGACGTGATCACAGCGGGCACGGCCATCCGCGAGTCTGTGGAGATCATCCGGGCCGCCGGGGCCCGTGTCGCAGGCATCGCGATCCTGTTGGACCGCCAGGAGCGAGGGACAGGCGAACTGTCGGCCGTGCAGGAAGTCGAACAGTCACTGGGCGTGAAAGTACGCGCCGTTGCGACACTCGAAGCACTCGTGACACATGTAAAACAGGGCGGAGACGCAGAGAAACTGCAGGCTTTGCTCGATTACCGCGCCCGCTACGGCATCGCGGAACAGGGGATTTAGCGCCAAAACCGTGACGCACCTCTCCCTGAGGCGGGCCGGTTTCTGTACCATCGGAGGCCGTATGCGACGTTTTGGCAGGACAATTCTGGCGTCGGGAGCCCTGGCCACCCTGCTGGTCGCGGGGGCTCATGCTGCCGCGACCGTTTACAGCTGGGTCGACGAGAACGGGGTCGTGCACTTTGGCGATTCGATCCCGCCCGAATACGCCGAACAAGAAAAGCGCATCTTGAACGAGCAAGGCGTGGCCGTGGGGCGCATCGCCGGCAAGGCCACAGAGGAAGAGCTCGAAGCCATGCGACTCGAAGCCGAGGCCAAAGCCCGCGAAGAACTGGCCCGCCGCGCCGACCGCGCACTGCTGGCCACCTACCTCTCTATCAATGAAATCGAGCGCCACCGCGACCGCCGCGTCGAACTGCTCGACGCCCAGTCCAAGGTGACCGAGCTCTACCTCACCAACCTGCGCAAGCGGCTGGTGTCGTTGCTCGACGAAGCCTCTCAGTTCAAGCCCTACACCGTGGACCCCGATGCGCCCATGATTCGTCCGGCCCTCGCCGACGACATCAAGCTCACCAAGGACCGCGTATTGACCTACGAAGAGCGCCTGGCCACACATAAACGTGAGGCCGACAACCTGCGCGAAGACTTTCGCGTCGCGATCGCGCGCTACTCCGAGCTCACGAGCCAGAATATGCCCTGAGGCCGGGCCCGTCGCGCGTCAGTCGCGGCCCGTGTGACCGAAGCCGCCCGCGCCCCGGTCCGAAGCCCCAAATTCCTCGACCACTGCAAACTCTGCCCGCACCACCGGCACGAGCACGAGCTGTGCAATGCGTTCGCCGGGCTCGATCGTGTAGGTGGTGCTGCCCCGGTTCCAGATCGAGACGTAGAGCTGCCCCTGGTAGTCGGAGTCAATGAGTCCCGTGAGGTTACCCAGCACGATGCCGTGCTTGTGGCCGAGGCCTGAGCGCGGCAACAAAACGGCAGCAAGCCCCGGGTCGGCCACGTGGATGGCCAGGCCGCTGGGCACGAGATGCGTATCGCCCGGTGCGACCTCAAGCGGCGCGTCGAGACAGGCGCGCACGTCCATGCCCGCCGAGCCGTTTGTGGCGTACTCGGGCAACGCGATCGAATCGCCGATGCGCGGGTCCAGTATTTTGACTTCGAGGCGCTGGCTCATACTGCTGCTACCCGCTCGCCGATAAGTGCGACGAGTGACTGCGCCAAACGCGTCTTGGCATCGCGGGCGAAGGCCTGCTCACCACCGTCCCAGAGCACCGTCACGGCATTGTCGTCGCGATCAAACGCGAGCCCGTCACCCACTTGGTTGGCAATGATCATGTCGAGCCCCTTGCGCGCGAGCTTGTCGCGCGCGTTGGCGATGACGTCCGTGGTTTCGGCCGCAAAGCCGACGGTAAACGGTCGCGGTGAGCGTGACGCCACACCGGCCAGAATGTCGGGATTGCGGTCCAGCGCCAGCGACAGGCTGTCTTCGGTCTTTTTGATTTTTTGCGTCTCGAACGTCGCGGGGCGGTAGTCCGAAACGGCGGCCGCTGCGATGAACACATCGGCGCCCTCGATGACGGCGTCCACGGCCGCCTGCATCTCTTCGGCCGTTTCGACACTCAGTCGATCGATGCCCACAGGCGCACCCAGGGTGACAGGGCCTGACACGAGCGTGACCCTGCCGCCCGCAGCACGCGCGGCCTCTGCCATCGCGTAGCCCATCTTGCCCGACGAGCGGTTGGTCAGATAACGCACAGGATCGATGGGCTCGCGGGTTGGGCCCGCCGTGATGACGACGTGTTTGCCCGACAGCGGCCCGTCGACGGGGCGCAGCAATTGCTCGGCAATTTCGGTGGGTTCGAGCATGCGCCCGGCACCCACCTCGCCGCAGGCCTGGTCGCCCGAACCCGGGCCCAGGATGCGCACACCGCGCGCCCCCAGCTTGGCGATGTTGTCCTGCACCGCCTGGCTCGCCCACATCTGCCGGTTCATGGCTGGCGCGATGGCAACAGGTGCTTCGGTGGCCAGGCACACGGTCGCGAGCAAGTCGTCGCCGAGCCCGCCGGCGAAGCGGGCAATGAAGTCGGCACTGGCCGGTGCGATGATGACCTGGTCGGCCCAGCGGGCCAGCTCGATGTGGCCCATGGCGGCCTCGGCCTGCTCGTCCCAGAGGTCTGTGCGGACAAGACGGCCCGACACGGCCTGGAACGTCAGCGGGGTGACGAATTCACGGGCGCCGGCGGTCATGACCACCTGCACCTCGGCGCCGCGCTCGATGAGCCGCCGCACGAGGTCGGGGCTCTTGTAAGCGGCGATACCACCCGTAACACCGAGCAGCACTTGCGTCATGTCCGTCAGTTCCTGTCGGCCTGGCCGACCCGTCCCAGAGGCCGCGCAGTGTATCAGGCACTTGGGGAAGGCCGGTAAACCTGTAACAGCGCGTTATTTTTACCCGAGCGCGATAGCCAGGCCGCGCGCGATGATCGCCCCATGGACGACATCACCTGCAAAACCGACACCAGGCGGCGGCTCATCGGCGGGGACGCACCGGCGCTGACGCCCCAGGCGCTACTCGACGCGGTATTGCCGCGGCAAGAGGCACGCCGTGCCGCAACCTGGCTCGAGAGATTCGGCGGCCTGCGGGCCTTGCTCCGGGCCAGCCCTGTCGCCCTGGAGGCCGCGCCCGGGCTGGGTCCCGCCGCCGCGGCCCGGCTCAAGGCGTTGCAGGAGATCGCCCGGCGCTATCACACGGAAACGCTTGCCGTGGGCCACAGCATCGCCGGCCCCGCCGACACGCGGCGCTTCCTGGCCGCCCGCCTCAGGGACTTGCCTTACGAGGTCTTCTGCTGCCTGTACCTCGACAACCGCCACCGCGTGCTGGCCTTCGAGCCACTGTTCCGGGGCACCATCGACGGCACCAGCGTCTACCCGCGTGAGGTGGTCTGCCAGGCCCTGACCCACCACGCCGCGGCCCTCATCGTCGCCCACAATCACCCTTCGGGTGTGGCCGAGCCCAGCCAGGCCGATACAGACATCACGGGGCGTCTGCGGGAGGCCCTGGCGCTCGTCGACATCCGCCTGCTCGACCACCTCGTTATCGGCGACGGCACGGTGACCTCGCTGGCCAGTCGGGGCCTGATCTGAGGCACCTTTCGGCCTTGATCCAGCCCCCTCGATCCGGTATAAAGTGCGGCTCTTTAGCGGGTAGCCCGTCGTTTGACGTGCCCTGCTGTCGACAGGGCCAGCCCCGCAGCGGGTTTAGGCCACGGCACAGAAACTGAACCACCGCCATCGGCACGGGCCCCCAGGGCCTGCGCGGCTGGCGCTGACACTACCGGGATAAGGTCATGTCTAAAGTCTGCCAGGTGACCGGCAAAGGTCCGATGAGCGGCAACAACGTCTCGCACGCGAACAACAAGACGCGTCGTCGTTTCCTGCCCAACCTGCATACGCACCGCTTCTGGCTCGAGTCCGAGAAGCGCTACGTCAAGCTGCGCGTCTCCAACAAGGGCCTGCGCATCATCGACAAGCACGGCATTGAGAAGGTCGTCGCCGACCTGCGCGCCGAGGGCCAGCGCGTCTAACGCGGGCCTGAATACCGAGGAGCACCGAAATGCGCGAAAAAATCCGCCTCGTCTCGAGCGCCGGCACGGGCCACTTCTACACGACGATGAAGAACAAGCGTCTTCACCCCGAGAAGATGGAAACGAAAAAGTACGACCCCGTCGTACGCAAGCACGTCATCTACAAGGAAGCGAAGATCAAGTAACCGGATCTTTCGTCTTCGGCCGCGGCATGCGGCCATAGGAAAAAGGGCGCCACTGGCGCCCTTTTTTGTACCCGGCTGACAGCCAGTCGCGCGACGCCGGTGTTAGGGCGGCGGCATCGCCGCGACACGCTTGGCCACGCGGTTGGCAATCTCGGCCAGCGCCCTGTCCACACTGGTCATGAAATCGCTGTAATCCCCGCCCTCGGCGGAAGCCGTAATGGAGAAGCGCATGACGTCAGGCGCCGACCCGTTTGCGATCACCGCGCGCCCACTCAGCTCCGCAGCACCACTTCCCGATCGCAAGAAGCGGTCGAAGCTCACCGTGATGACCAATTCGGCGTCGAACCCGCGCGGGTGCGGCTGCACGAGCACCGTCGCGTCGAGTGCAGACTCCAGATGCCGCGCCAGTGCCAGTGTGACTGACTCACTGGGCGGCGACGCCCAGCGATGATCGTCGTCGACGACGATGCGATTGGCCCCGTCGGCCGATGCAATCAGGCTGGACCGCGCGTACGCCGGCAAGTCGACGGACGGCAGGCTGATTCTCGGGCCGATGCCGGTTGCTTCCACGCTGCTGAAGGGCGGGTCCAGCGTGTAAAAGACCGGCTCGGGGCCGCTACCGCAGCCCGCCAGCCCAATGGCAGCCAAGAGAAGTATTCGAGCCGCAAGCCGTTCAGTCATCATCGTCATCACTTGCCTAGTATCAGTGCGTTGGGTTTCTGTTCGAGCCGCACGGCCAGCGCCGCCAGCGAACGAGAGGCGTCACGCAGCTCGCTGATGGCGTCTGCCAAGTCGACATAGAGCGCCGAGTCCGGAGACAGCCCGGCGAGCGTGACCTCGCCAGCCCGCGCAATCTCGTTCAAGCTGACGATGAGCTCGGGCAGCTGATCGCTGGCCTGATCGAGGTTGCCCGCAACTTGGCCTACTGCGGTGAGCGCCGCATTGAGCGTGTCCGGCAGCCCCTGCGCGGAAGGATTGCCGACCAGCGCATCGGCATTGTTGAGCAGGCTGATGAGCGAGCCGACGAGTTGGTCTAAAGGCAGGTCCGCCACATTGGCAACGACACGTTCCACGTTCTCGGTCACCGCACCAAGGTTAGTGCCGATGGTGGGCAAGGCCGGGAACGGCTGCGCGTCGAAATTGACGACCAGGGTCTCGTCGGGGGGCGCCGCGTCGTCGAGGAACCGAATCAGCTTGCGGCCACTGAGAATATTGCCGGCGGCAAGCTGAACGCGCATGCCGGACCGCACCCAACGCGTGATGCTGGTCCGCAAATCTGCGTCCGACATGTTCTCAAGCCCAATGCGGTTCGGCTGCAACTCCAGCACCGCGTAGACCACCGCATCGGTTCTCGTCACGTCGGAGAGGTCGAGCACGATGTCGCGGACGTTGCCGATTCGAATCCCCTGCCACTCGATCGGCGCGCCAATGCTCAGGCCGCGAATGGAGTCGTCAAACTGCACCATGAAATAGAACCCGCTGCCCTCAGGCGTGAAGTACTGGCTCTCCACAGCGGCTTCGCGGTTCTTATAGACGATAAATTCGGCGTTGGGGTCGAGTTCCGAGGTACCCATCGTGCGCCCGATGTCGCCGAATGCCACGCCCCCCGCCACAAGCGACTGCAGCGAGTCGAAATTCACGATCAGACCATCGGTGCTGGCCTCGACGTTGACGCCCGATACGTTCCAGAAGTGCGTCGCGGCGTTGACCAGCCGGTCATACGGCGCCTCGATGAAGGCGTCGTATTCGACGTAGCCGAAGTCCTCCGACAGGCTTTGATTCTCGATTTGCCCGACGCGGATGCGGCGGAAAAACACGGGTGACCCAACGCCAATCGAACCCGCGCTGTCGACGCGCAAACGGAAGTGCGTGCCCGCCACGCCCGGCGGCGTCATGGGCTGCTTGTCCAAGCCGACGAAGCGTCGCTGCCGACGCTCTGGCGCCTGATCCCAGTCAACCTCGATATAGGCGCCCGAGAGCAGCGTGCTCAGGCCGGTGAAGCTTGTCCCCGAGATATCGGCCTTGACCACCCAGAACGCGGTCGTGTCGCCGAGGTAGGGGCCCATGAACCGTTCCATCCTCGCGCCGACAACCACGGTTTCGAGGTCCTCAGACAAGCGCACCGTCTCCACCACGCCCACGACGACGTCATTGTGTTTGACCTCGGTCTTGCCAGCAGTGATGCCATGGCCTTTTTCAAACCGGATCTCCACCAGCGGGCCACGCTCCCAAATCGATTGGCCGATGACAAAGGCGCCGATTACCAGTGACAGGATGGGCACAATCCAGACACGCGAAATCTTTCGCTTCGGAATCTCCTCGATATCGGGTTGCGGTGCCGCGTCATTCATCGCTCGGTGCCTTTATTGGTGCGGGGTTCGACCAGATCAGCCTGGGATCGAGGCTCATCGCCGAGAACATGGTCAGCACTACGGACAGGGCAAACGCGTTGATGCCGATGCCCGGCGCGATAGTCAGCAAACCACCAATCTGAATCAGTGCGGCCAGTGCCGCGACGACAA
The DNA here is from genome assembly GCA_937899415.1 of uncultured Gammaproteobacteria bacterium. Taxonomy (GTDB): domain Bacteria; phylum Pseudomonadota; class Gammaproteobacteria; order Steroidobacterales; family Woeseiaceae; genus CALBPI01. Next base: position 163,450 of record CALBPI010000061.1, on the reverse strand, counting down.
ACACGTCGATCATGGACCAACGGCCGATAATCTCGATGGCGTGATGGGCTCGGTGCCGCGTGTGCTCGCTCGTCGGCCAGCGCCGCTGGATCGACAGCGCCAGCCACGCGATGACCAGGAACTTCGAAACGGGGACGGCAATACTGGCGATGAAGATTACGGCGGCAATAGCGTAACTGCCGTGGTGGATCAACGAGATCACGCCACCCATGATTGTCGACTCCGTGGTCCCGGAAACCGACTGCGTCACCATGATCGGAAGGACATTGCCGGGGATGTAAGCCAAGACGCCGGCGATCCAGAACGCCCAGACCGCTTGCAGGCCCGAGTCGTCCAAACTGCGTGTGCGCGCCCCGCAGACGACACAACGTTCGCCGGGCTGGTCAGTCAGGGTGCCGCAGCTTCGACAGAGCGCGAGACCCTGCTCTGTTGCGAGTTTGGTCACCATGGCCGAATGCGCTGCCAGGCCGAGTCCTTGCAGGCAGCCGATGTCGCCATCGCCATGAACACGATCAATGACGACATCGCCCAAAACGCCGGCCCGACTTCGATCCGCGCCAGACTGCCTATCTTCACCAGCGACACGATCACGCCGATCATGAAGATATCGGCCATCGCCCAGGGCTCCAGGTGCTGCGCCATGCGCAGCAAGAACGCCTGCTTACTTCGTGCGAATTCGTTCCGGGCCAGACTGGCGTTTAGAGCCAGAATCAAGCTAATGCGCGTTGCAGGAATGACGAGAATCAACAGGCCGGACACCACCGCCAGCAGCATCATCCCATTACTCCAGAGCACCGAAACAGCGTCAATAACAGAGATGCGATTGGAGAGTCCGGACCGCTCCATGCTCATGAACGGAAACATCACGGCCACGAGGTAGACGATCAGGCTCGCCATCATCAGGGCCGTGGTTCGCTCAGTCCCGCGATGCTTATTGGTCGCAATAACCTCGTGGCACCGCGGACAGCGCGCGCGCTGGCCCGGCTCGAGCGCAGGTCGCTCAAATAGCGCATCGCAAGAAGGGCACGCGAGATAACGCGCATTCAGTTCAGCGACCTGCCGACTGCGCTCACTCATGGATGATGCGTCTCTCCCTCGCCATCCAACGTCTTTAAGCGGTGTCTAGTGCCGAGCCAGCCGCGCCTGCAGCGTGCCCGGACCCTTCGACAGTATCAGATGAAATCGGCTGACAACATCGGCAATTGCGCACACTCGTTGATCGCAATGGTCAATTTCGGGGCACGGCTTGCATTTCGGGTCATACGCAAAGAAAAAGGGCGCCAGAGGCGCCCTTTTTCTCCTGATCCGGTTGCCCGGGTGTCAGTGGCTACGCCCGAATCGGTGCCGGGCTCATCGCGTAGCTGCGCATGCGCGCGGCGAAGTCCTCAAGGAAGCGGATACCGCTGGCCTCAGCCTCGGCACACCACTGCTTGAGCTGCTCGAGTAGCTTCTCGTTGCTGATGGCCGCACCGCTCTGCCAGAGCGCCTGCAGGCGATCGCGGAACTCGTGGACCGTGCGCAACGTGGCGCTGTTGTCGAGGATCTCGTCGAGGCGCGCCTTGGCACGGCCGTCGAGCAGCGACGGCTGGCGCACGAGTACACGTTTGGCGCGACTCAGCATGGCGCCCGCGTCGGCACGGCGGCGCTCGAAACGCAGCGTGGGCAGCGTGACCTGCTTGGTGTAATCACGCAGCACGTGCATGCGGTTGATGATCACGGCGCGCAGTGTGTCAGCGTTGAGCTCACCCGCTGCAGGGCGCATTGCCGGCTGCGGCGCGACCTTGTTGACCTTGGCCAGGCCCAGCTTCGAGAAGATGGTGATGTACATCCAGCCAATGTCGAATTCCCAGGGACGCATCGAGAACTTGGCCGAGGTCGGGAATGCATGGTGGTTGTTGTGCAGCTCTTCGCCGCCAACAAAGATGCCCCAGGGCACGATGTTGGTTGCGGCGTCGTCGCACTCGAAATTGCGGTAGCCCGTGTGGTGGCCAATGCCGTTGATGATGCCTGCCGCAAACAGCGGCATCGAGACAAGCTGTATCGACAGCAGGATGATGCCCGGCACGCCGTAGAAGAACAGGCACGAGAGGACGAACAGCACGATGCCACCCCAGGGGAAGCGCTCGTAAACGTTAATTTCGATCCAGTCACGCGGGCAGCCGCGGCCGTACTTCTCGAGCGTCTCTTCGCTCTTGGTTTCTTCGCGGTAGAGTTCCGCGCCTTCGAGCAGCACTTTCTTGAGGCCGAAGACTTTGGGGCTGTGCGGGTCGCCCGGCTTTTCGCACATGGCGTGGTGCTTGCGGTGTACCGCCACCCATTCGCGGGTCAGCATGCCCGAGGTGCACCAGATCCAGAAACGGAAGATGTGGCGCAACACGGGGTGCAGGTTCAGCGAGCGGTGAGCCGCGTCGCGGTGCAGGTACAGCGTTACGGCCATCATGGACAGCTGCAGCATGATGAGGCCGGCGATAACGTAGCCCAGCGTGCTCAGGTTGAGCAGGCCGCCATACAGGTGCTGCATGAAAAATTCGGTGAAAGATTCAATAGACAATGGAAATCCTTGGCAGCTCGATGGCTGCGGTCACGCGGGAACGCGTCGCGCGGAGTATGTCAGAAATCTGTGAACACTATAAACTTCGGCGCCGCTGATCCTACGGATTCAAGTCACAAATAACCCGCCCAGGGCGCCATCAATTCGTCGATATGCCCGAGTTACCTGAAGTCGAGACCACGCGCCGCGGGGTTTCACCCCATATAGTCGGCCACAAAGTCGAACGCTTGATCGTGCGCGAGCCGCGTCTGCGCTGGCCTGTGCCCGCCGATCTCGCCGAAACGCTTGAAGGCCAGGTGATACAAGGCATTCGACGCCGGGCCAAGTATCTATTGATGGATACAGGACCGGGCAGCCTTATTGTTCATTTGGGCATGTCGGGGCGTCTGCAAGTGGTGCCCAGCGACCACCCCTGTCGAAAGCATGACCACGTCGACATCGTTTTCGACAACGGCAATACGCTGCGGTTTCATGATCCGCGCCGCTTCGGCAGCATGCTCTGGAGCCCGGAGCCGCTGAACCACAAGCTCATCGCGCCGCTCGGGCCTGAGCCCCTGTCGGGCGATTTCGACGGCGACTACCTCTACGAGCGCTCGCGCGGCAGGAAGGCCGCCATCAAGACCTTCATTATGGATGCCCGCATCGTGGTCGGCGTGGGCAACATCTACGCGAGTGAGGCCTTATTTTTGGCGGGCATCCACCCGCTTCGGGCCGCCGGCCGGGTCTCACGCCGGCGCATGCAGGCGCTGGCCGAGGCCATCAAGGTAGTCTTGGGCAAGGCCATCGAGGCGGGCGGTACGACGCTGCGCGACTTCTTTGGGGTCGATGGCAGCCAGGGTTACTTCGCCCAACAGCTCGCCGTTTACGGCCGCGCCGACGAGCCCTGCCGGACCTGCGGCGACCGCGTACGCCAGCGCGTCATCGGCCAGCGCTCAACGTTCTACTGCAACACCTGCCAGAGCTGATCAGGCCGGCGAACCGCCTGCACCAGAGCGCGCCAGCAGCGCCTCGCGCACGACAGGCGAGACGAACTCCGTGACGTCACCACCGAGCTTCGCCACCTCGCGCACAAGCGACGAGGAGATATAGGAATAGCGGTCCTGCGGCGTCAAGAACACGCTCTCTACTTCGGGCGTCAGGTGTCGATTCATGTTCGCGAGCTGGAATTCGTACTCGAAGTCCGACACGGCGCGCAGGCCGCGGACGATGACACCGAGGCCATTCTCCTCGGCGAACTGGATCGTGAGCCCCGTATAACCGGCCACCTCAACGTTATCGAGGTCGCCGAGCACGTGGCGCGCCAGCTCGACGCGCTCGCCCAGTGTGAACATGGGCGATTTGCCCGGGTTGGCCGCCACCGCGACGATGACGCGGTCGAACAGTCGCGCCGCGCGGCGCACGAGGTCCTCATGGCCCAACGTCACGGGGTCGAAGGTGCCCGGGTACATGGCGCCGATCTTCTTCATTGTTGTGCTCCCTCAGCCAGCGCATACAACGCAAAGCGGACCTGCCCCGCCGTCTTCTCGCGGATCGGCTCGAGCGGTGGCCCCGGCTCGACTGTGACCGCAGCGGGCTGCTCGAGGTACAAGCAACCGCCGGGCGCCAGCCAGCCGTTATCGGCGCTGAGTGTACACAATCGCAACGCATCGCCCGCCGCGAACGGCGGGTCGAGAAAGACGATATCGAAGGGCCGCCCGGGATTGGGCGCGCTCAACAGCGCGCGCGCATCGGCCTGGCGCACGTCGCAGTTGGCGTCGAGCGCCTTCGCGTTGCGCTTGAGCGCCGTCACGGCAGCCGCGTCCCGCTCTACGAGCAGCGCCTGACTCGCGCCGCGCGACAGTGCCTCGAAACCCAGCGCGCCCGTGCCCGCGAAGGCGTCGAACACGCGCGCACCTGGCAGATGCGGCGTGAGCCAGTTAAACAACGTCTCGCGCACGCGGCTGCCGCTCGGGCGCAGGCCGGGCACGTCGGCGACGTCGAGCAGGCGGCTGCGCCACTGACCGCCAATGATGCGGATCCGGCCGGGTTGGTTACGTGCGTTCACGGCGCCATCGTAAACGGCGCCGCATACTTCGTTAAATAGAGGCCCGCTGGTAGCATGGCGCCGTCTGCCACTCCTTCCCCGCCTGATGACCGAAAACGACGCGCAACCCGGATTCTTCAAGCGCCTGCGCGCCCGCCTCAACCGCGGCGACTCGTGGCTGACCCGGGACATCACCGAGTTTGTGCCCGGCGGTCGTATTGACGACGAGACGCTCGAGGAGATCGAGACGCGACTACTCATGGCCGACGTCGGCGTCGACACCACCGAGAACATCATGGGGGCGCTCAACAAGAACCTTGCGCGCAAGGAAAAGCGTGACGCCGAGGCGCTGCGCGACGGCCTGCAACGCACGCTCACAGACGTGCTGAAGCCCGGCGAAGCACCACTTGTGGTGGGCGACAAACGCCCGTTCGTGCTGCTCATGGTGGGCGTCAACGGCGCCGGCAAGACGACGACCGCCGGCAAGCTCGCGCGGCGTTTCAAGGACGCCGGGCTGTCCGTGATGCTGGCCGCCGCGGATACGTTCCGCGCCGCGGCCGTGGAGCAATTACAGGCCTGGGGCGAACGCAACGACGTACCCGTCGTGGCCCAGGAAAGCGGCGCCGATCCCGCGGCCGTGGTATTCGATGCCATGAGTGCCGCACAGGCGCGCGACATCGACGTGCTCATCGCCGACACGGCTGGGCGCCTGCAGAACCAGCAAGGCCTCATGGACGAGCTGGCCAAGGTCAAACGCGTCATCGCGCGCCACGACGACACCGCGCCGCATGAAGTGATGCTCATCATCGACGGCAGCCAGGGACAAAACGCGCTGCAGCAGGCCAGGCTCTTCAACGACGCGCTGGGCCTCACGGGTATCACGGTCACCAAGCTCGACGGCAGCGCCAAGGGCGGCGTGATCCTCGCCATCGTCGACACACTCGGCATCCCGGTGCGCTTTATCGGCATCGGCGAGCAGCTCGAAGACATGCAACCCTTCGAGGCCGAGGGCTTCGCGAGCGCGCTGCTCGGCATCGACACATGATCCGCTTCGACAACGTCAGCAAACGTTACCCGGGCGGTCACGAAGCGCTCTCCAATCTCATGCTCGACATCGACGCGGGAGAGCTCGTATTTGTCACGGGCCATTCGGGCGCGGGCAAGAGCACCTTGCTGCGACTCATCGGTCTCATTGAACGCCCGACGCGCGGCCAAGTACTGGTCGACAAGCGCAGCACGCGCGGCATCGGTCGGCGCGGGCTGGCCGCCTACCGCCGCGACATCGGCATGGTGTTCCAGGATCACAAGCTGCTGTTCGATCGCACGGTGTTCGACAACGTGGCCTTGCCACTCGTGATTACGGGCTTGCGCCCGCGCGACATCGGCAAACGCGTGCGGGCCGCGCTCGACCAGGTGGACCTACTCAGCAAAGAGAAGCAGCGCCCCGAAACGCTGTCATCGGGTGAGCAACAACGCGTGGGTATTGCGCGCGCCATCGTCGCGCGACCCAAGATCGTGATCGCCGACGAACCCACGGGCAACCTCGACCCGGAGCTCTCGCGCGGCATCATGACGCTGTTCGAGCGCTTTCGTGACATCGGTGTCACGCTGCTCATCGCGTCCCACGACCTGTCGCTGATCACGGAGATGGGGCACCGCCGCATCACGCTCGACCGCGGCCGCCTGACGGCCGACAGTGCCAACCCGTCGGGCCAGCAGGCCTTCGAGATCGATTGATGCAGGCCTGGATCGGAAGACACGCACAAACCGCGCTGGCCTCGCTGGGCAAGCTCGCCGAGTCGCCGCTGGCCACCGTGCTCACGGTACTCGTTATTGGTGTGACGCTGGCGCTACCCGGTGCTTTGCAGGTGCTCGTGAAGAACGCGCTCACAGTCAGCGGGGGCTGGCAGGGCGCGACCGACTTCTCGATGTACCTGCAGCCCGACATCGACCGCGCCGCTGCGGATCAGCTCGGCAATCTGCTCGCCTCGCGAGCGGACATCGCCGATGTAACACTCGTCGACGCCGACGAGGCGCTTGAGGCGTTTGCCGAAAACTCGGGCTTCGGCGCCGCGCTCGACGCACTCGACAACAACCCGTTGCCGCACGCGCTCGTCGTGCGTCCGATTGCCTCGCTTTCACCAGAGGCCAGCGCGCTGCTCAAGCAGGAACTCGAAAACCTGCCCGAAGCCGACATCGTGCAGCTCGACACCGAATGGGTGAGCCGCTTCCAGGCCATGCTGCAGCTCGTGCGCCGCAGCATCCTGCTGGCGGCCGGCATGCTGGGACTCGCGCTGCTCGTCGTGATCGGCAACACGATCCGGCTCGACATCCAGAATCGGCGCGACGAGATCGAGATCATGCAGCTCGTGGGCGCCAGCGACGGCTTCATTCGCCGTCCCTTCCTCTACACGGGCTTCTGGTACGGGCTTGCGGGCGGACTGGCCGCGGTGGTGCTCGTGGCCGTCGCCACGGCGCTTTTGGCGGGACCCGTGTCGGCGCTCGCGGGGCTCTACGGCGGCAGTTGGCGCCTTTCGGGCCTCGATTTGCGCGAAACGGGGGTCCTCGTGGCCGTCGGCGTGGGGCTGGGCCTGGCCGGGTCCTGGCTCGCCACAGCGCGTCATATGCGCCGAATTGAACCCAAATAGGCCCGAACGTCGAATAACAGCTCGTAAGTTGGCCTTTTTGGCCGATTTTGCCGCTTAGTCCGGGAACCTGGCCCCAGCTTTAGCACTCCAACCCTACGAGTGCTAAAATGCACGTAAGAAAACGGCCGCCGACCGGGTCTCCTAGGCAGTACCCGGCCGTTGTTTGCGGCCACTTCAAAAGCTTCAGAAGGATTCCATCGCAGATGGCAAAAGAACTGGCAATCAAGCACCAGGATCTGATGCTGACCGGTCCGGTCGGCAGCCTCGACGCGTACATCCAGGCCGTCAGCAGCATCCCCGTGCTCAGCAAGGAAGACGAGCAGGCGCTCGCCCGCGAGTTCATTGAAGAAGAAAACCTCGATGCCGCGCGTGAGCTTGTTATGGCGCACCTGCGTTTCGTCGTGCACATCGCCAAGGGCTACTCAGGCTACGGCCTGCCCATTGGCGACCTGATCCAGGAAGGCAACGTCGGCCTCATGAAGGCCGTGAAGCGCTTCGACCCCGACGTCGGCGTGCGTCTCGTGTCATTCGCCGTGCACTGGATTCGCGCCGAGATTCACGAGTTCGTGCTGCGCAACTGGCGCGTCGTGAAAGTCGCGACGACCAAGGCGCAGCGCAAGCTGTTTTTCAACCTGCGCAAAGCCAAGAAGGGCCTTGCCTGGTTGTCACACGACGAAACGCAGGCCGTTGCCAAGGACCTTGGCGTCAGCGTGCGCGAAGTCGTGGAGATGGAAAAACGTCTTGCAGCGCGTGACGCAGCCTTCGACCTTGGCCCCGCCGACGACGAAGAGCGGACCTTTGCGCCCGCCGCCTTCCTCGAGAGCGAAGATGCCAACCCCGCCGACCTCGTTGAGTCTGCCGACTGGCAGCAGGACGCGACGGCACGCCTGGGTGAAGCACTGGCCGCGCTCGATGACCGCAGCCGCGACATCCTGCAGCAGCGCTGGCTCTCTGAGAAAAAGACGACGCTGCACGACCTGGCCGACCGCTACGGTGTATCCGCCGAGCGTATCCGTCAGATCGAGGCGGCTGCCATCAAGAAGCTCAAGGCTACGCTCGACGCCGACTGACGTCGCGACCGCCTCGTATCGTTAGCTTTGCGAAGCGCGCCCCCGGGCGCGCTTTGCTGCTTTCAGCGTATTGGAAAGCAGGCAGGCGATGGTCATCGGGCCGACGCCGCCGGGCACGGGCGTGATGGCCGCCGCGCGCTGTGCCGCAGATTCGAAGTCGACGTCACCCACGAGTCGCGTCTTGCCCTCACCCGCATCGATGCGGTTGATGCCGACATCAATAACAGTTGCGCCTTCCTTGACCCAGTCGCCCGAAATGAGACCCGGGCGGCCCACGGCCGCGACGAGGATGTCGGCCGTGCGGCAGAGCGCTGCCAGATCCCTGGTCCGTGAGTGCGCGATCGTGACCGTGCAGTGCTCGGCGAGCAGCAGCGCGGCCATCGGCTTTCCAACGATGTTGGAGCGCCCCACGATGACCGCGTGCGCACCGGTCAGCGGCGCGCCCGAATGCTTGAGCAGGTCAAGACAGCCCAGTGGTGTGCAGGGCACGAAGCCGTCGAGCCCGATCGACAGTCGGCCAACATTGACCGTGTGGAAACCGTCCACGTCCTTGTCGGGGTCGATGCGGTTGATGACCGTGCGGTCGTCGATGTGGTCGGGCAGCGGCAGCTGCACGAGGATGCCGTGCACACTGTCATCCGCATTGAGGTCGTCGATGATGGCCAGCAGATCGGCCTCGGGCACGTCGGCGGGCAAGCGGTGTGTGTTCGACACAAAGCCCGCGGCCTCGGCCATGCGGCCCTTGTTGCGCACGTAGACCTGGCTCGCCGGGTCTTCGCCGATGATGACCACGGTCAGGCCGGGCCGAACGCCCGTCGCGTCGAACAGCGTCTGCACGCCGGCCGCCACGTCTTCGCGCAGCATCGCCGCACGTGCCTTGCCGTCGATTCGTTCCGCCATACTGTTTCTCGCGCGAGTCCTGAAGTCGGGGCGCGAGCCTAACCAAATCGACCCGTCAGCGGTAGCGCTTGCCCGCGAAATCGATGTAGCCGCCGTCGTGGCGACCCTGTGGATCGTGGTGGGTCCAGTGCACGAGCCCGCCCTTATCATTCCAGACGAAGTGGCCACGCACCTCGATGCGGTCGCCCGTACGCGCGGGAACGCGCGGCGCGAGATCGATGTTGTGCACGATGAGCAGCGAATGGCCGCCGTCTGTGCGACCCAGCAGGCGCTGGTGGCGCGAGCCCTCGTTGTCGTCGGGCAGCTCGCGGTAGATCGTGACCGCCGTCGAGACCCATTGGTCATCAAGCGCCTGGGTCCACTGCGTGGGCGCGTCCGCAACCTGCGGCCCCCGCGTCTCGTACTCGGCAATGAATGCCGCGATGACCGCGCCGATGGCGACGACGGCGAAGCGAGTCGCCGCGCGTTTGTTCAGGCGCATACGCCCGCCTCAATGCAATGCGGGGCAGCGGTCAATCCGCTGCCCCGCGTGTCGCAATGTGCGTGCTGGATCATCCAGCCGTAACGGGTACGAGCGTCAGCTCGACGCGGCGGTTGGCAGCCTTGCCGGCCGCCGTCGCGTTGCTGGCGACAGGGCGCAACTCACCCTGGCCGAGCGTGATGATGCGCTGACCCATGACCTGCTGGCCGCGCAGGTAAGCCGCAACCGATTCGGCGCGCCGCTCCGACAGCGCCTGGTTGTACTCAACGCTGCCGTCACTGTCCGTGTGGCCCGCGACTTCGATCACCGTCGACTGGTACTTCTGCAGCACGACTGAGACCGAACCCAGGACCTCGTAGAACGAGGGGTTGATGTTTGAGCTGTCCGTGGCAAAGGTCACATTGCTGGGCATGTTGAGCGTGATCTGGTCACCGATGCGCGTGACACTCACGCCTGAGGACTCCAGCTGTGCCCGCAGCTCGGCTTCCTGGCGGTCCATGTAGCCGCCAATGGCGCCACCGGCCAGCGCGCCGACACCGGCGCCGATGAGTGCGCGTTGGCGTCGTTCCACGGCGTCGTCGCCCGAGATGAGGCCGACCACAACCCCGGCAGCGGCGCCGATCAGCGCGCCACGCGTGGCCTGGCTTGTCTTTTGTTCGCGGGTGTACGGATCAACCGTGGTGCAGGCTGTCGCCAGCAACGCCACGCCGCCAACCGCAATGATTGTTCGCACGAATTTGGTCTTCATTGGGGGGTCTCCCTTCGTTGTGCCCAAGGGGCTTAATTTTATCAAACCGTTGTGCACAAGCTTGAGGGGATTCCCCTGAACCGGGGCTTAACGGCGACGACACGGATACGGCACACTGTGCTTATGGAAAGTTCCCCCCAGACGGCGCTGGGCCACTGGATCGACCGCTACGACGCGCTATTCGCGGCAAGGCGCCTGCCCTGGCTGCACGCCCTAGCCACCGTACTGCTGGCGCTGGGTGTGTTGACGGCGCTTTGGGCCCTGCCCGTGCCCGATGCGCTGCGCCGGATCTCGGTGCTGCTGAACTGGTCGACGCTGCTGCTCATCGCGCTCATCGTCTACTACTTCATCCTCTCGCTGCCACTGGCGCTGGCGCTGGTACCCATCGTGGTCGCCTTCGGCGTGAGCGTCGGTCTGCTGGCAGCGCTGACGCCCCAGCTGCCGCTCATCGCTGCAGCACTCATCACCATGGCGCTGTGCCTCGACCTGGCCGGCATGCGCCGGAAGTCAGCGCGTAGTCTGGCCGAATTCGTGCAGCTGGCGATGCTCGCGCCACTCTGGCTGTTTCACCACGCCGTACAACGCCGGGACTAGACAGCGCGTCGACGTCGCAAGAGCGCCGCTCTGATAAACTGGCAGGTCTTCAATGCGAGGACTGACCGTGGCCACTGCAACACCTCTCGACCCATCCAAGGGCACACGCTCGAGCATCGATCCGCTCGACCTTTACGACATCCGCTCGGAGCTCACCGAAGACGAGGCCATGGTGCAGGACACGGTGCGCCGCTTCGTCGACGCGGAGGTGCTGCCCGTCATCCGCGAGCACTTCGAGCAACACACGTTCCCGCGCGACATCATTCCGCAAATCGCCGAGCTGGGGCTGTTGGGCAGCACCATCGACGGCTACGGCTGCGCGGGCATGAACCAGATCAGCTACGGCCTGGTTTGCCAGGAACTCGAACGCGGCGACTCGGGCATTCGCAGCTTCGTGTCGGTGCAGTCGAGTCTCGTCATGCACCCGATCTATGCCTACGGCTCCGAAGAACAGAAACAGGAATGGCTGCCGAAGCTCGCCACGGCCGAAGCCGTCGGCTGTTTTGGTCTGACCGAACCGCACGGTGGCAGCGACCCGGCGAACATGAAAACCGTCGCCAAGCGCGATGGCGACGACTGGCGCATCTCGGGCTCGAAGATGTGGATCACGAATGCACCCATCGCCGACATGGCCGTCATCTGGGCCATGACCGACGAGGGCGTGCGCGGCTTCATCGTGCCGACGGACACGCCCGGCTTCGACATTCAGGAAATCGAGAACAAGTTCTCGCTGCGTGCCTCGCTGACGGGCGCGCTGTTCCTCGATGATGTGCGCGTACCCGCCAGCGCGATGCTGCCCAATGTCAAAGGTCTGCGCGGCCCGCTGGGCTGCCTGACCAAGGCGCGCTACGGCATCACCTGGGGCTGCATTGGCGCCGCACAGGCCTGCCTCGACGCCGTGATCGACTACACGGCCGACCGCGAGCTGTTCGGGCGCCCGCTCAACCACAACCAGGCCATCCAGCTGCGCATGGCCGAGATGGCGCGCCAGATCACGATGGCGCAGTTGCTCTCCTACCGCCTGGGTCGTCTGAACGATGCGGGCAACATGCGGCCCGAACAGGTTTCGGTCGCCAAGTGGCACAACGCCCGCATGGCCATCGACACGGCACGCGATGCGCGCGACATCCTGGGTGGCAGCGGCATCAGCGCCGAGTACGTACCGATCCGGCACGCGCTCAACCTCGAAAGTGTGATCACCTACGAGGGCACGGAAACCGTGCACCAGCTCGTCGTCGGTAAGGCACTGACGGGCGTCAACGCCTTCTGACCCAATCCGTCGACAGCGCCTCGATCTGGCGCATCGCGGTACCGATGATCATCTCGAATGTCTCGGTACCGATGCTCGCCATGGTCGACTCGGGCGTACTGGGTCATCTCGACAGCCCGGACTACCTGGCGGGCGTCGCCCTGGGCGGCGCCATCTTCAGCCTGCTGTTCATCGGCTTCAATTTTCTGCGCATGGGCACCACGGGGATCGCCGCGCAGCAATTCGGCGCGGGAGACGACTCGGGCCTGCGCGAAACGCTCTGGCAGGCGGGCATCGTGGCGCTCGCGCTCGGCACGATCATCATCCTCGTGCAGCAGCCCGTCGCCACGCTCGCCATGTATCTGTTCGACGGCGCACAGGGCGCCGAATTCCAGGCACGCACCTATTTCGACATCCGCGTCTGGGGCGCGCCGGCCACACTGCTCAACTTCGCACTCATCGGCTGGTTCATCGGCCTGTCGAACACGCGCGTGCCGTTGATCATCGTGCTGACGATCAACCTCACCAACATCGTGCTCGACCTCGTGTTTGTGAATGTCATAGGCATGGCGGCGGACGGTGTCGCGGCGGCATCCGTAATCGCCGAGACGCTGGGTGCTGCAGTCGGCATCGCGGCCGCGCGCCGAGCACTTGCGCAACGCGGCGGCACACTCGACCGCGGCACGCTGTGGCAGCCTGCAAACTACGCACAATTCTTCTCGGTCAACGTCAACATCTTCATCCGCACACTGGCGCTCGTCGGCACGCTGGCCTTCGTCACCGCACAGGGCGCACGCTTTGGCGCCACGGTGCTCGCCGCCAACGCGTTGCTCATGAATTTCCAGCACCTGCTGTCTTACGCGCTGGATGGGCTGGCACACGCGGCCGAGGCACTCGTTGGGCGCACCTGGGGCGCCCGCGACCGCGAAGGACTCCTGCGCGCCGTGCGCCTGACGCTCGCCTGGTCCGGCATCGTTGCGGTGGGTTTCTCGGTGGCGTTCTGGCTAGGCGGCGGCCTGATCATCGGCGTGCTCACCGACCTGCCTGACGTGCGCGCAGCGGCGCACACCTACATACCCTGGATGATCCTGTCGCCCGTCGTCAGCGTCTGGAGCTTTGTCTACGACGGCGTGTTCGTGGGCACGACCTGGGCCCGGCGCATGCGCAACGTGATGCTGGCGGCCGCCGCGTTTGTGTTTATACCCGCCTGGTATTTCGCGCTGCCGCTGGGCAACCATGGTCTCTGGCTCGCGTTCACGCTGTTCATGGCCGCGCGCGGGGTTGGCATGTTTGTCGCCTGGCAGCTGGGCCTCAGGCAGCCGGCGACGCGTCAGTGGCTCGCAGGCTGAGCAGGCCAGCCGCAGCCAGCAGCGCCGACAGCGCTTCGGTAACCAGCGCGATGAGCATGAAATTGGTCGCCGTGTCGTCCATGAGGACACCAATGCCTCGTGCAACGGCAACAAGCGCCCACACACAGAACATGGACAACAACGCCGGGCGCACCAGGGTTTTGCTGAACGCGGCCCCGATCCAGAAGGCGGCAAGGCCGAACTCGACGCCGCCGTAAAAGGCGCGCAGCTCTGTGAAGCCTTCGGGTGCAGTCGCCGTCAGGGCCACGACTTCGGCCAGCGACTCGGGCCGGACAAAGGCAAACACGCCAAAACCGAGCGTACCGAGCCCGATGACACCAAGAACGATGCGTGCAAAAGCCATGTCGAGGATTTCCTGTGCGAGGGCCCGCAACCATACGCCGCTTTGCGGCGAACCGCAGCAATGACGATGACGCTGACGGGCGGCGACACATACAATGAGCACACCATGAGCGACACCGACACGATCAACTGGCAGGACTTCGAGCGCGTCGAGATTCGTGTGGGCACGGTCGTCAGCGCCGAGCCGTTTCCCGAGGCACGCAAGCCTGCTTACATCCTGCACGTCGACTTCGGCGAGCCCACGGGTGTGCTGAAGTCGAGCGCGCAGATTACGGCGCATTACGAAGCCAGCGCGCTGGTCGGGCGCCAGGTTGTGGCCGTCGTCAACTTCCCACCCAAGCAAATCGGTCCGCTGCGCTCGCAGTGCCTCGTCACGGGCTTCCATGATGCCAATGGCGACGTGGTGCTCGCCGTACCCGACCAGGCCGTACCCAACGGCACACGTCTCGCCTGATGACGCGCGCGAGCGCCACCGCCGACCGGTTCTGCCGGTGGCTCGTCGACCGCGCCGGGACGGTTGCCATCGCGGGGCTTCTCGCCTGTATCGCGGCGGGGCTCGGCATGACACAGCTCCGGCTCGAAACCGACGACTCGATCTTCTTCGACGACGACAACCCCAACTACATCGCCGAGCAGGCGCTGCAACGCGACTACGGGCGCACCGACAACGTCATGTTCGTCATTGCACCCGACTCGGGCAGTGTCTTTACGCCGCGCGCCGCCGATTTGCTGCACCGTCTCACCGATGAAGGCTGGCGCATTCCCTATGCGCGCCGCGTCGACTCGCTGGCCAACTACCAGCACACGGAAGCCAGCGACGACGAGCTGCGTGTCGCCGATCTGATCCCCGTTGATGAGACGCTGACACCAATGCGCCTGGACGCGATCCGCGAGATCGCGCTGTCCGAACCCGAGCTCGTCTACCGCTGGGTGTCACCCTCGGGCCATGTCGCCGCCGTCAACGTATTCCTCAACATGCCCGAGGACGACACGTTTGCGGTGCCGGAGATCGCGGGCTACGCGCGCGACCTCAAGGCGCAGCTTGCGGCCGAATACCCCGACATCGATCTCTACCTGCTCGGGTCGGCCGTCGGCGACCAGACCTTTGACGAGCTGTCGATCAACGACTTCTATCGCTTCATCCCCATCGTGGTGGTCATCGTCATCACGATCCTGACGCTCGCGTTGCGCTCGGTATCGGCAACGATTGCGATCCTGACCGTCGTCGCCACGAGCATCATCGCCACGCTGGGGCTCGCCGGTTATCTCGGCTTCCGACTCAACGCCGCCACGGTCGCCGTGCCCAGCATCGTCATGACGCTGGCTGTGGCCGACGCCGTGCATATGCTCTCGATCTTCCTTGCACGCTACCGCGGCGGCGAGGCGCGCGACGCTTCGATCTTTGCCGCGCTGCGTATGAACCTGCAGCCCATTCTGCTCACAACCTTGACCACGGGCATCGGTTTTCTCGGGCTCAACTACAGCGAAGTGCCACCATTCCGCGATCTCGGCAACATCGTGGCGTTCGGCGTGGTCATGGCGCTGCTCTCGACGCTCGCGTTTTTGCCCTGGGTGCTGCGCGTGCTGCCGTTCCGCCAGGTCAGCCACAAGAGCGAACAGCTCATGACGCAGCTTGCCGATACGCTCATCGCCAAGCGTCGTGTATTCGGCCTGGGGGCCGCAGCCGTTGCCGTCGTGATCGTGAGCTTTGCGCCGCGCAATTCGCTTGAAGACGATTTCATCGAGTACTTCTCAACGGACCTGCCGCTGCGCCAGGCCGCCGACTTCACGATCGACAACCTGACGGGCCCGTTCGTCATGAGTTTCTCGTTCGACAGCGGTCGGCCCAATGGCGTCACCGACCCCGAGCACCTGAAGCAGGTCGAACGCTTCATGGACTGGGCACGCGAGCAGCCCGAGGTGATTTACGTCGCAGGCTTCACGGAGACGCTCAAGCGGCTCAACGAAGACCTGCACGACGACGACCCGGCATGGCGCGTGCTGCCCGACTCCGCCGAGCTGGCCGCGCAGTACCTGCTGCTCTATGAGTTGTCGTTGCCGTTCGGGCTCGACCTCAACAACCAGCTGAGCTTCGACAAGTCGAAGATGCGCATCGATGTCCGCATCGGTGGCGAGCGCACGAGTGGCATCGTCGACCTTGAGGCACGCGCCAATGCCTGGCTCGCCGAGAACACGCCTGACATCGCGACCGTTGGCGCGGGCGCCGACGTGTCCTGGGCCAACATCGGGCAACGCAACATTAACGCCATGCTCACGGGCTCACTCATCGCGCTGGGCCTTATCACGATCACGCTGACACTGACGCTGCAGTCCCTGAAGTTCGGGCTCATGAGTCTGATCCCGAACCTGCTGCCCGCGGCCATCGCGTTTGGCATCTGGGGACTGCTCGTTGGTCACATCAACCTGGCAGCCGCCGTGGTGTTCAGCATGACCATCGGCATCGTGGTCGATGACACGGTCTACTTGCTGACGAAGTACCTGCATGCGCGTCGTGTGCTTGGGCGCACGCCCGAGCAGGCAATGCACTACGCCATCGCGACCGTGGCGCGCGCCCTCATCGTCACGTCGATCACGTTGACGGCCGGGTTCCTCGTGCTGGCCACGTCAGACTTCAATCTCAACGTGACGTCAGGCGTGATGATTGCCATCGTGGTGTCGTCCGCCGTGATCTACGACCTGCTCATGCTGCCTGCGCTCGTCGTGTGGCTCGACGAGCGCTTCGGTGCTCGCACTGATCCGGCGATTGAGGCACACTCGCCGCACTGATTCTTCACCGTTTTTTTGCACCACGTTTCATGGGAGACCGTCGTGTTACACACCCTCATTGACACCCTCGCCGCCGACCAGGCCACCGACGTCGACGCGCACTGCGACGTACCCTGCGCCATCTACGACCCAGCGCATCTGCTGATCGCGTCGCTCACCGTGGTGCGCATGATCGACATCATGGAAGAGCTCGAAGGCCACAAGCCCGACAACCCGCTCGTCTATCACAACACCATGGCGCGGGCCGTGGCGATGAAGGAAAAGCACGCGGAAATCGTGAAGCACGAAGTGCGTATCATCTGGGGCGACTACCTGAAGGCACCGCAGTTCGAGGCCTACCCGAACGCGCACGAGCTCGTGCACAACATCATGCTCACGGGCAGCAAGGCTAAACAGGGTGTCAGCCGTGACGACGCCGTCGCACTGCACGAGCTCTGCAACGAATTCGCCGAGATATTCTGGGCCACGAAGGGCGTCGACACCAAACGCGCCGCGGCACCCTACAAGCCCGGCCTCGAGACCGTCTACCCGGCCCTCTGATCGGGCATGTTCAAGCTGTTCCGGGTGCGCGGCCGCAGCATGCTGCCGACACTCGGCGACGGCGACTTCGTGATCGGCCGCCGCATTGGCTCCCGCGCCGTGCGGCGGCTCGACACCCGCGCCATCGTCTGCGCGCAACACCCCCACTTCGGCCCCATCATCAAGCGCATCGCCGGCATTGATGGTGACACCGTGCGTCTCGACAGCGATGGGGTGACGGGCAGCGAGTCGTCAAGCTTCGGCGACGTGCCCATAGACTGCATCACACATCGCGCCCGCCTGGTCATACGGGCGCGCGGCGGCCTGCGCCGCGTCTAGGCGTCGGGCACGAGCACCGTGGCACCAATCGTGGCGCGCGACTCGAGCGCGCGGTGCGCGTCGGCGGCATCGGCCAGCGCGAAGCGCTGCCCCACACGCACGGATAACGTGCCGTCCGAGATGCGTTCAAACAGCGTGGCCACTGCGGCCCGGCGCACCTCGGGGTCCGCAATGAAGTCGAAGAGCACAGGCCGCGTCAGCACAAGCGAGCCGCGCTGCGCGAGTTCGAGCGGTGCGACGGGCGGCACGGCGCCACTCGCATTGCCGTACGTCACCATGAGCCCGCGCGGGGCCAGGCAATCGAGCGAGGCAAAAAACGTATCCTTGCCGACGGAGTCGTAGACCACGCGCACGCCCGCGCCACCCGTCAGCGCGCGAACCTGCTTGGCCTGCGTGGCTGGGTCCGCGCGCAGCACTTGGTGGCAGCCGTTTTGCTCAGCCAGCGCGGCCTTCT
The DNA here is from genome assembly GCA_937899415.1 of uncultured Gammaproteobacteria bacterium. Taxonomy (GTDB): domain Bacteria; phylum Pseudomonadota; class Gammaproteobacteria; order Steroidobacterales; family Woeseiaceae; genus CALBPI01. The sequence goes on along the minus strand of CALBPI010000061.1, from coordinate 145,375 downwards.
CGTCGCTGCTCACGATACCGATGACTTGAGCCCCCAGTGACGCCGCCCACTGCGTGAGCAACTGACCAACACCGCCGCTCGCGGCGTGAACCAGGATCGCATCACCGGGCACCACCACGTGGCACTCGTGCAGCAGAAACCAGGCCGTCAGCCCCTTGAGTAAGACCGACGCACCCGTGTCGTCGTCGATGGCATCGGGCAGCGGTACGAGCCATTCGGCGGGTACGTTGCGACGCTCGCTGTAGGCATCCGTGGGCTGGCGACCCAGGTAAGCAATGCGTTGCCCGATCTGCCAGCCGTCGACATCGGCGCCGAGCGCCTCGACGACGCCCGCTGCCTCGCCGCCGAGCCCCGTGGGCAGCGTCAGCGGATATAGCCCGCTGCGGTGGTAGGTGTCGATGAAATTGATGCCGATGGCCGTGTGCCGCACGCGCACCTCACCGGGTCCGGGCGGGGCCAGCGGCACGGCGCGCCAGTTGAGCGCCTCGGGGCCACCAAACGCGTCGACGCGAATGGCGTGGGTGGTTTCGGTGGCATCACCAGCCATGGGGAAACTCCGCTGCAGGGGGTTCGGGCTGCCCGTACAATACCAGACCGTTTTGGGCTGGAATCGAACACCATGGGCAGAGTGGCAGGCAAGGTTGCACTCGTTACGGGCGCGGCACAGGGACTCGGAGAAGCGATCGCGCGGATGCTTGCGCGCGAAGGTGCGACCGTCCTCGCGACCGACATAAACGGCGACGGCGTTAGCGCTGTTGCCGAATCCATCGTCGCCGATGGCGGCAACGCACACGCGATGACGCACGACGTCACGGATCTCGACGTCTGGCATGCGGTCGTGGCACGCGCAGGCGAACTCGGCGGCCTGCACATCCTCGTCAACAACGCGGGCATCGGCTCCGTGGGCGGCGTGGTCGAGGAGACCGTCGAGAACTGGCGCGCTGTGCACGCCGTTGACGTGGACTCCGTGTTTTACGGCTGCAAGGCGGCATTGCCGCTCATGACCGAGTCGGGTGGCGGCAGCATCATCAACATTTCCTCGATCGCGGGCATCATCGCGGGCTACAACTTCGCTGCCTACAACTCGGCCAAAGCCGCCGTGTGTCACCTGTCCAAGTCGATCGCGCTCGACTGCGCGAAGAAGCGCAACAACATCCGCTGTAACTCCGTGCACCCGGTCTTTATCGACACGCCGATTCTCGACGGCATGGGTGACGGCGACGACCGTGACGCCATGCTGAGCCGACTCGGCCGCCAGATCCCGCTGGGTCGTGTCGGACACCCCGACGATGTCGCCTACGGCGTGCTCTACCTGGCCAGTGACGAATCCAGATTCGTGACGGGCTCCGAGCTGCGCATCGACGGCGGCATCAGCGCGATGTAGGCCATGGCCGACGATCACGTTCTTGTTGTCGGTGCCGGCCACGCGGCCGGTCAGCTCGCGGCGTCGCTGCGTCAGGGCGGCCACGCCGGTGCCGTGACGCTCGTGGGCGAAGAGCCCATCGCGCCCTACCAGCGCCCGCCCCTTTCGAAGAAATATCTCGCCGGCGAACTGGATGCCGCACGACTGCTTCTGAAGCCCGAGTCGTTCTATGCTGAGGCCAACGTCAACCTGAGGCTGGGCCGGCGCGTACAGACCGTGGACGTGGCGACGAAGTCCGTGGCACTCGATGACGGCTCGCGCGCCGAATGGGACAAGCTCGTGTTCGCGACGGGCAGCCGCGTGCGCACGCTGGGCGTGCCTGGCGAATCACTGCCTGGCGTGCACTACCTGCGCACCGCCGCGGACGTCGACGCCATTCGCGGCGAATTCGCAACGTCGAAGCGTCTCGTGATCGTCGGCGGCGGCTACATCGGGCTCGAAGTGGCGGCCGTGGCCGTGGCGCACGACATCGACGTACACCTCGTCGAGGCGCAGTCGCGGCTGCTGTCGCGTGTCGTGTCGCCCGACATCTCGGATTTCTATCACCGCGCGCACAGCGAGGCGGGCGTTCACATCCACCTCGACTGCAGCGTCTCCGGCTTCGAGGGCGCGGAGCGTGTGAGCGCCGCCCTGCTTGACGACGGTGGCCGTCTTGAAGCAGACCTCGTGATCATCGGCATCGGCGTTTTGCCCAACGTGGAGCTCGCACGCGACGCCGGGCTCGACTGTGACAACGGCATCCTCGTCGATGGCTACTGTAAGACCAGTCACAACGACATCTACGCGATTGGCGACTGCTGCAATCACCCGAATCCCGTGCTCGGCCGTCGGCTGCGACTCGAATCGGTGCCCAACGCGCTGGAGCAGGCCAAAGCCGTCGCCGCGACGCTCAATGGCACGCCGACGGAGTACGCACAAGTGCCCTGGTTCTGGTCGGACCAGTACGACCTCAAACTGCAGATCGTCGGGCTCACGGACGGCTACGACCAGACGGTCGTTCGCGGTGACCTGCACTCACGGCAGTTTGCGTGCTTCTACCTGAAACAGGGCCGACTCATCGCCGTCGATGCAGTCAACAGTCCGCGCGAATTCCTGTTCTCGAAGCCCGCGGTTGCGGCAGGCGCACGCATACCTGCCGACGTACTGTCGGACCCAGGTCAGTCATTGAAAGACGCGGCCCAGACCTGGCCAGCGTAGTACTCAGAAGCTGACGCGTAGCGTGCTCTCGGCGTCGGTGACGCCCTCGACCAACGACGCCCGGCGCACCATCTGTGACAACTCGGAGCTGCCCTTCTGGCCCGCGAACTCACCGCTGAGTCCGATCACACGACCACCGCCGCGCACGGGCCCAATCGTCGTGTCGAAAGCGACCTTGCCGCGGAAGTCGTTACCGCGCGCCATGGGCAGCACCATGCGACGCACAAAGCCCCAGAGGTCGTCTTCGCCGACCACAAAGAAGCTGCCGCCGCCAGGTACGACGACGTGCCACATCGACTGTTCGATGACCTCACCAAACAGCGGGCGACCTTCGCGGGTCAGCGTGCTGACGCGCGCAATGTAGGCAACACCGTTCGCCGGGGCGTTGTCTCCGCCACCCGCAGTCGAGGCCAGCACGACGCGCACGGCGCTGCGCGTGCCTTCAATGTTGGGTGACACGACAGAAGCCGGCTCCGAGGGCACCCAGGGGTAACCACTCGAGGTTCGAACGACGTTAACGGCGTCCTGTCCGTGCACGGCCAGTTCAAGCCCGTCGCCCGAGGCGCCGCGCGGGGCGTCGCCATCGAACATCGGGTTGTGCAGCATGAGCAATACCGCTGCCAGTGCACCGGGGATAAAGCCAAGAATGAAACCGATGATGATTCTCATGAGCGGTCTCCGGCGGCCTGCAGGGACGCGGGGGGCTCGGGGACGATCACAAGCGTCTCGATGCGCCAGCCGCCATTGGGCTTGGCCGTCGCTTGCCACTCACCAACGAGGCCGGCAAATTCGCGTTCGCCAGCGACCACGCTACCGATCTCGGCATCACCGATGCCGGCGCCCTTGAGTGCGATGGTGCCGCGCGCGGGGATGTGCAACACCCACTGCACGTCGTCAGGGGACTCCACGCCTTTGACCCGGCTTGCGACGCCGATGACGACACCGCTGGCGTTACGCAGCCGGTAAACGGCAGCTTCGCCCGAAAACGGCGCGAGGTCGGGGTACCAGCGCGCGCCGCTGGGCACGGCCTCGGTCTGCGCATCGCCGCCCGCGGGCAGCAACGACACGACGTCGGCACTCCCCGCCACTTCGAATTGTTCGAAGCGCCCACCGTTGTTGCGCACTTCGGTCTCCGAACGCACGCGATCGTGCGGCAGGAACGGTGCCGTGTAGGCCAGCGCGAGCGCGCCCGCGATGCCGGCCAGGAAGCCTATGATGATGCTCGTTCTCACAAGGTCGCCTGCTGCGATGTATGCTCGGAGTGTAGGGGGGCCGCCCTGGGGGCGGCATGGGGTTATGGAAAATCTGTGACGCAGTTGGCAAATATCCCGCGGGTTGCTGAACGGGCCTCGCATTCCACGGGGGAGCTGGCCCCATGACGCGCAGGATCGCGCTTTGGTCGGGCCCGCGAAACGTTTCCACAGCACTCATGTACAGCTGGGCGCAACGGCCCGACACAACCGTTGTCGACGAACCGCTCTACGGTCACTACCTCATGGTCTCCGGCGCCGACCACCCGGGTCGGGATGAGGTTATCGCCGACATGGATTGCGACGGTCCACGCGTCGTTCAGCGGCTCGCAACGGCACCCGTGGACACCGCCGTCCTGTTTGTGAAGCACATGGCCCACCACCTCGTCGGGCTCGACGCTTCGGTGGTCGATGCGTTCGATAATGTGCTGCTGATTCGCGACCCCTACGACATGCTGCCGTCGCTAACGATCCAGATTCCGCACGCGACGCTTGCCGATACAGGACTGGCCCGACAGTCCGCCTTGTTCGAGTCACTGACCCTGCGTGGGCGGCAACCCGCCGTCATCGATGCCCAGGTGTTGCTGGCCAACCCCGCTGGTGTGCTCGGGGCGCTCTGCGAGGCGCTGGGGCTCACGTTCGACCCGGCCATGCTGCAATGGCCCGCGGGCCCCCGCCCCGAGGACGGTGTTTGGGCCCCGCACTGGTACCACGCCGTGCACGAAAGCACAGGCTTTGGCCCTTACACCGCCAAGACCGAATTCCCGACCCACCTCGAGCCGCTGCTCGAGGCCTGTCGACTCCATTACAACCTGTTGCGCCCTCACGTCATCAGTGCGCGCGACCCCACTCCGGAGGCTCCATGAATCCTGTCGACCCGCGCAATGCCGATATCAAGGTCATGATCAATGGCGCACTGCAAGACCGTGCCAACGCAAAGGTGTCGGTGTTCGACAGCGTCGTGCAGGGCGGCGATGCCGTGTGGGAGGGTCTGCGGGTTTACGACGGCCGAATCGCCGCGCTCGAGGCGCACATTCGACGTCTCAGAGACTCGGCGCATGCACTGCACTTCGAACAGATCCCGTCGGCCGAGGCTGTGGCGCAGGCCGTCTTTGCAACGCTCGACGCGAACGGCATGCGTGACGATGTGCACATCCGGCTGACGCTGACGCGCGGCGAAAAAGTGACCTCGGGCATGAACCCGCGCTTCAATCAGTCCGGGCCCACGCTCATCGTGCTGGCCGAGTGGAAGCCACCCGTTTACAACGACACGGGCATCTCTCTGGTGACAGCTTCGATCCGGCGAAACTCACCGCTGTGCCTCGACTCGAAAATTCACCACAACAACCTGCTCAACAATATCCTCGCGTCGATCGAGGCCAATGTTGCGGGTGCCGATGCGGCCGTCATGCTCGACCTCGACGGCTTTGTGGCCGAAGCGAATGACACCAACCTGTTCATGATTCGCGACGAGGTGCTTGAGACACCGCTAGCGCGCGCATGCCTGCCAGGCATTACCCGCGGCACGGTCATGCAGCTTGCACGGGAGAACCGCGTCGCTGTCACTGAGCGCGACATCTCTGTGACGGAGCTCTACACAGCCGACGAGGTATTCACGACGGGCACCATGGGCGAGCTCACACCGGTCTTAAGTATCGACGGGCGCAGAATCGGTACCGGCAGCCGCGGCAAGCTCACCACGCGGCTGCAGCAAATCTACGCCAAACACGTTTGGCAAACAGGCACCCCGATTCCAGGTCAGGTGGCGTGAAAGTACGCGTCGAGATGTGATTCGAAACTGGGTGACGGCGCCGCATCGAGGTCGCGCTGTCGCGCCAACGACGCGCGCGCCTCCCGCTCAAGCGCATCGAGCCGCGACGCCTTGATCGTCCGCTCAGCGAGCCAGTCGGTCTGCGTCCGTGACTGCGCCATCATGTAGTCGTGAAAGCCGAGGCCTTCGCTGTGCATGGCGTCGAGCAGACGCGCCGACGGCGTCTGCGCCGCATCATCGAGACGAACGCGCTGTGCCTGGCAGGCCTGGGTGTAACCGCCGTCCTCCCCGTCGATGACATTGGCGATCGCCTCAACACCTTCGAGAATCTCGCTGGCCCAATCGCGCAGGCTGCGCGCCGCGCCGTCTGCATCGAGCTCGAGGCCGGGCTTGCGACCGCTGTGCGCGACGAGTACGTGGTTGGCGTCGTGGCGACCCAGCGCCACGGCATCGAGCGGCGGGCTGTCGGCCAGCAGGCAGTACACAAGCAGCACCTGCATGAAGCGCACCTGTTCGACATTGATACCCACAGGCGAAAACGGGTCGACGTCGAGTGCCCGCACCTCGACGTAGGCGACACCCCGCCGTGCCAGCGCGAGCGTTGGGCGCTCGCCCGAGCGCGCGACCTGCTTGGGTCGAATGCTCGAGTAGTACTCGTTCTCGATCTGCAGCAGGCTGTCGTTCAATTGCAGCCACTTGTCCTTGTCGCGCACACCGATTCGCGTATAGGCGTCGTGCGGCGTCATGATCGCGGCCGTGAGTCCCGCGATGTAGCGGTCGAGGTTGTCGAGCGAGATCTGCAGCCGTGACTGGGCACTCGAGTTGTAGCCAAGGTCGCTCATGCGCAGCGAGGTCGCATGCGGCTCGTAGAGCGTCGTCTCGTCCCACCCCGACAACGTGGTCTCGCGTCCGCCGAAGAACGACCGGTCGACGGCCGGTGACGCACCGAACAGGTAGAGCGACAGCCAGCCGATACGACGGAAGTTGCGCGCCAGCGCCAGGTAGGACTCGGAGCGAAACGCGTCGAGATCACCCGTGTCGCCGAGCAACTCCTGGTAGACGGGCCAGAAGCCCTCGGGCATTGAGAAGTTGAAGTGCACACCCGCAATGGTCTGCATCTCGCGACCGTAGCGGTGGCCCAGGCCACGCCGGTACGTGGTCTTCATTTGCGCGACGTTTGAGCGCCCGTAGCGAGCCAGCGGGATGTCGCGCCCGGGCTCGAGCCGGCAGGGCATGCTGGCATTCCAGAGCCGCTCCTCACCGAGGTGGCGTGCCGTGAAGGCGTGCACGTCAGTCAGGCATTCGAGCACCTCGGTCGGCGTCGCGTATGTGGGCGTTACGAACTCGAGCAGGGCTTCCGAGAAATCTGTGGTGATATAGGCATTGGCGAGCGCAGACCCGAGCGCTTCGGGGTGCGGTGTGTCGGCCAATAACCCATTGGCACCGACACGGAGTGACTCCTTTTCGAGCCCCGTCAGCGCGTCGTCAATGAGCGTCACACCCCGATCCTCGAGTGCAACCAGTCGTTTTTCCAGGGTATCGCCCATGAACCGCCCGCCGTGAAGGCGCCTATCGTAGCGCCGTCACGGGTCCTGCGGCCAGCGTGCCAACTGCGTCACAATCTTCTGACATAACTCCGGGGTATGCTGTCGGCCCACTCAACGGAGAACGATCATGGCCAGCTTCGGCAAACGCCGTTTCTCAGACCGGGCCTCGGGCCCTGCAACGCTTGTCGCCGAAGGCTGCACAATCGCGGGCACCTTTAGCGGCGCCAACGATGTGCTCGTCAGTGGCACCGTGGTCGGGGACAGCCAGCTCGAAGGGGTCGTGACAATCGCCCGGTCCGGGGTCTGGCGCGGCGCGCTGACCGCCCGCCACGTGATCATCTCGGGCAGCGTCGAAGGCGACATCGTTGCCAACGGTCGCATCGAGATTTCCGCCAGCGCGCGCATCTCGGGCACGGTCACAGGTGACAAGATCGCCGTGGCGGAAGGCGCCGTTATCGACGGTGAAATGCGCATCACTGGCCGTGATGGGGCGCGCTCAACGTTTAGTGAAAAACGCGTCGAAGACGACGTCACGCCAATCGAAAAAGCAAGCTAAAACAGAGAGCTACCTCACTTTCGGGCGCACCCGGCCGCGGCCGCGTCCCGGGCCGCCCGGCACCTGACTGGACGCCACCCACAGCACGCGTCACACTGCTATCCCTGACTTTTTTACAGCGCGCCATATAACATAATAAGACGCTGGCGATCTCAGCCATGTCCTGTGGTGGCGCGAGGGATGACCCCGCATGCTCCCAAGAGCGATCGCACCCAGACTGCTCTTTGCAACACTGACGCTCACGTTGTGCGTGGTGTGCGTCGTCTCGCTCGCCATGTTCGTCAACAGCCGCATGGTCATCGACCGCTTTGTCGATGCCAGCGTGGAGCTTCGTCGCGACAACCTCTCAGCCCAGCTTGAAGCCCGGCTGACCCAGGCTACGGCGGCGCTGGAGCGGGAGATTGACGGGCTCATGCGGGATCGGCGCATCGCCGACCTGCAGCGCGCCCTCGACGAGTCGGCGGCAGAAATCGCGAGCATCTCCGGGATTCGCGTGCTCGACACCGATGGCGAGGTCATCGCCTCTGCGGGCGATGCAACCGGCCTCAGTGCCTCGCAGAGCGGCGTCGCCTGGCAAACGGAGCGCGTGGTTGCCTCCCGGGACATCGCACTCGGGGGCAACCGGCTGGGCGCTCTGTCACTGGCCTTCTCGCTGGAACCGTTCAACCGGGAAATCGATGCCTTCCGGGCACGCCAACTCGAGATTCGCCGCGACTGGCGCACGGACGCGACGGCCTGGGTCGTCATCACCTCACTCGTCATGGCGCTCGTGTGTGGCGCCGCCAGCCTGTTCATGGCCCGCCGGATCGTTCGTCCCGTGGAAGACATCACGCGCCAGGCCCGGCGCCTGGCGATGGGCGACTTCGGTGAACCCGTGGAGGAATCGCGCAGTGACGAACTGGGCCAGCTGGCCCGCTCGTTCAACCGCATGCGCGACCAGCTGCGCCAGACCACAATTTCGCGCGACTACATCGACAACGTGCTCGGCAGCATGAACGACGCCGTCATCGTGACGAGCGTCGACGGTGCCATCACCCACGCCAACGCGGCCGCACTCCGGCTGACGGGCTACACCGAGACCCAGCTCATCGGGCGACCCGTGGGTGAGCTCGTGGCCGACCGGCATCGCGTGGCATTCGAGACGGCCACACCGTCCACACAGCCGCGCGAGGCCAGCATGATCAATGCGGCCGGCAACAACGTGCCCGTGTCCTGGACGTGTTCCGAAATCGAAACGAACGACCCGATGCTCGCGGGGCGCATCTACGCGGCGCAAGACGTGACCGAGCGCAAACGTGCTGAAGAACGCATTCGCTACCTGGCGCGGATCGACCCGTTGACCAAGGTGCCCAACCGTATGCAGTTCCAGCACCTGCTGCAGCGCGCGATTTCCCACGCCCGGCGCAATCGCACGGCACTGGCGTTGTTCTACGTGGACGTGGATCAGTTCAAGGACATCAACGACAGCTTCGGTCACCTGGCCGGCGACACCACACTTGAGATCCTGACGCGCTGCATGGCGCGCGCGTTGCCCGAGGGCGCCGTGATCGGCCGCCTGGCCGGTGACGAGTTCGCAGCGTTTATCGACAACCTGCCGCTTATCGAGGATATGCAGGACAGCCTCCGCGGTATCGCACGCGACCTGCTGACCGAGATTGCCGAGCCTTTCGACGTACAGGGCAACGAGGTCTACATGACTGCGAGCCTCGGGATTGCGCTCTACCCCACAGACGCCGACAACGTCATCGACCTGCTACGCAATGCAGACGCCGCGCTCTACGCGACCAAGAAGGCGGGCGGCAATCGCTTCAGCTTCTACGACTCGTCGATGAACGACGCTGCCGTCGAACGACTCATGCTCAAGAGTCGCCTGCGCCGCAGTTTCGAGCGCGACGAACTCATGCTGCAGTACCAGCCGAAGTACGAACTTGCGAGTGGCCGTATTGTTGGGGCCGAAGCCCTGGTGCGCTGGGAGTCGCCCGAGCACGGCCTGATCCAGCCCAACGAGTTCATACCGCTGGCAGAAGAGACGAGCCTCATCGTTGAGATCGGTGAATGGGTGATTGAGCGCGTCTGTGGGGACATCGAGGCCTGGCGCGCCGATGTTGGTGAGCCGGGCCGCATCGCGATCAACCTGTCGCTGAAGCAGCTGCGTCACAAGAGATTCTTCAACCGCATCAACCGTATTTTTTCGCGCTACAACATCCACCCGTCTGACGTCGAGTTCGAGATTACGGAGTCGACGCTCATGGAGGACATCCCGCGCACTCTGGAAATCCTCGACAAGCTGCGCGCCTACGGACTCGAACTCGCCATTGACGACTTCGGTACGGGCTACAGCTCGCTGAGTGCGCTGCAAAAGTTTCCGATTAAGACACTCAAGATCGACCGGTCGTTTGTGACCAACGCAGCCGTGGACGAGAACGACGCCGCCATCGTTCAGGCCATCGTCGACATGAGCCGCAGCCTGAGGCTGGACGTCGTGGCCGAGGGGATTGAGACAGAGCCGCAGCTTAAGTTCCTGCGCCGTCTAAACTGCGACTACGGCCAGGGCATGCTGTTTGGGCGACCCATGGCGGCCGACCTGTTCGCAGAGCGACTGCTGCAGCAGCAGGACGGGACAGACCGCCTGCGGGCGCTGTTCGGCTGACGGTCGCAATCGCCGGACGACCTCAGTAACCTTGTGTTTGCGCGGCCAGCCCGCGCACGCCAATGCGTAAGGAATATGCCCATGAATCGTTCATTGACCACCACCCTCGCCGCACTGACTGCTGGCCTCCTGCTCTCGGGTTCCGCCCTGGCCTGCGACTACCCGGACGAGGAAGTTGCGCTACCCAACGGTGCAACGGCGACCGAGGCCGACATGCTCAAGGCGCGGCGCGAGGTCAAGGACTACGTGGAACGGATGCAGGTCTATCTGGCCTGTGTGGAGAGCGGCATCGAAACCGCCGAGAACAAGGCGAAAGATGAGACGCTCGATCAGGAAACGCGGGAGTCCGCCGTGGGCGAGGCGCGTATCCTGAGCCAGAAGTACGATGCCGCGTTCGAGGAAATCAGCAAAGTGGCGGCTGAGTTCAACGCACAGCGCGCCGCCTATCTCGAAGCGCAGGAATAAGCGCTGCTAGGCCGCCCGGTTCTAGAGGCGGTCGATCTCTCGTTTCAAATCGTTGCCGGAGTCGGTAACGATGCGCTCGAGCACCTGCACGCGGTGTTCAAGTGCGGCGATCGTCTGCCGCGTATCGTCGTCCATGCCGCGGGACGCCTGGTCCAACTCCTGGCGGCGCGTCTTTAGGTAGCTCTCGCCCAGGGAATACAGACATCCGATCAGGACGATCGCGACGACCATGGAAAACGGGTTGAACATGCGTGGGGCTCCCAGGTGTGTCTTGTCGTTGTTCTTTCTTTCGTGTGGTCTTAGAGATTACGGATCTTGCGGTCGAGCTCGAACTGCGACGACGTCACGTGACGTTCGAGGCGTGCAAGCCGCGTATCGAGTCGCAACAGGGTGCGTTTTACGTCCGTCACAGTCGTTGCCGGTGACGAGCGGAGGTCCTGGCGAAACGCGCGCCGCTCGGGCGGTGGCTCTTCGGCGTTGCTGTCGCTGGCCGGAACCAGCATCACGAGACCGAAGTACAGCAGCAGCGTGACCGGTGGCGCCATGAAGAACGCCACGATCGCGAGCAAGCGCGTGATGGTGACATCAAAACCGAAATAGTCGGCGATGCCGGCGCAGACACCAGCGATCTTGCGGTTCTTCCTGTCGCGGAAAAAGCGGCGGCGGCCGTAGTCGTCGCGCATATCAATAGCTCCCGTTGTTGCCGTGATTTCGCCAGAACTCGCGCTCATGGTCAGGGTCGCGTGAGGTCAGCGGCCGATCCTCGAGCACGTAGGCCGCGAGGCCGTAGGCGATCAGCGTGGGCAGTGTCAAAAACAGCGCGGACAGACCCACAAGTAAACGCAGCACGTTGAGATCGATCCCGAAGCGTTCCGCGATGCCCGCGCAGACGCCAAACAGCCAGGCGTTTTCGCGGTCCAGATACAGCCCACCCAGTTCTTCGCGCAACCAGCGCTTGTTCATACCCTGTGTCTCCAGTCAGGGGCCTCGTCGTCGAGAATGGTCTCGAGAACGTGGACCCGGTGTTCGAGCTTCTGTGCAATCTCCCAGACCTCTTCGATGAGATCTTCATCGGTTCGCGTGAGCTCGCGTGTCTTCTTCCACTTGGTCACGAAGTGAAGAATGATCGCGAGCGGCGCGACGACAACGAGAAACAGAATCCCGAAGACAAATAACGCGTCGCTCATACCAATCAGCCGTTAGCTTCGTCGTTACGCGACGCCACGCGTGCCTTGAGGCGCTCAAAGTCCTCGCGGATCGATTCCTCGGCTTCCAGGTTGGCGAACTCACCGTCGAGATCCTTGGGCAGACCCAGGTCGTAGGCTTCCACCTTGCTCTCGACGTCGTCCATGCGCCGCTGGTACTCCTCGAAGCGCACGAGCGCGTCGTCCACCTTGTAGGTGTGCGTGATCTTGCGTGCCTTGAGGCGTTTGCTGGCCGCATGATGGCGGGCAAGCAGCGACTTTTGACGAATCTTCGCGTCCTTGAGCTTGCCTTCGAGGCGCGCAATGTCCTCGTTGAGCTTGCCCAGTGACTCATCGATCGCCTGGTACTCGGCGCGAACGCTGTCGGCAGCCTGTGCCGCCTTGTTCTTCTCGACCAGTGCAGCCTTGGCCAGGTCTTCACGACCCTTGGACAGGGCGAGCTCAGCCTTGGCTTCCCAGTCCGCCGTATCGCGTTCGAGCGACTCGAGCTTGCGATTCAGCGTCTTCTTGTCGGCGATGGAGCGGGCGGCGGCTGAGCGCACTTCGACGAGCGTGTCCTCCATCTCCTGAATCATGAGCCGAACGATCTTTTCCGGATCCTCGGCCTTGTCGAGGATCGCGTTGATGTTCGAATTCACGATGTCTGAGAATCTCGAAAAAATGCCCATGGTGGTGCCTCTTGATTAGGTTCGTTCAGGGTATTGCAGTTACCGTGCCAAACCGCCGAGAAAATATAAGTTGCTGAAAATTATAGTATTACCGAGTGATTTTGGCAAATTTGACAATGCTTATAATCGCCAAATTAGCTAAACAATCACTTTTTTATTAATTTGTTGGTAAAATTGACTAATGCAGACGATTCAGATCATCGGAGAAGCCCCGGCATTTCTCGCAACACTGGAGCACGTCTCGCGTGCCGCGCCTGTGTCACGGCCGGTCCTCGTGATTGGCGAACGCGGCACGGGCAAGGAGCTCATCGCAGGTCGCCTGCACTATTTGTCAGAGCGCTGGGAACAGCCGCTGGTGAAGGTCAACTGTGCGGCGCTGACCGAGAGCATCCTTGAGTCCGAGCTCTTCGGTCACGAGGCCGGCGCGTTTACAGGCGCGAGCCGCCAGCACCTGGGCCACTTCGAACGTGCCGACGGTGGCACCTTGATCCTCGACGAGCTGGGTACCGTCTCCATGCGCGTCCAGGAAAAGATCCTGCGTGTCATCGAATACGGCGAATTCGAGCGCGTGGGGGGCAGCGAGACGATCGACGTGGATGTCCGCGTCGTTGCCGCTACCAATGAAGACCTGCAGGCGCGTGTTGCCGCCGGGACATTCCGCGCCGACCTGCTCGACCGGCTCGCCTTCGACGTAGTGACTGTGCCGCCACTGCGTGAACGCCGCGAGGACATCCTGCCGCTGGCCCACGCCTTCGCGGTCAATCTTTGCGCCGAGCTCAAGCGCAGCCACTTTCCGGGCTTTTCCTCGCGCGCCGCGTCCACGCTGCTGCACCAGGCGTGGCCCGGCAACGTGCGCGAACTCAAGAATGCCGTGGAACGCTCCGTGTACCGGAGCCAGGATCATGAGGCCCCCGTCGATGAGATCGTGTTTGACCCGTTCGACTCGCCGTATCGATTGCGCTCAGCGTCGGAAGCACCGGCACCGCGCGCGGGGCGCGCCGTACCTCGCGAGAGCCCGACGCTGCCCGCTGACCTGAACACCGAACGCGACAAATTTGAACGCCGCTTTGTGCGCGCGGCACTCGAGGAGGCGAACTACAACCAGAAGATTGCTGCCGGACTACTGGGGCTGAGCTACCACCAGTTCCGGGCGCGCATGAAGAAGCTCGATATCGGTTCTAAACCCGACGCCGAGACGCGACGTGACGCGCGGCGCCGCAAACCTCAGCTGCGGAAGCGGCGGCAGTAGACGGCGCCGGCCAGGAAAATGGCCGTCACGACGAGACCACCCCAAAGACCGGGGTCGGTCAGGAACTTGATCGGCGCGATGACACCGAGCACGTCAAAGTCGCCGCTCTTGATCAGTGCCTCGAGCGCGGCGTCGTCATCGACGTTGATGCCGGCCGGAAAGTCGAGACCGCTAATGGCGGCAAACGAGAACCGCTCGCCGATGAGCTGCCAGACCTGGCCCGTGCGCATGACGATCGACTCGAGCATGCCGAGGACGATCCAGGGCACGAAGACCCAGATCAGCACCGAGCGTTTCGCGAAGGCCGAGCACAGCAGGAACCACGCGACGACGGGCGCGAACCAGATCGAGCTTGTCAGCAGGATCCAGAGGAACAGGAACCAGAGCTGGATGAAGGGCAAGGGCGCCAGCAACAGCTCGACGGGTGAACCACCGCCGATCAGCAGCACCAGCGACACGAGCACGAGCAGGACCACCTGCGTCGCAATGACGATGGCCGTCGTGATCAGCGGTGCGGCGACGACAGCCGTGATGAGCTTCGAAATCACCGTTTCGGTATCGGTGACGGGCATGGAGCGCCAGAACAGGATGCTCTTGTCCTTGCGCTCGGCGTACAACGCGTCAATGCCGTAGAGAAACACCACAACGCCGAGCACGAGGTTTAGAAACAGGAATGGAATACCGAGAATCGCGGCACCGCCAGTAACGCTGAACGGTGCGCCCGTGAGCTCAAGTGTGACCACGGCGACGTCGAACGGCATGCCCTGTGCCAGGGCCGTGACAAACGACACGACAAAGCCGAAGACCAGCAGCCCGGCCACAGCCAAGGGCGCGTAGTAGAGCGCCTTGTGCTCCCAGATCTCGCGCTGCAACAGCAGCCACTGCCGGGCCATCATGCCGCACGCTCCCGGCTGAGCTTGGCCACGAAGAGGTCGGCGAGTCCCGGCGTGCGTACCTCGCCCAGACCGGCGAGCTGGTCGCGTGATACACCTTCGAAGGTGAACACCGACTTGCCGAACATACTGCGCTCGGCGAGCGGGGTCAGGCCGCGAGCCTGATCAGCCTGTTCCGGCGCGGCCATCAGTTCCGTGTAGCGCTCGCCCACGGTTTCGAGCGATTCATCGAGCACGATACGACCGTCGTCGATAAACATGACGTCGGTCAGGATGTTTTCGATTTCCTCGACCTGGTGGGTCGTAATAATGATCGTCTTCTGTTCGTCGAAGTAGTCGTTCAACAGCTGCGTGTAAAACGACTTACGGAACAGGATGTCGAGGCCCAGCGTGGGCTCATCGAGCACAAGTAACTTGGCATCGATGGCCATGATGATCGACAGGTGAAGCTGCGCGACCATGCCCTTCGAGAGCGTCTTTACAGGCGCGTTGAGCGGAATCTTGGTTTGCGCGAGCGAGGCCCGTGCGGCCTCGATCGAGAAATTGGGGTGGATGGTCTCGACGAACTTGAGCAGCTTGGACACGACGATCCAGCGCGGCAGCACGGCAACGTCGGCGACGTAGCTCACGGCATGCATGAGTTCGCGGCGCTTCCGGAAGGGGTCAAGCCCGCAGACGCTTAAGTCGCCGTCGCAGTCGGTGAGACCGAGAACCGCCTTCAAAAGTGTAGTCTTGCCGGCACCGTTGGGACCAATAAGTCCCAGGATGCGACCTGGTTCGATGTCGAAGCTGACATTATCGACAGCCTTTGTATCGCCGTAGTGTTTGCTGACACCACGCGCGCTTACCAATGCGGTCATCTCGCTCGTGCCCCTCGTGCCGGATTTATTTGTTCTTGTCTGTGTCGATTTCCGCCAGCAGGTCGGCCGGCGCAATGCCCAGTCGGTGCATAGTGATCACGACGTCGGGCCACTGGTTGTCGAGGAAACGTCGCCGCTCGTCGGCGAGCACCTTGTCGCGCGCACCGGGCAAGACGTACATGCCGCGCCCGCGGCGCTTCTCGACGAGTTCCTCGTCCACGAGCTCCTGGTAGCCCTTGAGAACGGTGAGCGGGTTGAGCCGATACTCAGCGGCGACGCTGCGGACCGATGGCAAGGCATCACCGTCTCCGATGACGCCTTCCAGCAACATCGCAACGACGCGGTCGCGTAGCTGCCGATAAATCGGCAGATCGTCGTTCCAGTCAGCGTCCATCAGGCTCCAGTCGCCGCGCTTATTGTTCGGCTGCATATTGCGGGCTCAGGAGAAACCTACTGTCCGGCGATGACTGTGGCAACGGGTGCGCGGGCCGAATCGCCCGTCGCGTCGATCTCGCTCGAGATGAGCGCGATCGTGAACATTGCCAGCAGCACCATCGCCACGATGCCACTCCATACGTTTCCGCGGCGCTCGCCCTCGTGGCCTGCCTCGCAATTTGTACGGTCAAACATCATGGGTTCCTCGTTGCTCCTGAGTTAGTGTTGTAGTCGACTATAACACCAAAACTGAGAAACGCAAGTACCGAGGGCATGTTCCGGCCATGACGAGCTTTTGTGCAGTGCACAATAAGCCGTCCTGTGGGATACTTCGTGCTTGGGGATACGCACAGATTAAGAGGGACAATCACATGACATCGCCCGTTCGCGTCGCCATCACCGGCGCCGCAGGCCAGATCGGCTACCAGCTCGCTTTTCGTATCGCTTCCGGCCAGCTCCTGGGCCCAGACCAGCCTGTCATCCTGCAATTGCTCGAGATTCCGCCTGCGCTGCCCGCACTCGAAGGCGTGGTCATGGAACTCGACGACTGTGCCTTCCCGACACTGGCTGGTGTCGTTGCCACGGACCAGGCCGAAACGGCCTTCGCTGATGCCGACTACGCACTGCTCGTGGGCGCCCGACCGCGCGGCCCGGGTATGGAACGCAAGGACCTGCTCGAAGCCAATGCGGCGATCTTCTCCGCCCAGGGCAAGGCCATGAACGATGTCGCGAGTCGGAACATCAAGGTGCTCGTCGTGGGCAACCCGGCAAACACCAACGCGCTCATCGCCCAGTCGAACGCACCGGACCTCAACCCGGCCAACTTCACGGCCATGACGCGCCTCGACCACAACCGCGCGATGGCCCAGTTGGCCATGAAGACGGGTAAACACGTCAACGACATCAAGAACATGATTATCTGGGGTAACCACTCAGCGACCCAGTACCCCGACGTCTCGCACGCCAGTGTGGGCGGTGCGGCTGCCAAATCGCTCGTCGACGACAGCTGGCTGACCGACGACTTCATCCCGACCGTGCAGCAGCGCGGCGCGGCGATCATCAAGGCGCGCGGCGCCTCATCGGCGGCTTCGGCCGCCTCGGCTGCCATCGACCACGTCCGCGACTGGGCGCTGGGCACACCGGCTGATAGCTGGGTCAGCATGGCTGTACCCGCAGATGGCAGCTACGGCATCGAGCCGGGCGTCATTTACTCCTACCCCGTGCGTTGCTCGGGCGGAAGCTACGCCATCGTGCAGGGCCTCGACATCGACGACGCCAGCCGCGCGCTGATGGATGCCACGGAAACGGAATTGCGCGAGGAACGCGCGGCCATTGAGTCACTGCTGTAAGGAGTAGCGCGTGCTGGATTTTATCGTTGGGTTGTTCTGGTTCCTCCTCATCGTCGGCGGCGCACTGGCGCTGGCCTACAAGCGTGTTGACTTAAAGACCGCCACCATCGCCGCCGCGGCGGGTGTTCTGGCCTACCAGATCTTCGGTGATGGCTACGGCGTCGTCATGCTCGTGCTGTGGCTAATCGTCGGCATCATGGCGGCGCTCAACCTGACCGAGTTTCGGCGCGATCAAATCACGGCGCCGATGCTCAAGAAGTACCGCACCATGCTGCCGCAGATGTCGGACACCGAGCGCGAGGCGCTCGAGGCCGGCAGCGTGTGGTGGGACGGCGAGCTGTTTACGGGTCTGCCCGAGTGGAATCGACTCATGTCGATGCCCGCGCCGCGGCTCTCGGACGAGGAGCAGGCTTTCTATGACGGCCCCACCGAAGAGCTCTGCCGCATGCTCGATGAGTGGGAGATCTGCCACGAGCTCGGCGACATGCCGCCGCACATCTGGGAGTACATCAAGGAGAAACGCTTCTTCGCGATGATCATCCCCAAGGAATACGGTGGTCTCGAGTTTTCTGCTTACGCCAACGCACTCATCCTGCAGAAGCTCTCGGGGCGCTCCACGGTCGCAGCGTCGACTATCGGCGTGCCCAACTCGCTGGGCCCGGCCGAGCTGCTCTTGCACTACGGCACCGACGAACAGAAGCAGCGCTACCTGCCCGGTCTCGCGAGCGGCGATGAAATCCCCTGCTTTGCACTGACCTCGCCGCAGGCGGGTTCGGACGCCGCCGCCATTGTTGATGAAGGCGTCGTCTGCAAGGGCCGTTGGCAAGGCAAAGAAGTCATCGGCATGCGCCTGACCTGGAACAAGCGCTATATCACGCTCGCGCCCATCGCCACCGTCCTGGGCCTGGCGTTTAAACTGCGCGACCCCGACGGGCTCATCGGCGATGTCGCGGACTACGGCATCACCGCAGCACTGATCCCGACGAACACGCCGGGCGTCGAACACGGCAGGCGCCACTACCCGCTCGACGTGCCGTTCATGAACGGCCCGACGTCGGGCAAGGACGTCTTCGTACCGCTCGACTACATCATCGGCGGTCCCGAAATGGCGGGCAAAGGCTGGAAGATGCTCGTTGAGCTGCTGTCGGTTGGCCGCGCCATCACGCTGCCCTCGAGCGGCGCGGGCGGCGGTCAGGCTGCCACCTACGCCACGGGCGCCTACGCGCGCATCCGTCGCCAGTTCAATCTGCCCATCGGCATGTTCGAAGGCGTGGGCGAAGCGCTCGCGCGCATGGCGGGTCGCACCTACATCATGAATGCAGCCGTAAGCGTTACGGCCGGCGCCATCACCGAAGGCGAAGCGCCCGCGGTGCCCTCGGCGGTCCTCAAGTACCACTGTACGGAGCTGGCGCGAAAAGTTGCCAACGACGGCATGGACATTCACGGCGGCAAGGCCGTGATGATGGGGCCGCGCAATTACATGGGCCGCGGCTACATGGCGCTGCCCATCGCGATCACGGTAGAGGGCGCGAACATCCTGACGCGCTCGCTGATCGTGTTCGGCCAGGGCGCGATTCGCTGCCACCCCTGGGTGCTCAAGGAACTGCACGCCGCGCAAAACCCCGATACCGAATCGGGCCTCGACGACTTCGACGACGCGCTGTTCGGCCACATCGGCTACGCGATCAGCAACGCGGCACGTGCCTTTGTGCTGGCGCTCACGCACGCCAGATACAGCGAGGTCCCCGTCGAGGGCCCGACGCGACGCTACTTCCAGAACATCAATCGCTACTCGGCTGCCTTCGCGCTCACAGCTGACTTCGCCATGCTCACGCTGGGCGGGCGGCTCAAGATCAAGGAACAGCTTTCGGCGCGCCTGGGTGACGTGTTCAGCTCGATGTACCTGGCGAGCGCCGTGCTTAAACACTACGAGAACCAGGGTCGCCAGCCGCAGGACCTGCCGCTTGTCGAGTGGTCGGTGCGCACGCTCATGTACGACGCCCAGGAGCAGCTGCACAAGTTCCTGCAGAACTTCCCGAACCGACCCGTGGCCTGGCTGCTGCGGATGCTCGTGTTCCCGCGTGGCCGCACCTACTCGGCACCGTCCGACAAGATCGGTCGCAGTATCGTCGATCTCATGATCAACCCGACCGATGCGCGCGAGCGCCTTTGTGCGCAGGTCTACAAGGAGCAGATAGCCAACAATCCCGCGGGCATGCTGCAGGCCGCGCTCGAGCGCGCCGTCGTCGTCGAGCCACTGGAGCGCAAGCTGCGCGATGCCGTCAAAGCCGGCACGGTGCCCGAGGCGATTGCGGCAGAGCAAATCGAGGCTGCCGTCGAAGCCGGTGTGTTGACGTCCGAAGAAGCCGGCGAGCTGAGCGACTATCACGCGCGCATCGCGGAGCTCATCGCCGTGGACGATTTCGACACGAGCGAGATCGGCCGCACACAGGCGGCACCGGCACCGGCCGCACGACCCACCGCGACGCGCAAGAAAGCCACGCGCAAGAAGGCGCCGGCCGCGAAGAAGAAGCCCACCAGGACCGCGGCCAAGAAGAAAGCCACAGGCAAGAAGACGACGCGCAAGAAGGCGACCAAAAAGACATCCGCTGCGGATAACGGGAAGGACGAAGGCTGAGCAACCGGGTCGTCTATGAAGTAAGCCTGCGCATCAACGACGACCAGTCGGTCGCGCTCGGTGCCTGGCTACCAGAGCACATCGATGAGATGTTGGCCCTGCCGGGCTTCATCGAGGCTCAGTACTTCGACCCGCACCGTGAGGACGATGGCCACTGGACGCACACAGTCCAGTACATCCTCTCGAATCGCGACGCGCTTGATACCTACCTCGAGAACGATGCCCCGCGCATGCGCCAGGACGGCATCGACCGCTTTGGCGATGCGATGTCGTCGAGTCGCAGCATCCGCGAGGTGGTCAATACCGGCACACCGGACGCGCAATGCCTGAACTGCGGCGCCACGCTGCGCGGCCAGTACTGCTGGAACTGCGGCCAGCGCGGTAACACCCGCCTTATCAGCCTCGGCGAGCTGATCCGCGACGCGTTCGGCGACATGTTCGAGCTCGACTCGCGGCTCTGGCGCACGCTGATCCCGCTCGTTGCGAAACCCGGCCATCTCACGGCCGAGTACCTGCGCGGGCGGCGCGCGCGCTTCATGCCGCCGTTTCGCATGTACCTCGTGCTCAGTTTCCTGTTCTTCCTGCTCTCCACAATGTTGGGTGATGGTCCGGGTATCACGATCAACGATGACGTGGCCGAGGGCATTGAGGAGGGTTTCAATGAGGCGCGCGAGGCGGAGTTGGTCGAAGACCTCGAGGCCAGCGGCATACCCCCCGAGGTAGCGGCTGACGTTGCCGCCAGGACTGCAGAAGCCGCCGAAGCCACACTGGCACTGACCAATGAGACAACCACCGAAGCACCCGCAGAGGCCGAAGCGGACGCGGCGGCAGACGCCGAATCTGCGCAAGCAGATGACACCCCCTGTGACTTTGAAGCGCCACAGGAAACAGGCGTCCCCTGGATCGATCGTCAGTTCCCGCTCGACCGCCAACAGCGGCTTTGCGAAGACGTCTTCCGCGACAAAGGTAAGCGGCTCGTCGAACGCTGGATCGATAACGCGCCCGTGGCCGCACTGGCCGTGCTACCGCTCATGGCGCTACTGCTCAAGGCCATGTACCCGCTGTCACGACGCTACTACGTGGAGCACCTGCTCATGCTCGTGCACTTCCACTCGTTCCTGTTCCTGCTGTGGTCGCTGGGCCTGACCTTCAATGCCGTGACACTGGCTTTGGGACTCCCCGAGACGATCGTCATCATCGTCAATGTACTGGGCTGGTTATTCGTCCCGGTGTACCTATATCGATCCATAAGGGCGGTGTACGCGCAGGGTCGCGCGGCCTCGCTGGCCAAGTTTGTCGTGATGTTGTCCGGCTACCTTGTGGCCACCATTCTGGTGATCTTGACCACGTTCCTGTTTATCATCGCGACCTACTGAGGTCCCCGTGAGGTTCCCATGAGGCACCTGTGGGGTTCCTCAGATTGTGACAACCTGGCTTGACTCCTGTAATGTCAACGAAAACTGACAACAATCGCGCCTGCGGCAGAGCCGCGCTGCCTTCATGTGCGCGCCTAACTAGTTGATTGCTATGAATATTGGAATCAGCGGCCTCGCGGCGTATGTACCGCCCTACCGGGTCCAGCTCGAACAATGGTGCGACTGGACCGGTCAGCAGTGGCCCAAAATGCGCGAAGTGGTGGGTGCCAGTTACCGCATGCGGGGCCAGCAGCATAGCGTCTACACCATGGCGGCGACCGCCGTCCTGCGCCTGATTCGTAACTACGATATCGACGCCTCCGAAGTCCGCTTCCTGGGCCTGGGCACCGAGTCGAGCCTCGATAATTCTGCGGGTGCTGTGATCATCAAGGGCATGATCGACAGCGCACTGCGCGCAGAAGGCCGGGCACCGCTGTCCCGCGCCTGTGAAGTCCCGGAATTCAAGCACGCCTGCCTCGGCGGCGTGTACGCCATGAAGGCCGCCATTCGTGCGCTGGCCTGCGACGGGCGTGGCAGCAAGGCCATTGTGGTCTGCGCCGACATCGCCGAGTACCAGCGCGGCAGCAGCGGCGAACCCACACAGGGTGCCGGTGCTGTGGCGATGCTGGTGGAGGAAGACCCCAAGCTCGCCGCGGTCGACCTCGCCGCCAGTGGCAGCGCTTCCGACTACCGCATCATGGACTTCAGAAAGCCAATGATGCGTTTTTGCGGCCAGGATCGCAGCGAAACCCACCAGGTGCAGGACTACCCCGTGTTCAACGGCAAGTACTCGACCACCTGCTACATCGACGAAACGCTGCACGCGCTCGCCGACATGTACGAGCGCCGCGGTATCGACGCCGCCGAGCACATTCGGTCGCTCCCGCACATCTTCATGCACCGTCCCTACCGCCGCATGCCCGAAAACGGCCTGGCCGTCGCCTGGATGTGGGCACTGGCACAAGGCGGCGCCGAAGAACACGCCGAGCTTGCACGCTACGCGGAGCCCGCGGGTATGCCCGTCGAGGCCGTGATCGAAGAGCTGACGAGCCAGCACGACGTCTCGGCGCTCGCCGATGCCGACCATCTCAACGAAGATGCCATGCCGCTCACGATGGGCCTGATCCGGGCCTTCCGTGCC
This sequence comes from uncultured Gammaproteobacteria bacterium, assembly GCA_937899415.1. GTDB lineage: Bacteria > Pseudomonadota > Gammaproteobacteria > Steroidobacterales > Woeseiaceae > CALBPI01. The sequence continues at coordinate 122,663 of CALBPI010000061.1, read as the reverse complement.
TCCGATGCGTTCCAGTCCATCGTGCTCGACAAGCTGTCACTGGGCAGCGAGCGCATGCGCGATCTCGGCAACCTGTACACGGCCGCGTTGCCGGCCTGGATGGCAGCCGGCTTTGAAGAAGCACTCGAGCGTGACCTCGAACTCGAAGGCCAGGAAATCCTGACGCTGGGTTACGGCAGCGGAGATGCCGCCGAGGTCATTCCGATGACCGTGGTAGCTGGCTGGCGCGAAGCGACAGCACGGATTCAATTCTCGGCCGCACTCGACGATCCCATCGACCTCACGCAGGCGCAGTACGAAGCCCTGCACGACGGTCGCGCCGTGGCCGACCTGCCGCAGCCCAAAGGCAGCGAGTTCTTCGTCGCACGTGTCGGTCGCGCCGAGGCGCAAAAGTTCCAGGACATCGGGATCGAGTACTACCACTACCAAGCCTGACGGCCTGGCACCGCACTCAGGCCTGCATCGGCTCCGTCAGGGCCGCGATCCGTTCCGCGTACTCGCTGCGCAGGCGCCGCCATTCCATGCGAAACCAGGGCGTCACGTTGGCCGTATCATCGGCGACCAGTGCGTCGACAGCTTCGGGCGCCATGAATTTCCAGTCCGCCACTTCGTTGCGGTTCGCCTGTACGGGGCGCGTCATGCGACCGACGAACACGGAACACAACTCGTGCTCGCTGCCCGCCGCGCCAAACGACGCCTGGTAGCAAAACTTGTAGACGAACTCGAGCTCGGCCGCACAACCGAGCTCCTGCTCAAGACGCCGGTGAACGGCCTCATCGAGATGCTCGCCGCGACGCGGGTGTGAGCAGCAACTGTTCGACCAGAAGCCGCCCCAAAGACGCTTGCCGACAGCACGCTGCTGCAACAACACCTCGCCCTGCTCATTAAATACGAACAACGAGAACGCGCGGTGCAGGATGCCCTCGCCATTATGCGCGTCCGCTTTGGACAAGTAACCAATCGGCTGGTCATCGGTATCGACGAGGATGAGTTCCTCGGATTCTGACGAGACCACAGGGTCCACGTCGGCCGTCGGTTCGATGGGAATCACGCGCGCCTCGAAGCTGGCCTGGCGCAACGCGGCCGCCACGGCCTCGGCGTCGCCATCGCACAGCGCGATGATCGAACCGCCACCGCCGGCGCCCGTAAGCTTGGCACCAATCGCACCGGCGCCGCGCGCGATGGCCAGCATCTGCTCGAGCACGGGGTGGCTCACGCCAATCCCGTTCAGCAGGCCCTGGCACACGTTCATGCTGTCGCCGAGTCGCTGCGTGTCGCCATCGGCTAAGGCATGCAGGCACTGTTCGACGACGCCGTCGATCTGATTGAACATTGCGTCGAACACCTCGGGCTGTCGCGCGCGCCGATCACGCACGCCCGCGACGAGTTCCGAGGTCACGCCTTTCAAGCCGCTGAAGCCGACAACAAGCTGCAACGGCCCACCGATGCGAACGTCGCTGAAACGCGTGTCGCTGCCGGGGGTGTACAGCATGGGCCGTGCGTAGGTCGAGAGCGTGTTGTCCACACCCGACGGTGTGCCGTGCGCGAGTTTCTCGCAGGCAAAGGCCATCTCGTTGACTGTTGCGTCGTCGAAGCGTTGCTCCGTCAGCATGGCGATGGCGCGAATGAGCACGACGGCCAGTGCCGCCGACCCGCCAAGACCCGCGGCGAACGGAATCTGGCACGACACCTCGATGTGGCCATGCGGCATCTCGATCTCGGCCAGCGAGATAATCGTGTCGACGAGCATGCCCAGCGGACTGCGGTGATCAGCATCGTCGCCGGCATCGTACTCAAGCTGCCAGTCGTCGATCCCGATCGTGAGCAGTTCACGACCACTGAACACTTCGGCACGCAACGCGCGTGGCAGCGCCAGCCCCAATGCGCGGTGGCCGTATACGACCGCGTGTTCGCCAGCCAGGATGAGCTTGGCTGCGCTCGACACTTCGCCGATTGAGGTACGCGGCGGGCGACCGGGCGAGCGCAGGCGTGCGGCCTCGATGAGCTCGCGTGCCCGCCAGGTCTTGACGACACCCTCGGCCACCATGGCCGAGACCACCTCGTCGACTTCGGTATCGCGGGCACCGGCCTGCACAGCGACGCTGCGTGCATGCAGGGCCATGTGGCCACGCTGAATGCCATCGGTCGCGAGCGCCTTGAGCGCCGAAAAATTTTGCGCGATGCCCACGGCGCAAGCCAGGGCGTCGAGTTCGCGCGCGTGTTCGATGCCGGCGAGTCGTAACGCCAGTTTGGCAACGGGATTGAGCCGGACGGAACCGCCAACGATGCCGAGCTTGATCGGCAGACTCATGCTGCCCAGCAGATCGCCATTCTCATCAACACGCCAGTCGGTGAGCGCGCGATACTGACCGTCGCGTGCCGCCCAGGCGTGCGCGCTGGCTTCGGCAGCGCGCCAGTCGTTGCCGGTCGCGACCACGACGGCGTCGATGCCGTTCATGACGCCCTTGTTGTGCGTCGTAGCACGGTGCGGATCAAGCACGGCGAATTCGTTGGCCGCGACGATACCGTCGCGCACGTGCACCGCCTCGGCCTCATCGGCGCCAAGCTCGGCCAACGGTATGCGCATCTCGGCGTGGACGAGTGCGGCGTCCGCAAGATTGGACAGGATGCGAAGGTGCGGCCGCGCTTTGGCAATGCCGCCCACGAGCGGCGCCACCTGTTCGCAAATCGTGTTGATAAGGTTCGCACCCATCGCATCGCAGGTGTCGATGAGCAAGTGCACGATAAGCATGTGCCCACCCGACGGCCGCGCATAGGCGCGCAACGTCAGATCGCGGACGCCACCGCCGCGTTTGACGAGATTCGGATGTACGGCGTTGGCCGCGTCGAGGATCTGCTCACGCGCCGCTTCAACGGCCGCTTTGGCCGCCTCAGGGTCGGCGACATCGAGCAGCTGGATCTGGCCGATCATGAGCGCCGGGTCGGCCGTGACGCGGAAACCACCCGCCGCCCTTGCGAGTTTTGCGGCCGAAGACAGCGCCGCCACAATCGAGGGCTCTTCAACGACCATGGGCACGAGCCGATCGATTCCGTTGATCTTGAAGTTGAGCGCCACGGCGAACGGCAATCCGGCCACGCCGATGACATTCTCAATCAGGTGTTCCGCCACGTGCCGGTCAAGCGTGATGTCGCCACTCGAGAGCGCCGCGTAATCATGGGCTGTAATGACGCCAGCCTCATGCAGCGTCGACAGCCGGTCGGTCAGTGCGAGACGGTAAAAGCCTGAGAACACCGAGGTCATGCGGGGACCTCGGTCGCAATCTCGGGCGTCGCAAGCCCCAACGTCATCTCCGGTGCTGCGGCACCCGCCGCAACGGCCGCCGCGGCGAAGCCGTCGAGCACGTCGCGGGACGTGGACAACGCGATACCAAAATCGCCACCGCCTGCGCCACAGGGCTTGAAGAAGCAGCCGTGCGCCAACGCAAGCTCAGCCAAGGTGTCGTGGCCACCGGCGAAGTAACCGAGGCCAGCGGCCGCGTCGATGTGGCGCATCTCGTGCGTGAAGGCGTTCATCGCCTCAATTATCCCCGCTGCGTCGGCACGCTGCCACTCGGTCACAACGTGCGATGCTGCCGCCGCGAGCCCGTAGAGCCGAACAGATGCGTTGGCATCGCTGGCGCGCCAGGCCTCAAAGCGACGGACATGGTCGAGCGTGGCTGCGGACTGCGTGGTCATGATGGCGCGCGCCTCGAGCCCGGCAGGCCACCCGAGTGACGATGCCAAAGCGCCCTGCTCATCGGCCCGCTGAACAATCGTGCCGCCGTGAGCGACTGCCCGAAGGTCTGCGCCCGAACCGCGCCCGCCCTGGAATTGCGCGTGTGCGGCCAGTGCCTGTGGCAGCGCGTCGACAACCCGGTCGCCATCCCCCAACGCCGCGCAGATCGCGACGGCCACAGCCGCACTCGACCCGAGGCCGAGCTTGCGCCCCTGATCGTAAAACGCGGTCGAATCGACAACGAGCGCAGTATTGAGCGGTTGCACCGTGCGCAGCACGGCATCGGTGAGCGCCGTCGCAGCACCCGGTGTCTCCCACGTCGGAACGCCACCGGTCATTCGGTAGTGGTAGGTGTCACCGTCAAAGCCGCGCAGCCTGACCGGCGCCAGGCCATCATAGGTCGGCCGCGCATCGACAACGACGTAGCGGTCGACGCAGGTGACGACAGCGGGTGCGCCGGCGAGAACGGCGTATTCGCCGCAGAGCATGAGCTTGCCGGGTACCCGGACGCGGCGCGTAGGCGCAGCATTCACGAATCGCGTCTCACGCGCTGTGCAGGAATGCGCCGCGGCCCAGTGACGCGCGCAACACGTCGGTCACGCCGTCTACGCCCGCCAGGGTTTCGGCGACGCGGTCGGCATCTTCGGGCAGGCAGACGGCCTTGAGCTGCGGCCCGGCGTCGATCGTGAAGCAGACGCCGAGTCCCGACGCGCGCAGCACGCGAACTTCGTGGATGCAGGCCACGGTGGCGGCGTTCCAGTACAGAAGCCAGGGATCGTTGCCGAGCATCACAGCGTGCATCTTCATGCAGCTCTTTTCGGTGACGGCCGCCAGCGCATCGAAGTCGCGCGCGGCCACGGCCTGCTCGGCAGCATCAAGGTCCTGCGCCTGGTCGCGCACCCAGGCGTCGAAGTAGGGCGAGGTGGCCGCCGTGGCCCGCATGGCCTCGGTCGACCCGATGGGTTTACGCGCGGCCGAGGTCACGGCGATGACGAGCTCGAGCGGAAAATCGCTGGCCTCGGCCACCTGGCGCACGCGTATGTCGCCGTCGCGCTGCGCCGGCGGATCGAGCCGCACCACACCGCCGAACAGCGACCGCGCCGCGCTGCCCGAACCCGAACCGGCACACTGCGCCAGCGACTCCCGGTCGCGGCCGCCGTCGAGCAAGCTGTCGACGGCCAGCGTCAGCGCCGCAAACCCCGATGCCGAGGACGCCAGACCGGCGGCAGTCGGAAAATTGTTGTCGCTCGCGATATCAAGCGCCGGGCGCCCGGGCCAGTACTGGTCGAGGAACGCGAAGGCGCGCTGGCCCATGCTGGCGTCGGTGTCGCCGTTCAGTTCGAATCGGTCTTCATCCGCCGCGGCCACGCGCGTCGTCGTCGCCAGGCCATCGAGCGTCAGCGACAAGGACCCGACAGCGGGGATGTTGCGCGCCTCGCTAGCCTTACCCCAGTACTTGACGAGCGCAATATTCGGGTGCGCCGTCGCCGTGACGGTGGCCGCGTTCTCGCTTTGCCGCGGGCTGTTGCTGGAACTCTGTATCAAATCGGTTTCCGGGCGCAGACGTTAGCGGCAAAATGGGCGGGTACCACCCACGCCACCAGCCAACAGACGAGCCGCATGTCGTTCGAAGATGCCATTCCTGATTATATCGCCCGGGTCGACACGGTGTTGGCGCGAACCCTGCCTGCTGCCGACGTGGAGCCCACGCGCCTGCACGAGGCCATGCGCTACGCCACGCTCAACGGCGGCAAGCGTATTCGACCGTTGCTCGTCTACGCCACGGGCGAGGTCTTAGGCATCGACGCCGCGCACCTCGACGCGCCGGCCGTGGCCGTGGAGCTCATTCACGCATTCTCGCTCGTGCACGACGACTTGCCGGCCATGGACGACGACGATTTACGACGCGGCAAGCCCACCGTGCACCGGCAATTCGACGAGGCCACGGCGATACTCGCGGCCGACGCACTGCAGCCGCTGGCGTTCGAAGTGCTGGCCGGCCCCGAGGGCGGCGATGCAGCGGGCCAGCTGACCATGGTGCACGTGCTGTCTCGGGCCTGCGGTTCGCTGGGCATGACGGGCGGCCAGGCCATCGACATCGAGTCCGAGGGACAGCGCATCAGTGGCGACACCTTGCGCCGCATGTTCGAGCTCAAAACGGGTGCACTCATCTCGGCCGCCGTGCTCATGGCGGCGGCGCGCGTGCCCGACCTGGCGGCGGATCAGCACGCCGCGCTCGAGCGTTACGCACACCGTATCGGGCTAGCCTTCCAGATCCGCGACGACATCCTCGACGTCGAGGGCGACACGGAGACCATTGGCAAGCCCGCCGGTTCGGACGTCGCCCATGACAAGGCCACCTGGCCGGCCATTTTCGGCATGGATGCCGCAAAGGCGGAGTGCGACAAGCTCTACGCCGAGGGGCTCGACGCGCTGAGTGGCTTCGGCGCCAACGCGGTACCCCTGCAAGTCCTCGCCGAACTCATCGTCCGGCGCAAGATGTAAGCCCATGACCGACGAGCGCGCCATCCTGCATGTCGACATGGACGCGTTCTACGCCTCGGTCGAGCAGCGGGACGACCCCGAGCTAGCGGGACAGCCTGTTCTCGTCGGCGGCAAGGGGCAGCGCGGTGTCGTTGCGGCCGCGAGCTACGAGGCCCGCGAATTTGGCGTGCGCTCGGCGATGCCCATGCGCGAAGCGCTCAAACGCTGCCCCAAGGCGGTGTGCGTGAACCCCCGTCTCGACCACTACCGCGACGTCTCGCAGCAGGTCTTCGAGGTGTTTCGGAGCATCACGCCCGAGGTCGAGGGCCTGTCGCTCGACGAGGCCTTCCTTGACGTCACAGCCAGCATCGGCCTGTTCGGTGATCCCGTCAGTATCGCGCGCCGAATCCGTGCCGACATCCGTGAAGCGACCCAACTGACGGCCTCCGTGGGTGTCGCCAGCAACAAGCTCGTCGCCAAGATCGCCTCGGACCTCGACAAGCCCGACGGCCTCGTGCACGTCGCGCACGGCGATGAGGCGGAGACTCTGGCGCCCTTGTCGGTGCGGGCGCTGCCCGGTATCGGCCCTCGCAAGCGCGCGGAGCTCGCCAGTGCCGCCATTCACACCATCGGCGATCTGCAGTCCGCGGACGCCGACACCCTGCGCCGGTTATTCGGTCGCTACGCGGACCGCGTGCGCAACCGTGCCCACGGGATCGACGATCGTCCCGTGATCGCCGTGCGCGATGACAAGTCGATCAGTGCCGAGCGCACGTTTTCCGAAGACCTGAAACAGCGCAGCGAGATGTGCGAAGCGCTCGCAGCCCTGGCGGACCGCACGGCCACGCGCCTGCGAAACAAACGCCTGCTGGCCGGTGTCATACAGGTGAAGATTCGCCAAAGCGACTTTCGAACCTTCACACGCCAGTGTCGGGTGATGCCCGCCACCGACAGTACCGAGCAGCTCTACCAGAGCGCGCTCCGACTGCTCGACGAATGGCGCGCCGAGCACCCCGACCAGCCGCTGCGGCTGCTGGGTGTCGGTGGCTCGCGGCTCGTTTCCGACCAGCAGCCGGACTTGTTTGCGGCGGCTGAACCCGCCGGGGACAAGCAGGTTGATCGAACCGTCGATGCCGTGCGGGAACGCTTTGCCGAACTGGGTACCGCAGCGCTGCAATCCGCCCGCACGCTGAAACGCGACGACTGACTGGCCGTGGCGGGCATTTGAAGGGCCGGGCGGCCACGTTACACTCAACCGGCTATGTACCTCGATTTCTTTGGTCTGCACGAACGTCCGTTCACCATAACGCCGGACCCGCGTTACCTCTTTATGAGCGAGCGGCACGCCGAAGCGCTCGCGCACCTGATCTACGGCGTGACCGAGAGCGACGGCTTTATCGTACTCACGGGCGAGGTCGGCACCGGAAAGACCACACTCGTGCGCAGCCTGCTTCAGCGCATGCCCGAGGCGGCGGACGTGGCGCTTGTGCTCAACCCGCAGCTCACAGCGCTCGAATTTCTGACGGTGATCCTCAAGGAACTCGATGTCGCTTTGCCCGAGGCGCCCGAGGAGCGCACGAGCTGCCGCGCACTCACCGAGAAGCTCAACGAGTACCTGCTCGAGGCGCATGCCCGCGGGCGTCGCACCATCGCGGTCGTCGACGAGGCCCAGAACCTCTCTGCCGAAGTGCTGGAGCAGATTCGCCTGCTCACCAACCTCGAGACCACGCGCCACAAATTGCTGCAGATCGTACTCATCGGTCAGCCCGAATTGCGCGAACTTCTGGCACGAGCCGACCTGCGCCAGCTCGCGCAGCGCATCACTGCGCGCTACCACCTGCTCCCGCTCAACGCCGACGAAGCCGACCGTTATCTCGAACACCGCCTGGCCGTCGCGGGCGCGTTGCAGCCGATCCTCAACGCTGGCGCCAAGAAACGCATTCACGGCCTCTCGCAGGGCATTCCGCGGCTCATGAATCTCATCACGGACCGCGCCTTGCTGGGCGCCTGGAGTCGCGAGCTGAAACAGGTGGACGCCAGGCTCGTTGATGCTGCGGCCGAAGAAGTATTTGGCGCCGAGCCCGAGCTTCGCGTGCCCGTGGCGCGATCCGGTGACCGCCTCATTGCGGCCGCGGTGGGGGTCATTGCCATCGGCATCACGATCATTGCGGCTGCCATGCTCTGGCCCGAATCCAGGCCCGAAGTCACAGAAGCTGCGGCCACGCCCGCAGCGGTTCAGACCACCACGACCGTGTCCGAGCCCGCGCGCGAATCCGTCGCACAGGCGGAGCTTCGTGACAGCGGCACGGCTGAGGCAGCACCCGCCACGCCGCAGGAAGCCGCGCCCGAGCCATCGCTGCACGACTGGCTGCAGGCGCACCGCGACCGCACGGGTACGGCCGATGCCTTCGCCGCCCTGTTTGCCGCCTGGCAGTTGCCCGCCCCGGGCGACGCGGGACGCTGCGAGGCCGCGGCCCGCGTGGGGCTGCGTTGCGCCGCTGACCAGGGGGCGTTGGCCGAGCTCTTGCTGCTCGATCGACCCGCCATCATCACGCTCCGCGATCTGCAGGGCGAAGCGCACCAGGTCCTGCTGGCTGCGCAGCGCGGCGGCGACGTCATGCTGCGCGCGAGCGATGCCACGGTGATCGTGCCGCGCGCCGCACTCGACCGGTTCTGGTTTGGTGAATACCTGCTGCTTTGGAAACCCGCGGCACCGGATGCCAGCAGCTTCGCGCCGGGGATGCGCGGCGCTGGCATTCTCTGGTTGCGCCAGAGCCTGGCTGCACTGTCGGGCGAGGCGAGCCCGGGCGTGGATGGCGCAGATCGCTACGACCCCGAGCTTGCGAACCAGGTCCGCGACTACCAGCGCTCGCGCCGGCTGACCGTGGACGGGCTCGTGGGCCAGAAGACACAAATGATGATCAACACGGACCTCGGCGTGGCCGGTATCCCGCGGCTCAGTGAGGACTGGCCCGTCGCGCAGTCGGCGGCCACGGGCGGGAGCGACTGATGTCCCTGATTCTGGACGCCCTGCGAAAGTCTGACGTCGAACGTTCGCGCCAGCAGGCCCCTCAGGTTGCGGGTGCCGCGTCAGCGTCTGACGAGCCCGAGGAACCGGGCCGACGCTGGTTGCTGCCGGTACTCGCACTGCTCGGCGTCAATGCGGTGCTGCTGGCCTGGGTGTTGTTGCGACCCCAGTCACCGGCCCCGATTGAGACCGTCGAGTCCGTGGCCGCGAGCGCACCTGCGGAGCCTGCAGCGCAGTCGCAGGCTGGCACAGTGAACCCACCGCCTGCCCGGGAGACCGAGGCGGCGGCAGCGCCGCCGCAGAAGGCCGAAGTGCGATCGCTCGTCGAGGAAACTTCGGCACTGAACCGGTTCCAGTCGGCCACGCGGCAACCCGAAGCCCGCGCCGCCGACGCGTTGCAGACGTCGCCCGCAACGACGCCCGCACCGTCGACGGCGGCAACCAACACGCCGCCAGCCCGAACTGAGGCCGCCGAAGCCGCCGCGCTGGATCTGCCCGACGCGAGCGAGCTCGTCGACGGCGGCGTCATGACCCGCGAGGCATTGACGCTCGAGTTGCACTACTATGCCGACGCCGCAGACCGGCGGCTCGCCTTCATAGGCGGCCAGCGCGTCAGCGGCGGCGATGTGCTTTCAGGCGGCATCGGCGTCGTCGAAATCGTCCGAAATGGTGTCGTGCTCGAACACCGTGGCAGGCGCTACCTGTTGCGCCGCAACTAGCAGCTCGAGCGCAGACACGGGGGTCACCATGCAGTATCTCGACGCGGAGGCAGTGCGCCAGGCACTGCGCAACGGCGTTCAGCGCGTCATTGCGAGCCAGGACGGACTCAACCGCATCAATGTCTTTCCCGTCGCCGACGGCGACACGGGCACCAACATGGCCCTCACAGTGGGCGCCATGGGTGGTGTGCTTGAGGTCGCCGATAACTGGCCGCTGGACCGGCTGCTGGCCACGGCCGCCGACGCGCTGCTCGACGGCGCACGCGGCAACTCGGGCGCGATCCTGGCCCAGTTCTTCCAGGGGGTCAGCGACACCGCGGCCGAGCTCAAGCGGTTCACGGTCGATTCGTTTACCAAGGCCATCGTGGCGGGTTCGAGCTACGCGCGAGATGCGCTGTCGGAACCCCGCGAGGGCACCATCCTCTCCGTGATTGACGCCTACGCGGACGGGTTGGCCGAGGCGGCCAAGGCGCCGGCCAAAGTTGACTTCGGTGCCGTGCTCACGCGCGGACTCGAAGCCGCCGAAAAGGCGCTTGCGGCGACGCGATTCCAGCTCGCCGAATTGCGCAAGGCGGACGTGGTTGACGCGGGCGGCAAGGGCTTTGTGGAATTGCTGCAGGGCATGCTGGCCTACGTTCGTGATGGCGAGACCGTGACCAACATCGACCTGCCCGACGATGTGGCCGAGGCCGCGATGGCTGGCGAAGAAGTCGACCTCGAGTACCGCTACTGCACCGAGTGCATCATCAACGGCGATGAAATCGACCGTCGCAAGCTGCGCGAGCAGCTGTCGGAGCTCGGTGGCAGCCTCGTGCTCGCGGGCAGCCGCCACAAGGCCAAGATCCACATCCACGTCAATGAGCCCGAACAGGTGTTCGAGCTCGCGCGTGGGTACGGTACGGTGTCGGGTGAGAAGGCCGACGACATGCAGCGCCAGCAGCACACGACGCACGCGGGCGCGCGCAAGGTCGCGATCATCACGGACTCGGCGGCCGATATCGCCGACGCCGACATGGACGCGCTCGACATCCACTTTGTGCCGCTACGCGTTCAGTTCGGCGAGCAGGGATTTCTCGACAAGCTCAGCATCTCACCGAAGGAGTTCTTCGAGGAACTCCAGCGCAACCCCAACCACCCGACGACGTCCCAACCCGCACCCGGCGATTACCGTCGCCAGTACGAATTCCTCGCGAGTCACTTCGAGGACGTCCTGGCCATTACCCTGTCATCGAAGGTCAGCGGCACGCATGCTGCAGCCGCCACGGCAGCCAATCGCGTGCATGGCGGCAGCTTCGGCCAAGGCGCCGGGCATGGACATGGCAAGGTGCATGTCGTCGACTCACTCAATGCATCGTTGGGCCAGGGGCTCATCGTGCGCCACGCGGCCGAGCTCGCGGAAGCGGGGGAAGACATCGACACGGTGCGCGAGGCCGTGGATCGGGCAATCGCGGGAACCCACACCTTCGCGCTGGTTTCGGACCTGCGTTACGCCGTGCGTGGCGGTCGCGTGCCCAACTCCCGCAAAGTCGTGGCTGATCTGCTCAATCTGAACCCCGTGCTGCGCACGAGCCCCGATGGCTCCGTGTCTTCGGGCGGTGTGATTCTCGGACGCGGCCGGCGCCTGCCCAAGTTCGCGCGCTACATCAGTCGTCGCATCGATGCAGACCGGCCCATGAAGCTGGCCGTGGGCCACGCGAACTGCGAACCCGACGCCAACGAGCTCCGCGAGCGCCTGCTCACGGCCCTGCCGGGCGTGCGGGAAAGCTACCTGACGGAGGTGGGCACCGCGTTCGGTGTACACGGCGGACCGGGTCTGGTCGTCGTCGCGACGATGTACCTCTGATCAGTGCTCGTCGTCGGGCAGGCGCTCGACAAGATCGGGCGATTCGTTGCGTGCGTTGTTGACGGTCTTCGACACACGCCAGCTCGTCAGGACTTCCGCGTAATCGTCAACTTTGAGCTCGCGCAGCGCGGGTGGATTCTCGCCGTCACCTGCCAGCCAGTACTCCGCGGTGACATCGTCGAGCATCACGGGCATGCGGTGGTGCAGGTGACCAATCGGACCCGATGAGGGCTGGGTCAGGATCGTGAAGGTCTCGACGTGGTCGTCATTGGCCTTGTCGTGCCAGCGCTCCCAAAGACCCGCGAAACCAATCGGCTTGCCGTCGCCGCGCGTGATGTAGTGCGGCTGTTTGTTGCCCTTGCTGCCCGTCCACTCGTAGTAGCCGTCGGCAGGCACGATGCAGCGGCGCTGCTTGAAGGCGGCCCGAAACGCCGGCTTCTCGGCCACAGTTTCGGAGCGCGCATTGATCATTCGGTTGCCGATGGCAAGGTCTTTGGCCCAGAACGGCACGAGCCCCCAGCGCAGCATGGCGAGCGCGTGCCCGTCGGCTTCGGGGCGAATGACTGCCGCGCGATCGGTGGGCGCAATGTTGTACTGCGGGCGCACCGACAGCCCCGAATCATCGACGCCGAACAGATCGCTCACTGCCTCAGCCGCCGAGTAGAACGCGAAGCGGCCGCACATGGCGTTACTCGCGAATACCCGTGCCGCGGTTCATGAGCATGAGGCAGACGCTGAACAAACCGACCGCAAAGGCGATGACGATCGTATAGGCCGTACCGATGCCGATGTCCGACTGGCCGAGCATCCCGAATCGGAAGGCGTTGACCATGTAGAGAATCGGATTGGCGAGCGACACCTTCTGCCAGAATTCAGGCAGCAGCGAAATGGAGTAGAACACGCCGCCCAGGTAGGTCAGCGGCGTCAGCACGAACGTCGGCACGATCGAGATGTCATCGAACTTCTTGGCGAAGATCGCGTTGATGAAACCCGCGAGTGAAAACACGACCGAGGTCAGCACCACCATCGACAGCATGATCAGTGGGTGCTTGATATCGAGTTTGGTGAAGGCCAGGGCGACGGCCGCGACCAGCGTGCCCACCATAAGCCCGCGCACGACGCCGCCGGCCACGTGGCCCAGGATAATGATCCCGTTGGGCACGGGTGAGACGAGCATCTCCTCGATATGGCGTTGGAACTTAGCGCCGAAAAACGAGGACACGACGTTGCCGTAGGAGTTCGTGATCACGCTCATCATGATCAGGCCCGGCGCGATGAACTGCATGTAGCCGTAACCGTCCATCTGCCCGATGCGGCTGCCGATCAGCGTGCCGAAGATCAGGAAGTAGAGCGTCATCGTGATGGCGGGCGGCACGATCGTCTGCACCCAGATCCGCACGACGCGGACGTATTCCTTACGCACGATGGTCGAAAACGCAATCCAGTGGCGCTGCATCGTGGTCGACTCATTCATGGCCGGCCACCTCTGCGGTCTGCTTGGCCTCGACGAGGTTCATGAACAACTCTTCGAGACGATTCGACTTGTTGCGCATCGACTCTACCGTGACGCCGCGCTCGCCGAGTGCCGCAAACATGCGGTTCAGCGACTGGGCGCGTTGCATGGTGACTTCGAGATCACCGTCGGGGCGTAAGGCCACCTCGAACTCCGGCAGTTCGGGCGGTTGTTGCAGCGCCTCACGCGTACTGAGCACGAACACCTCGCGCTGTAGTTTTCGCAGCAATTCGGCCATCGAGGTGTTCTCGACGATCTCGCCCTTGTCGATGATCGCAATGTTGCGGCACAGGGTCTCCGCCTCCTCGAGGTAGTGCGTCGTCAGGATGATTGTCGTGCCGTTCGCGTTGATGTCCTGCAGGAATGACCACATCGACCGCCGGATCTCGATGTCCACGCCCGCCGTCGGTTCGTCAAGAATGAGCAGGCGCGGCTCGTGCACGAGTGCCCGCGCAATCATGAGCCGACGTTTCATGCCGCCTGACAGGTTGCGCGAGATGTCGTTGCGCCGGTCCCAGAGCTTGAGCTCTGACAGGTACTTCTCGACGCGCTCGAGCGCGATCTTGCGCGGGAGACCGTAGTACCCGGCCTGGTGCATGAGCGTGTTCTGCACTTTTTCGAAGAGGTTGAGGTTGATCTCCTGCGGCACGAGGCCGATGCACTGCTTGGCGGCGGACAGGTGGGTGTCGATGTCGTGACCGAATACACGCACGCTGCCGCCCGTCTTGGAGACGAGCGAGGTGATGATGCCGATGGTGGTGGTCTTGCCGGCGCCGTTGGGTCCGAGCAGCGCGCAAAAGTCGCCTTGCTCGACTTCGATGTCGATCCCTTTGAGCGCGGTAAACCCGTTCGGGTAGACCTTGGTCAGCCCTTTGATCTCGAGTGCATGCATCCCGTTAGTGTATCGCGAATGCGGCCTGACGCTGTCACTGCGTCGGTCTTGTCGCGGTGTTGGCGAGGCCCTCGTGATGGCCGGGCGACCATTCCTGCGCCACGCGGTCGCGGCGCATCCGGGCATGAATGAGCTGCATGCCCGTCGCGCCCAGACTCGCACGCTGCAACGCCGAAATGCCCGACTGACGCGCCAGGTCCTGCCAGAACCCGGGAACGTCGACGAGCCGTGGCCGCAGCGACAGGTGGTTCGACAAGGCAGGCAGCGCGGCGATGCTCATCGCGGCGAGCGCGTCGCACCAGGCATCGTCCGCTCCCGTTACGGCACGGGCCGCGGGCCGATGTTCGCGCGCGAGGTTCCAGACGAATCCCAGCGTCACAGTCACGAGCGAGGCCACGTCGGCATCGTAGACATCGAGGCGCGTGCTGCCCGGCGCGTCCTCGCCGCGGACCATGCGAAAGAGCAGGAACGGACAATCGGGCCAGCCCGGATCTGCGCCGGACAAACGCGCCGACAGCCGTTGCGTGAGCCCGGGCTCGGCCGCGAATCGGCCGCCACGTGCCGCAGCAACGAGTACGGCAATGAAGCGCCGGTTGAGCGCGGAAACGTCGTGAAGCAACGCGGGGTGCAGGCTGGGCTTTATAGGCATCGGGGCCTCCTTTTTCTTTATATGGGATCGAATCTACATATTTACGCGAGTCGCGGAGCACGCTACCTTAGCACCCGAATGCGATATATGCGCGTTCCTACTCATAAATGGTAGTTAGGAGGTGATATGAGCGAAATGTACAGCCGCGAACGGGCGCGGACGGACCTCGCGCTGGCCATGATCCAGCGTGAGGCGCGTACCAATACCATCAAGCGCTGCACGGGGCTTTCGGACGACCGAATCCGGAAACTGTGCAGCCGATATTTCACGGAGCGTGGCGGAAACCGTGTGCGACGACGACGCGGCAAGTCGCCGCAGCAAACGGCGCGCTTTGTCCGCAATGCGAACCACCAGCTGCAGGCCACCACACTGATGAATCTGTTTGTGCTGCACAGCCTGATCCGCTTCGAAGGCGCGAGCTTCCGCGCCACGTGGTCGAATCCCGATGTCGCCGTCGGCGAGCGATTTTGTGCGGCATTCGACTCCTACCAGACTGTCTACGCGCGACCGCTCTACAGCTTTGAATGGGCCTGGGCGCTGCTGGTGGCACTGGCCCGCGACGAGGACCTCACGCCGGGCGATTGCGACCGCTGCGGCAGCCAGTACGTGCGTGATCGTTACGACCTTGACCTGCACATCTGTCCCGCCTGCGAGATCCGGACAGAGCGTCGGCGTCGACCGGGCGCCCGTCACTACGCGGGCGCCTAGGCCCGGTTTTCGACTACACTCTCGCGCGTGGCAAGTGCCACGATTGTGGGAGGGGATCCGTGTTACAAGAGTTCAAGAAGTTCGCCATGCGCGGCAATGTCGTCGACATGGCCGTGGGGATTGTCATCGGTGCCGCCTTTGGCGCCATCGTGAAATCACTCGTTGCTGATGTGATCATGCCGCCCATCGGCGTCGTGATGAGTGGCATCGACTTCAGCGATATCATCATCCCGCTGAGTGACGATCCCGAGGCTGCGGCGATCAAGCTCGGCGTGTTCATCAACGCCGTCATCAACTTCATCATCGTGGCGTTCGCGATCTTCCTGGTCGTCAAGGGCATGAACAAAATGCAGAAGCAGGAAGAAGAGGCGCCCGCCAAGCCGCCCGAGCCTTCTGCCGAAGAAAAACTGCTGACCGAGATTCGCGACCTGCTCAGCAAGCAGGGCTAAGCCTCGGCAGCGGGCGCGGCGTCGGCGCGAGCCGGCGCCGCGTTGTCGTTAAGGAGACAGAAAACCGCATGTGCCTCGTAACGGTGGGCTGGCAACAGCATCCCGACTACGCGCTCGTCGTCGCCGCAAACCGCGACGAGCGATTCGACCGCCCGGCCGCGCCGCTGGGCTGGTGGCCCGGCACGCCCCGAGTACTTGCGGGGCGTGACCTTGTTGCCGGAGGCACCTGGCTTGGCGTCAATGAGGACGGTCGCTTTTCCGTGGTGACGAACTACCGCGAGCCGCCTGGCGACCCTGCGCCGCGCAGCCGCGGCGAACTCGTCTCGATGTGGCTCACGGACGGCCTGTCGGCGGCGCACTTTATTAAACGCCTTGAAGACACCGAGTCGGCCTATGCTGGCTTTAACCTTCTGTTTGGCGATAGCGACGAGCTGCACTACTTTTCGAATCGCAGCACGCGCGGCGGCGCGCTCGAGGCGGGCACCTACGCGCTCAGCAATGCGGTGCTCGACACGCCCTGGCCCAAGGCCGAGCTGGCCCGGGATCACATGCGGCGCCAGCTCGAAGCGGGTGACCCGACGCCCGATGCGTTCGCATCATTGCTGCAGGACACACGACCGGCACCCGATGCGCGGCTGCCCGACACACACCTGCCCATCGAGCTGCGCCGACAGCTTTCAGCGCCCTTTATCGTGGGCGAGCACTACGGCACGCGCTGCTCGACCGTGCTGACCTTGAGCCATGCCGGCGACGTGCGCGTCCACGAACAGCACTTTGCCCCGGGCGGCGCACCCGGCGACGCCTTCGAAGAGACCTTCTCGCTGACGCGCTAGATCGGCAGGCGCTCAAGCAACCACTGCCGCATGAGCACGATTTCTTCAGCGCACACGCTGTGCGGCATGGGATAGGTCTGCCACTGCACCGTGTAGCCCATGGCCTCGATCGCATCCCGCGACTGACTCGCGAGCGCCAGCGGCAGCACAGGGTCGTACTCCCCGTGCACCATGAGGATCGGCAAGACATCACCATGACTGGCGTGCTCGCGAGCCACGGTGTCCGAGAGCGGCAGATAGGTCGACAGTGCCAACACACCCGCCACGGGCGACGCATCCGTCAGCGTGGAGAACAACGCCACGGCGCCCCCCTGCGAAAAGCCCGCCACGACGATGCGCTCGCGCGCGACGCCGGCGGCTTGCTGCTCGGCGATCAGGCCACGCAGGAACGCGACACTCGCGCGAATGCCCGCCTCGTCGACCTGAGAGTTCCTGTCGAGTCCGAGAATGTCGTACCAGGACGGCATCGACATGCCGCCGTTGATCGTCACGGGTTGGTGCGGCGCGTGCGGGAACACGAAGCGCCAGCGGGCCTCTGCCGGCAATCGCATCTCCGACACGATGGGTTCAAAGTCGTGCCCGTCAGCACCCAGACCATGCAGCAAGATGATGGCGGCATCTGGCGATGCGTCCGTTTCGATGACGACGGGTTCCGACATTGGGGGGCTCCAAGGTTAGCGGCGCGCGCAGCATAGCGCATTTGGGCTTGCATTATTATGCGCATCAATATTACTTTATGCGCAAATAGAGGATTCGCCATGCCGCCCGAAACCAATCAGCAGGAAGCACGCCGCGCCGTGATCCGGCGCCTGCTTCGAAAGCGCACCATTCGCACCCAGGCCGAGCTCGCGCAGCAGCTCGAGTCGCTGGGGCACCTGGTCACGCAGTCGAGCGTGAGCCGTGACCTGCGCGAAATGAACGTCATCAAGGACCCCGAGGGCTACCGCCTCGACGATGCCGCAGCTGCGTCGCCGACAGGCGAAAGCGGGGGCTTTGTGCGCGGCACAGCAACCGCGGGCAACCACCTGCTCGTGGTCAAGACCGCCATCGGCGCCGCCCAGCGCGTCGCCGTTGAGCTCGACCGCAGCGGCTGGCCCGAGATCGTCGGCACACTGTCCGGCGACGACACCATTTTTATTGCCACCTCCGGTGCGGCCGCCAATCGGCGCTTGCAGCGGCGCCTCGCCGACTGGGGCGGGAGTAACCCCCAATGACTGACAACGCACCCATCCTGCTCGCCTACTCGGGCGGTCTCGACACCTCGTTCTGCATTCCCTGGCTGCGCGAGACTCATGAAGCACCCGTCATCACGATCACGATCGACACAGGCGGCATCGATGCGGCGACCGCCGAAGACCTCGAGCGCCGCGCGCTGGAGCTGGGTGCCGCCGAGCACCACCTCGTCGACGCGCGCAGCCGCTTCTTCGACAGCGTGCTGCGCCACCTCGTCGCGGGCAACGTGCGGCGCGGCCAGCTCTACCCGTTGTGCGTCGGCGCCGAACGCGGCGTGCAGGCCGCCGCCATGGCTGAAGTGGCCAACGCCCGTGGCGCGACCCGCATCGCCCACGGCTGCACGGCTGCAGGCAACGACCAGGTGCGTTTCGAAGTGGCACTCGCTGCTTTGGCACCCAACGCCGAAGTCCTGGCGCCCGTACGTGACAACAGCTGGGCGCGCGCCGACCAGATCGCCTACCTGGAGAAGGACAACTTGCC
Organism: uncultured Gammaproteobacteria bacterium; assembly: GCA_937899415.1. Lineage (GTDB taxonomy): Bacteria > Pseudomonadota > Gammaproteobacteria > Steroidobacterales > Woeseiaceae > CALBPI01. The sequence goes on along the minus strand of CALBPI010000061.1, from coordinate 104,096 downwards.
GTTGCCACCTGCGGGGGGTGACTACTCGATCAACCGCGGCCTTTGGGGCGTGACGATCGGCGGCCAGGAAACGCTCACGAGCCAGGGCTGCATACCCGAGTCGGCCTGGGTGCTCTCGCCGGGCGCGCTTGAGGCACCGCTGCCCGCCGAAACGCTCACGCTGGGTTTCGAGGCGGGCGTGCCTGTCAGCATCGATGGCGCAACAATCGAACCCATTGCCCTCATCGAGGCGCTCGAACAACGCGCCGCGCGCTTCGGCATCGGTCGCGGGATTCACCTGGGCGACACCATCCTGGGCACTAAGGGCCGCGTGGCCTTTGAAGCACCCGCCGCCGAAGTCCTCATCGTCGCGCACCGCGAGCTTGAGAAACTCGTGTTGAGCGCGGCGCAGCAACGGATCAAGGACGCGGTCGCGGCGAACTACGGCGACTTCGTGCACGAGGGACGCCACCTCGACCCGGCCTGCCGCGATATCGAGGCGCTCTTCGACAGCGCGCAGCAGCGCGTCTCGGGTACGGTGCAGGTGCGCCTGCAGCCGGGCAGCGTCTTCATTGAAGGTCTCGACTCGCCCTATTCGCTGCTGGCCGCCACGCGCGGCGTTTACGGCGAAGCGGCCGGCGAATGGACGCCCGCAGATGCGCGCGGCTACGCGCGTGTACTGTCACTGCCCGGCATCCTGCAGCAACGAGCCGGCAAGAGCGGGGCGGCGTCATGAACACGATCCGCTCGACACAGGTCGACAAGGTGGCCTCGCTGGCGGCAGCACAGAACCTGGGCCGCGAGCTGCGGCTCTCCGACGACATCGTCTGCGAAGAAGGCGTGCTCGTCGCCGTCGAGGTGCTCAACAACAAAAGCCGTTACAACACGCTCGAACTCACGAGCGGTCGCATGGCCGTGGTGAAACGCGGCGACATCGTCGTGGGCGCGCTGGGGCACCGCAAAGCCCTGTTTGGCTACTCGGGCCACATGCCCGAATCGCTCGCGCCCGGCGACACGCTGCAACTGCTCAACATCGGCGGCGTGCTCGGCTGCTGCGAGTCAGTCAATGCCGAGCTCGGCGACCCGTTCGACTGCAAGGTGCTGGGCATGGTGCTCGATTTCCCTTACCTCGGTGAACGTATCGGCGTCCCGGCGCGCGCGGGTAGCGATGCGCTGCCCGAGATCGACACGCTCGACCTGAACGGTGTACCCGTTGTGGCGCTTGCCGGCACCTGCATGGATGCGGGCAAGACCGCCGCAGCCTGTGCCATCGTGAGCCGGCTGCGCGCGCACGGTTTATCGGTCGCGGCCTGCAAGGCCACGGGCGTCTCACTGCGGCGCGATATTCTCGCGATGGAAGACGCCGGCGCACGCACCTCCATGCTGTTTTCGGACTTCGGCATTATGACGACGACCAGTGACAACGGCCCGGCGCTCACGCGCGCGCTGCTCGCAGCCCTGGCCGCCGACAAACCCGACGTCATCGTCATGGAGCTTGGTGACGGCCTGCTGGGCACTTACGGCGTTGACGCGATCCTCGCCGACGATGAGATCCGACCGAACCTGACCAGCGTGGTGCTTTGCGCCAACGATCCTGTTGCCGCCTGGGGCGGTGTACGCATCCTGCGCGAGACCTACGACATTGAACCTGCCGTGGTCACGGGCCCGGCCACGGACAACGCCGTGGGCGTCGACCTCATCGAACAGCAGATGGGCGTCACGGCACGCAACGCGCTCACGAGCGGCCTCGCACTGGGCGATGCCGTGTACGCGTCGCTCGCAGGTGACGGAGGTGTCAGCGATGACTAAGCGCACGCCCTGCATCGTGCTTGGCGCCACGGGCTACGTGGGCGGTGAACTGTTGCGGCTCATCGCCGGGCACGCCGCACTAGAGCTGCAAGCCGCCACCTCGGACCGCCAGGCCGGGGGCGCGATCGCTGACCAATTCCCGCACCTCGCGAGCCACATCGATTCGAACTTCGTATCGACCGACGACGCGATGGCGACCCTGGCCGGACTCGAATCGGCAGCGGTGTTCTCGGCCGCACCGCACGGCGCCGCGGCGGCGACCATCGCAGCAACACTCGACGCCGCCGAGGCTGCGGGCACGGCCGTGCACGTCGTCGACGCCTCGGCCGACTTTCGCTACGCCGATGCCGACGCCTACGCGGCCGTCTACGGTCACGCGCACGGTGCGCCCGAGCGGCTGCCACAGTTTGTGAGCGCCGTGCCCGAACACCTGGCCGAGACGCCCGCGCAGCATGTCGGCCACCCCGGGTGCTTCGCCACAGCAATGCAGCTCGCCATCGTGCCGCTGCTCAAGCACGGGCTCGCAGAACCCAATCTCGTGGCCACAGGCATCACGGGCGCTACGGGTTCAGGCAAGGTGCCCACCGCAACCACGCACCTGCCCGAGCGCCACGCCAACCTGTTTGCCTACAAGCCGCTGTCGCACCGCCACGCGCCCGAAGTCGTAGCGCACGTCGCGGCCGCGACGGGTACAACACCCGCGCTGCATTTCGTGCCGCACTCGGGACCGTTCGCGCGCGGCATTCACATGACGGTGGTCGCGCCCGCGACCGCCGCGTGCAACGAGGCATCCCTGCACGATGCATTCGCAGGCTATTACGCTGGCGCGCCGTTCATCCGTGTCGTTGACGGTATGCCACGGCTCAAGTCTGTTGTCGGCAGCAACTTTGCGCAGCTGGGGCTCGCAACAGCGAACGACACCGTCTGCGTCACCGTGGTGATCGACAACCTCGTCAAGGGCGCCGCGGGTGGCGCGGTGCAGTGGATGAACCGACTGCTGGGGCTCGACGAAGCGACAGGCCTCATGCAAAGCGCAGCGGGGTGGACCTGATGAGCGCTCACGACGAAGAGCTGCGCTACACGCTCCCCGTCTACGCACAGCTGCCGTTTGAGCCCGTTGAGGGACGGGGCGCCTGGCTCTTCGACGCCGAGGGCCGCAAGGTGCTCGACCTATACGGCGGCCACGCCGTGGCCGTGCTGGGTTACGACCATCCGGCACTCATTCAGGCTGTGACGGCGCAGCTTGGTCGGCTGCCGTTTCAATCGAACGCGATCGCCATGGACGTGCGCGCCGAGGCGGCCAGGCGGCTCGTCGACTTCGCCCCCGACGCACTCACCCACGCCTTCTTCGTCAACTCGGGCGCCGAAGCCAACGAGAATGCGCTGCGGCTGGCCTGCCTCGTGACAGGTCGCAAACGCATCGTGGCCGTCTCGCACGCCTTCCACGGCCGCACGGCGGCGGCCGGCGCGGTGACCTGGGGCAGCCACAAGCGCTGGTACGCCTTCCCCGATACGCCGTTCGATGTGCACTTCGTAAAGCGCGACGATGTTGACGCCGCGCGCGCCGCCTTCGATGACAACACGGCCGCCGTGATCGTCGAGCCCGTGCAGGGCGTCGCGGGTGCCTACGACCTGTCGACCGAGTTCCTGCGGGCACTGGCGCAGGGCGCCTCGGAATCCGGTGCGCTGTTTGTCGCCGACGAGGTGCAAAGTGGCATCGGTCGCAGCGGCCTGCCCTTTGCCATCCAGCACGCGGGCGTAACCCCCGATCTCGTCACAGCCGCCAAGTCACTGGGTGGCGGCATCCCCTGCGGCGCCGTGCTGACCACGGCCGCTGTCGCCGCCGAATGCCGCAAGGGCGATCTCGGCACGACGTTTGGTGGCGGGCCGCTCGCAGCCGCAGCAATAAGCGCCGTGCTGCAGACGATCGAGGACGCCGCACTCATGGACAACGCGCGCGAACGCGAGGCCCAGGTTCGTGTCCAGTGCGTTACGGGCCCCGTGACCGCCGTGCAGGGCCGCGGCCTCCTGCTCGGTTTGCGCTGCAAGCCGCCGGCGGCACAAGTTCGGGACGCGCTGCTTGAACGCGGCATACTCACGGGCACCAGCGGCGACCCACATGTCCTGCGTTTGCTGCCACCGCTGACGATTGTCGAGCGCGATATTCACTTCCTGGCAAGCCGGCTCGCAGAATTGCCGGCGGAGATCGACTGATGCAATCCTTCAATCACCTGCGCGACTTTGAGGTCGCAGAAATCTCGGAACTGCTCGAACTTGCGGGGCGACTCGACGAGCAACCGGAACCCCGCGCGCTCGAGGGCAAAGTGCTGTCGCTGCTGTTCCTGAGTCCGTCATTGCGAACGCTGGCCTCGTTCCAGGCCGCAATGACACGACTCGGTGGTGGTGCGTTTGTGATCTCCCCTGACATGTCGATCCACGGTCTCGAATCGCGCCACGGCATCGTCATGGACGGCAACGCCGCCGAACACATCCGCGAAGCCGTGCCCGTCATCGCGTCCTACGGCGACGCCATCGGTATTCGCGCGTTTGCAGAACGTCGCGACCTGGACACCGACATCAAGGAAACGGCGTTCTCTGCACTGACCGACTTCGTTGGCGACACGCCCTGGATCAACATGGAATCAGCCATGAGCCACCCCTGCCAGAGCCTGGCCGACTGGAAGACACTCGACGACTTCAACATGCCCAAACAAGGTGGCAAGTTCGTGCTGAGCTGGGCCTACCACCCCATGGCACTGCCGCTCGCCGTACCCTCAAGCACGCTGCACATGGCCGCCATGCGCGGCATGGACGTCACGGTGCTGCGGCCCGAGGGCTTCGAGCTGCCCGACCCGATCATGCGCGAGGCTGAGGCCGTCGCCAGCGCCAACGGCGGCTCGGTACGCGAGAGCGACAACCGCGCCGAGGCGATGGAAGGCGCCCACGTCATTTACGCGAAGAGCTGGTCTTCGACCCAGCACTACGGCCAACGCAACGCCGAGGACCAGGCACGCCTTGAGCTCAGGGACTGGTGTGTTGACGAAGGCTGGTTCGAACCCGCGCGCGACGACTGCCGCTTCATGCACTGCCTGCCGGTAAGACGCGGTGTGGTCGTGGCGGATGAAATCCTCGACGGCCCGCGCAGCATCGTTATCCCCGAAGCCCGTAACCGCATGCTGGCGCAAATGGCTGTGCTGCATCGCATGCTCTCGGGATCCGCGACATGAAGAGCAACGAACGCGCCATCGTCGTGTCGGCGCTCAAGCACGCGGCGCCCTACATCCGGCTCTACAAGCGCAAGACCTTCGTCCTGAAAGCGGGCGGTGAGATTTTTGCCGACGCGGCGGGTACCCGCGCACTCATGGAACAGGTCGGTATCCTGCACCAGGTCGGCATCCGCGTTGTGCTCGTACACGGCGGCGGCCCGCAGTCGACGGCGCTGGCCAAAGCACTGGGTGTCGACCCGACGTTTGTAGCCGGGCGCCGCGTCACCGACGCCGAATCGCTCAACGTCTCGGCCATGGTGCTCAACGGCCAGATCAACACGCGCATCCTGGCTGCCTGCCGCGACCTCGATATCCCGGCTGTTGGGATCAGCGGCGTCGATGCGGGCCTCATTCGCGCCCACCGCCGACCGCCCGTCGAGACTGAGGAAGGGCTCGTGGACTACGGCCACGTCGGCGACATCGACGGCGTCGACACCGAGGTGCTCGCCAAGCAGCTCGATAACGGCCTGATGCCCGTCGTCAGTCCGCTGTCCGCGGACCCCGACGGCGAGCTGCTCAACATCAACGCCGACACGGTCGCTGCGGCCATCGCTGCAGAGCTTGGCGCAGAAAAACTCATTCTCGCGACAGGCGCGCCCGGCATCCTCGAGGACGCCAGCGACCCGCGCTCGCTGATCAGCTACATCGACCGCGCCGGACTCGAGAAGCTCGTGGACAGCGGCAAGCTCACGGACGGCATGTTGCCCAAGGCCGCGGCGATCGATGCGGCGCTCGCCGGTGGCGTCGAGCGCGTCCACATCATCTCGTCGAAACTCGAAGACAGCCTGCTGCTTGAGGTGTTCACCAACGAGGGCACGGGCACGCTCGTGGTGCACTCGATTGACGCCTTGACGGCCGCCGAGCAGGCACCCGGTGACACGCCATGAGCCGGCTCTGGGACAAGGGCGCGAGCCTCGACGACCGCGTGCTGCGCTACACGGCCGGCGAAGACCACAAGCTCGATGAGCGGCTCGTGGCCTACGACGTGCGCGCCTCGACAGCGCACGCTGACATGCTGCAGGCGCAGGGGCTGATCGAAAGCGCAGACCACGCCGCCATTACCCAGGGACTCGCCGCACTGGGCGCCGAGCACGCAGACGGCGCGTGGACGATCTCGCTTGAGGAAGAGGACGTGCACACGGCGCTCGAGTCCCGTCTGACGGCGCGCATCGGCGCCGCGGGCGGACGGCTGCATCTGGGTCGCTCTCGCAATGACCAGGTGCTGGCCGCGTTACGGCTCTACTTGCGCGATGCCTGCGACGACCTCGGCCACCGGCTGACCGAGCTCACGACGGCTCTGTCCGATCTCGCGGGCCGCGAATCGGATACGGTGCTGCCCGGCTACACGCACCTGCAGCAGGCGATGCCGTCGAGTGTCGCGCTTTGGGCCGGCGGATTTTCTGCGGGACTCCAGGACAACGTTGCGGCGCTATCCGCCGTGAAGCACCGTCTGGGCGCCTCACCGCTGGGCAGCGCCGCGGGCTACGGCACGCCCGGCGTGCCCATTGATCGCAATGCAACGGCGACGTCGCTGGGCTTCGACCGCGTAGAGCAGCCGGTCACGGCCGTGCAGCTTGCGCGTGGCAAGGCTGAGGCCCACTTGTGTTTCGAGATCACGATGATGCTGGGCGACACGGCGCGACTGGCGGCCGACCTGCTGTTGTTCTACACGCAGGAATTCGCCTATGTCGCGCTGCCTGAGTCGCTGACGACAGGCAGCTCGATCATGCCGCAGAAGCGCAATCCCGACGTGCTTGAACTCGTGCGGGCCGCGCCCGCGACGGCGCAGGCCTGCCTCGATGAGTGCCTCATGATCACGCAGAAACTGACCTCGGGTTATCACCGCGACCTGCAACGCCTCAAGGCGCCGCTGTTTCGCGCGATTGATCTCGCCGACGACACGCTGGCCATCATGAAACCCATGCTCGACGGTGTGGCGTTTCGACCCGAGAACATCACGCTATCGGCGGGCATTCACGCTGCCGAGGAAGCCAATCGGCTCGTCGTCGAGCAGGGCCTGAGTTTTCGCGACGCCTACCGCGAGGTGGGCAAGCGCTTCAGCGGCGCGTGACGTTACCGGGCCAGAGGTGATCGCGGTATAGTCTTCGGCCCCATCCGCGGTGCCGAAGATGATCTGGTACAACAACACGCTTCCCGATGTCGCTGCAGCCAACGCCTGGAGCGCCAACACACTCGTCGAGACGCTCGACATTCGCATCGAGGCCATCGACGAGAACAGCCTCACGGGCAGCATGCCCGTCGACAATCGCACCCATCAGCCCTACGGCATTCTGCACGGCGGTGCATCCGTGGCGCTTGCGGAAACACTGGGCAGTGTCGGTGCCGCGCTCACCGTGGACGCGTCGCGCTACCGCGTGGTCGGTCTGGACATCAATGCCAATCATGTACGCCCGACACGCGAAGGCCGCGTGACGGCAGTCGCCACGCCGCACCACCTGGGCCGGACGACACAGGTCTGGGGCATCGAGCAGCGCAATGAGGCGGGCAAACTAACCTGCATCTCGCGAATCACCATGGCCATCATCGACAGTCGGCCCGACGCATGAGGCGTGCGGCGCTGCTCCTTGCCGCTGCGCTGATCGCGGGCTGCGGGCAGACGGGCGAGCTGTTCCTGCCCAGCGAGCGACCGACGTCGGTCCCGAGCTCAAGAGGCGCGACGCCTGAGACCGGCCCCTCGGCCACCGAAGAAGCATCGACCGAAGACAATGACGAAGAAACTCCTGCTCGTTGACGGCTCGGCCTACCTGTTCCGCGCCTTCCACGCCCTGCCCCCGCTGACCACCGCCAAAGGCGAGCCCACGGGCGCCGTGCACGGCGTGTTGAACATGCTCAACAAGATGATCCGCGAAGAGCAGCCCGACTACATCGGCATGGTGCTCGACGCGCCTGGCAAGACCTTCCGCGACGACCTGTTCGACGATTACAAGGCAAGCCGGCCGCCCATGCCCGACGACATGCGCAGCCAGATCCAGCCCATCATCGACATCGTCGAGGCCATGGGCGTCCCGCTGTTGCGTATCCCGGGTGTTGAAGCCGATGACGTGATCGGCACGCTCGCGACGCAAGCAAGCGAGGCGGGCATAGCCACACTCGTGTCCACGAGCGACAAGGACATGGCACAACTCGTCAACGAGCACGTCACGCTCGTGAATACGATGAGCAACACAGTGCTCGACCGCGACGGTGTGAAGACCAAGTTCGATGTCTGGCCCGAACAGATCATCGACTACCTCGGGCTCGTCGGCGACACGGCTGACAACATCCCGGGTGTACCCAAGGTGGGCGCGAAAACCGCGGCCAAATGGCTCAACGCCTATGGCGACTGCGACACGATCATCGAGAAGGCCGACGAGATCACAGGCAAGGTCGGCGAGAGCCTGCGCGAGCACATCGAGCAGCTGGAGATGTCGCGTGTACTCGCCACCATCAAGCTCGATGTCGAGCTCGACGCAGGGCCCGACGGGCTCGCACCGACAGAGCGCGACGTCGACGCCCTTCACGCGCTGTACACACGCTGGGAGCTCAATACGCTACGCCGCCAGCTCGAGGAAGCCGAAGACGTCGGCGGCGCTGCACCCGAAGCCGCGACCGACGAGGAGGCCGGCGACTACGAGATCGTGCTCGACGACAAGGCACTCGACGCTTGGCTCAAGCGCATCGACACGGCTGACCTCGTGGCCGTCGACACGGAGACCAACAGCCTCGACTACATGAGCGCCGAGCTCGTCGGCATCAGCCTTTGCGTTGAAACGGGCAGTGCCTGCTACATCCCGGTGGCGCACGCCTACTCGGGCGCCCCGGAGCAGCTCACGCGCGAACACGTACTCGCGAGGCTCAAGCCGTTTCTCGAGGACCCGAAGCAGGCCAAGGTCGGCCATCACCTCAAGTACGACGCGCATATTTTCGCGCGCTACGACATCGCGCTTGCGGGCATGCAGCACGACTCCATGCTGGCGTCCTACGTGCTCAACTCGACGGCGTCACGACACGATATGGACTCGCTGGCGCAGTTCTATCTGGGCCGATCGACGATCAAATACGAAGACGTCGCAGGCAAAGGTGCCAAGCAAAAGACTTTTGACGAGATCGACCTCGAGATCGCAGGCCCTTACGCCGCTGAAGATGCCGACATCACGTTGCGCCTGCACGAGCACCTGATCGAGGCGCTCGACAAGGAACCCACGCTCAAAGCCGTCTACGCCGACATCGAACAACCGCTGGTTCCCGTGTTGTTCGAGATGGAGGAAGCCGGGGTGCGTGTTGACGCCGACCTGCTCGTGATGCAAAGCCACGAGCTTGGTGAAAAGATGGCCGAGCTGCAGGACGCCGCACATGAGCTTGCGGGTCGCCCCTTCAATCTGGGTTCGCCCAAGCAGCTTGGCGAGATTCTGTTTGAGGAACTCGAACTGCCCGTACTGCGCAAGACGGCCAAGGGTGCGCCCTCAACGGCGGAAGACGTGCTCGTCGAATTGGCCGCCGACTACGACTTGCCACAGGTCATCCTCGACTTCCGCAGCGTGTCGAAGTTGCGCAGCACCTACACGGAGAAGCTGCCCACGCTGATCGCAGCGGACGGTCGCATTCACACGTCCTACCACCAGGCCGTGGCCGCAACGGGTCGCCTGTCTTCGTCGGACCCGAACCTGCAGAACATTCCGATCCGCAGGCCTGAAGGTCGACGCATTCGCCAGGCGTTTGTGCCCGAGGCGGGTTACCGGCTCATCGCCGCCGACTACTCGCAGATTGAGCTGCGCATCATGGCGCACCTGTCGCAGGACGAAGGTTTGCTGAGCGCGTTCGCCAATGACGAAGACGTGCACCGCGCGACGGCCGCCGAGGTCTTTGAGGTTGCACTGGATGACGTCACCTCGGATCAGCGGCGTTCGGCGAAGGCCATCAACTTCGGACTCATCTACGGCATGTCTGCTTTTGGGCTCGCCAAGCAGCTTTCGATCGGGCGCGGCGAGGCACAGGCCTACGTCGACCGCTACTTCGAGCGCTACCCGGGCGTGCACGACTACATGGAACGCACACGCACGCAGGCGCGCGATAACGGTTACGTCGAGACGATCGAAGGCCGCCGGCTCTACCTGCCAGAGATCAATGCGCGCAATCCGCAGCGCCGCCAGTACGCGGAACGCAGTGCTATCAACGCGCCCATGCAGGGTTCAGCGGCCGACATCATTAAGCGCGCCATGATCGACGTGCACGGCTGGCTCAAGAGTGGCAAGACCGATGCGCGCCTGATCATGCAGGTGCACGATGAGCTCGTGCTCGAAGTGGCCGAGTCAGCGGCGGACGCTGTCATGGCCGAGGTCATCGAGCGCATGGCACGTGCGGCAATGCTCGACGTGCCGCTTAAGGTCGACGCGGCTGCGGGCGCGAATTGGGACGAAGCGCACTAGCGCGTCGTTCAGCCCGTGAGCTCCTGAACCGCACGGTGCGCCTCGGCGATCGCCGTGTTGGTGTCGGCTGACGCGCCCGCATCGGAATTAGCGATAGCAATGCGTCCAAAAGGCTGTCGCCCAATCACCCAGGGCTTCTCGGCGTCTGAGGCGTAGTCGGGTTCCCAAAGCAGATCGGGGCTGTAGGCGTAGCCATGCGCCCACCGGTTGACGGTGATGGCCTCGATATCGCGATCGGCGTCAAAATCCGCGCCCGACAACGCCTGCGCCAACTGATCTCTCACGTGGTGCTCGTAGGTCTCAAACGGCGTCGCCAGCATCTGGCGCCGGCCGGCACGCCACTGCTCGGGCCCCTGTATATCCGCGAAGTACGGCACGTGACAGAGGTGCAGCGTCATGGGCGCGTCCGGGTCGGAGCCGAAGTTGTAGCCGCCCAGGCTCACGGGGTAGTCGAGCTCGACCTGCTTGTAGAAGTCATTCGTGAAATACACATAGCGGAGGCTCTGCTCGGCAAAGGCGCGCCAGTTGAACAGGGCCACCTTCGTGTAGGTCAACGGCACCTTGACGTTATAGGCCAGACCAACCTTTTGCGTGTCGGGGAGCTCTGGGCAGAGGTAGGGAATCGCGCGGTTGTAGCAGGCCATGACGCAGTGTCTGGCGCGTACCGCGTGACTCGCGCCTTGACGAACGTAGGTAACCTTGACCGACCGCTCATCGGCAGCGTGCACAGCATTCACGACCGTACTGTTGAGACGAATCTGAACGTCGGCATCGCGCCGGTCGAGCTGCGTGTAGTCGAGCTGTGCGAGGACGCTGTCTTCCATCGTCGACCCGGGCAGCGCGGCGGGAATCAACTGTCGGACGAGCAAGCGCGCAATCGTCGCGTTGCCGTCGGGGAAGTGAAAGATGTAGGGCTCTGCACCGCGATTGCCTTCGGGCTTCAAGGTGTACGTGAGTCCGGGCAGGCTGCCGCCGTCGCCGTAGTCGAAAATATCGATGGCCGGGATTTCATCCATGCCGACGCACCAGAAGCTCATGCCCCAGCGCTGGTAGAGCGCCAGCACCTGTTCGTCGACGCCGACGTAGTCGGCCAGGTACTCGCGGTAACTGATCCGGCTGAGCAGCGCGACTTTCTCCTCGCGCGAGAGGTCCGGCAGGTAATCGCGTTCGTCGGTAAAGGCGCGGACCAGGTCCGCCTTGGCCGCATCGTGGAGCGGCGCCTCGTCGGCGAAGTCCTGCCAGGGCCGACTGCCGTAGCCCGTGACCAGCCGGCGTTCGCCGTAGGTCTCTGCATCGAACGCGATGCCGTAGCTCAGGCCCAGATCGTCGTAGAGGTTCTGGTCAAAGTAATCGTAGAAACGCGAGACATCGACGCCGATGTCCTCGAGCAGTGCGCTCGAGACCTGGCTGTAACCCGACGGCGTGTCGATGGACTCGGTGCCGCCGTAGGCGATCTGTCGCTGCCCGTCGACCGTAAATTCGTTGCGCTTCGCGTGGCCGCCGAAGTCGTCGTGATTATCGAGCACCAGCACGCGGGCGTCAGGGTGTTCGCGGCGATAGAACCAGGCCGCGGCAAGACCACTGATGCCGCCGCCAACCACCACAAGGTCGTAGTCGGCTTCGATAGTTGCCTCGGGAACTTTTGCGCCGGCCACGCGCGCATGCATGGCCTGCCAGGCCTCGTCGTGGCTGCCCTGTAGACCTGTCGTGGCAGGCGGGTAGTAGCCTTCAGGCAAGCGGAAATCAGGCGCATCGCGGCCAAAGGCCTCTATCCAGGGCGTCAGCAGTGACGCCCCGATGGCCACGCGCGTGCCGTTCAAGAAGTCTCGGCGTGTGATTCGCCCGGCCATGCACCGTCCCCCAACTGTGCCTGCCGACACCTTACCGGGAACTCAGCCGCGGGATCGAACTCTAACTCTCTGAGTACCCACAGTGCTCGCCCGTTTCCCCTCCCTGAACGGGCAGGCAACACGGTTACCCCAAGACCGGTTGCGACATTGGCCCGGTGCGCCCACGCACCGGGCCTTTTTTTATTCACGCCAGCGTATCGCCTGTGTTGACGTGGCCGCCCAGCATCTCGTTGAGCCGGCCCCGGGCCTGGTCGACACCCTGACGGTTGAGCGACGAGAACAGCTGTACCCCGGCGCGGCCCTCGAGCGCACGCCGGGTCTCCTCGAACTGGCGGGCAGCCTGTCCGCGTTTGAGCTTGTCAGCCTTGGTCAGCAACAGGTGCACGGGAATGCCGAGCTGCTCGGCGTATTCGAGCATGACGAGGTCGAAGTCCACGAGACCGCGTCGCACGTCGACGATGAGAAACAGGCCTGCAAGCGAGCGTCGCTGAGAAAAATAGTCTTCCATCAACGACTTCCAGTGCCTGCGCATGGACTCCGACACCCTGGCGTAGCCGTAGCCAGGCAGATCGACGAGTCGTTTGTCGCCGCTCAGGCGGAAAAAATTGACGAGCTGCGTGCGCCCCGGGGTCTTGGAAACCCGCGCGAACTGCTTGCGGTTCACGATGACATTGATCGCCGAGGACTTGCCCGCGTTAGAGCGGCCGGCAAATGCGACCTCAGTGCCTGCATCCGCCACGAACTGTGTGAGCGAATCCGCACTTGTCAGAAATGCAGCGTCAGGGTAGTTAGACATCGACTAGAAACGTAGTGTCCGTGCCACGAAATCGAGGTCTCTTCGTGTATACTTTTTCGGCTTAGCCAGTCTAGCACGGGCGATTCGGTTCAATACCGGACATTACGGTCTAGCGCACTCCACACAACTTCGACAGCGCAGGGCCTGGGGCCCGCGCCGACGAAGTGCGCGCCACGTTACGCCTGAGACATGGTTTTGGATATCTGATGTTGGACACCCGCAACGAGGATCAGAAGTGAACACGACACGTAATCGGCTAACCCGCCTCGCCACCATTTCGGCAGCCTTGGCGATGGTTAGCGTACCGGCTTCCGCCAGTAATCTCGCCGATGGCGACGCCGAAGCCGGCGCTGAGAAAATCACCACCTGCGCCGCCTGCCACGGCGCAAACGGCATCAGCGTGAATCCGGTATGGCCGAGCCTCGCCGGGCAGCATTCACGCTACATCATGCAGCAGCTCATGTGGTTCAAGAACAACGAGCGCGTCAACATCCTCATGAACTCGCAGGCAGTGATGCTGTCCGAACAGGACATGCGAGATATCGCCGCCTATTTCGAATCGCAGGCACCCACAGCACGCGAAGTGTCGAATCCCGACACACTGGCTCGCGGCGAGCGTTTGTACCGCGGCGGTGACGAAGAACGCGGGCTACCCGCCTGTATCGCCTGTCATGGGCCGACAGGTGCCGGGAATCCCGGTGTGCCTTACCCCAAAGTCGGCGGCCAGCATGCGGCTTACCTGGCTTCGAGCCTGCGCGAATACGCCACGGGCGGCGAGAACCGCAGCAACACCGAAGAGCAGAATCAGATGACGACGATCGCCCAGAAGCTCACACCTGAGGATATCGAAGCACTGTCGTCTTACATGCAGGGGCTCAACTGAGCCTCGAACTGACAGAGGAATGGGACGAATGCGAGTTTTCCTGGCCGCGACGCTGACCGTCGCACTCGCTGCCTGCGGCAGCAGTGAACCTGAAACGACGGCGGCGCCCGTCACGGACACGGCAGCAGACGCGCCGGTCGCCGAGCAGGCGCCCGCAGAAACAGAAGCAGCCCCCGTACTGGCGGCTGTCGAAGAGTCCGACGGCAGCTATGACCCCGAGGCTGTTGCCGAGGAAGGCGCCCTGCGCATGGCGCGCGACGATACGCCGGCCGTACCGCAACGCTTCAAGGAAGGCGTGCACTACAAGCGCTTCCGTCCCGCGAAGCTGACCGTCGAAGGCGGCCCCACGGTCGAGGTGGCCGAGGTCTTCTGGTACGGCTGCAACCACTGCTACAACCTTGAGCCGGTGCTGCGCCGCTGGGATGACAACAAGCCGGAGAACGCCTCGTTCGTGAAGGTCCCGGCCATGTGGAACGACGTGCTGAAAGTCCACGCACAAGCGTTCTACACGATCGAAGCGCTCGCGGGTTCCGGCCTCATCGAAAACAAGGACGCGGTGCACATGGCGTTCTTCGACAAGATGCACGTCGAAAACCAGCGCATGACCTCAGAGCGGTCGATTCGCGAGTTCCTCGAGAACTTTGGCGTCTCTGAGCAGGACTTTGAGAACACCTGGACCTCGCCCTGGGTCAAAACGCGAATCAACCAGGCCGAACGGATTAACCGTTCCTACGGCATTGCCAGCGTCCCGACCATCGTGGTCAACGGCAAGTTCATCACCGATGAAGGCATGGCGGGCAGCAAGCCCGAACTGGTCGCGGTGATCGACGAACTCGTCGCCAGCGAACGCTGAGCCGAGCCGCAAGCCGACTTAACCGGCCGACTGCGCCACGATGCGCAGTCGGCCGTTTTGTTTCTGCCAGTAGAGTCTGAGCCAGGTCGTCACGGGCGCCGCGCCCGCAACGTTCAGCGTTTGCCGGCAGCGCGACAGGAAGACCCCGTTCGACGGATCCGCCACGAAGTGCGATACGGAGCTCAGGCGAGTCTCGGTTTCAGGCGCCGTCTCGAGTGCACGCGCGCGCCACGCGCGCCATTGCGACGACGTCAGGCCCATATCTCGAAAACCCGCTTCATAGTGCGCCAGCAGTCCGGCCGCATCGCGCGAACGGACGCTGTCGACCCAGCCTGTGAGCGCAGCATCCAGATCGGCCACCCATGCAGCCCGAGCGTCCACCGACGCCTGCCAGGTGAGTGGGGCACCGATGACCACGGGCGTGGCGCGTCGTGCTACGGGATCGACCAGTGCGTCGATGCGGTCTTCGGACACCGCGATGCAGCCATCGGTATCGCGCGGCGGACGGATGTTGTTGGCGGGGTCGATGCCGTGGATCCAGATGCCGTCACCCGAGCGACGCTGGCGCCGGTCCAGTGCGTTGGGGTAATCGAGCGGCAACACGCGGCTGCCATAACGCGCCGGCAGTCGTGCCGTATCGAATTCGTCGACGGCCCAGTACACGCCCAGTGGCGTGCGCTCGTCGCCACGTCGGCGCTTACCGGGACCGTTGGCACCCGATGAAATGTAGAACGCCGACGGGAACATCTGGCTCGTAGGGGGGCCGGGCACGAGCCAGGCCACGCTCTCGTTGAGATCAACGGCGAGCACAAACCGGACATCGTCCGCCAGTGACAAGACCGCGTCGGGCATGCTGCCGGCGGGCCGGGAACGCGACGCCACCCAATCCTGGCGCGCCTGCCGCCAAAGCGGGGCAAAGCGCGGGAACGCCCGATTGCCTTGCGTCGCGTAACCGCCGCGCGCCATGTCGTCGAGCTCCGTCACGAGCTGGCGCGCCACAGGTTGCCCCGTTCGCGCCGCCTGGCGACGGGCTTCCGTCAGCGCGCCGGGCAGGTCGTCTTCGAGCACGCGGCGCATGATGGCGAGTGTGGTATCGGTATCGTCAGCTCGGGCGAGCGCAGGCAGCGCCGCGAGCCCGGCCAGCAGGCGCAGACGGCTTCGGTCAGCCATCAGAAGAAGTACTGGTAGGGATCGATGCCGTAGCTGCCCGTGGGCAGCCCGCGCTTGATCCAGCGCGCACTGGGGTCCGGGCCTGCCGCTTTGACGTCGGCCAGTGCCAGTCGCTTGGCCGAGCGCAGTGCATTTTTCTCGGCGTCCGTCACGACGAGCAATCGCGGCCGCAGTCGGTGCTTTTCGTCCTGCGCATTCACGATCGCCACCTCGCCTGTATTGAGCTCGACGAGGCTGCCGCTCGGGAACATACCCAGCGCCTGCACGAACTGGTCAACGACGAGCTCGGGCAGACGTCGTGGGGCCAGCCGCTTGAGTCGGCCAATGGCATCGGCCGAAGACAGGGACGGGCGGTGCGGCGCGTCAGTCACCATGGCGTCATAGCTGTCGATAACGGCCGCTACTGCGCCAAACGCTCCGATGGCGCCCGCTTCGAGACTGCGCGGATAGCCGCTGCCGTCCTGGCGCTCATGGTGCTGGCTCTGCATCTGTTTCACGCGCGGCGTGATTTCGGCGATCTCGCGCAGGTACTGCTCACCGAGGCGCACATGAGTCTGCATGGCCATGCGCTGACGCGCGTCGTATCGCCCCGCATGGTTGCGCACGGTGGCCGGCACTTTCATGAGCCCGATGTCGAGCAGCATGGCGCCCGAGGCGATATCGAGCAGGACATTGGGACCGAGCTTCAGGTAGCGCGCAAACACGGACGCCCAGACCGCCGTCGTCAGCGACCGGTCGTTGGGCTGCGGGTCGTTCTTGTAGACGAAGCTCAACCAGGACAACGCATCGGGATTTCGCATGACGCTGACTGCAATCGGCTCCACGACGTTACGGCAGTGCGCCGCACGCACGGGCTTCACGGCCTTGAGTGCACTGACGAGCTTGCGATAGCGCCGGCGCGATTCGTCGAACGCCTCGACGGCCTTGGCGGACTCGCGCTTCAGATTCGTCGGCTTGCCGTACTCGTGAACGGGGCCCTTGGCGAGCATCGTGAACAGGCGCACACGCCCCGCCTCAAGCGCGGCCGTAGCCGAAGGCGCCTCGAGCAGGGAGGCGTCACCGTTCGCATCAATCCTGGCCCGGCCTGTGACGGCCGCGCTCACATGGTGCGGATCGATAAAGACCGTGCTGCAATGCCGCGCGAGCGCATCGATCTGGCCCGCGCTCTTGACCTCGAAACCCTGAAACGGAAACGGCGTCTCGTGCCATGGCCGATCGAGCTCGACCACGTACATGCCCACCTGCAATCGCTGCGGAGACACGGGAACCAGTTTTGGTTTATCGCCTGAATCCATATATCGCCGGTGGGACGCCCATGGCACCATTCCGTGTGCGCCCACAGGATACTGAAAAACTTGCAAGTTTACGCAAAAGCGAGCCCCCGAACCGAGACCGAATCGAGGATTTCTGCGCTTAATAGGGGTCTCACGACATGAGTGGCGACCGTTACGACATCATCATCGTGGGTGGCGGCCACAATGGGCTGACCTGCGCGGCCTACCTGGCGCAGGCCGGCCGTCGCGTTCTCGTGCTCGAAGCCCGTGAGCGCGTCGGCGGTGCGGCGGTCACCGAGACCTTCCATCCGGGGTTTCGGAATTCGCTCGCGAGCTACACAGTCAGTCTGCTGCACCCGCAGATCATCGATGAGCTCTGCCTGCACGACCACGGCCTCGAAATCGTCAACCGCCCTATTGGCAACTTCATGCCAATCGATCAGTCGCGGGCGCTGGCGACGGGGGCGACCCTCGAGGAGACGCAGGCGGAGTTTGCGCAGCACTCGCGCCACGACGCCCGCGTGCTGCCCGACTACTACGCCTGGCTCGAGCGCGCAGCAGCTGTGCTGCGCGCGCGACTCCTGGAGACGCCGCCCAACGCCGGCGGCGGTCTGGCGGATCTTTGGCGCGCGGGGCGTCTTGCGAATGACCTGCGAAAACTCGACGGCGAAGACCGCGATGCCGTGTTGTCGTTGTTCACTGCCAGTGCCGCCGACGTCCTGGACGGCTGGTTCGAAAACCCGCACATCAAAGCGCTGTTTGGCTTCGACGCCGTCGTCGGCAACTTCGCGTCACCGTTCGCCGGTGGCAGCGCCTACGTCTTGCTGCACCACGTCTTTGGCGATGTAAACGGCGTCGCAGGTGCCTGGGGCCACGCCATGGGTGGCATGGGCGCGATCTCCGACGCCATGGCCATGGCCGCGACAACCGCGGGCGCCGACATCCGTTGCGCGAGTGCGGTGTCCCGCGTGGTGGTCGAAGACGGTCGTGTCGTCGGCGTCACGCTCTCCGATGGCACCACATTGCGTGCGCCCGTGATTGCGGCAAACGTCACGCCAAAGCGGCTCTGCCTGGAACTCATGGCGCCCGGCGATCTGCCTGAGACTTTCCTGAAGCGCGTGTCGCGCACGCGCTATGGCTCCGGCACGTTTCGCATGAACGTCGCGCTCGACCGCGCGCCCGAATTCCCCAGCCGACCCGGCGCCGGATCGCATTTGTCGGCCGGCATCATCATGGCGCCCACGCTCGAGTACATGGAACGCGCCTACTCCGATGCGCGCACCGAAGGCTGGTCGCGAGAGCCGATCGTCGAGATGCTCGTACCCAGCACGCTCGATGATTCGCTGGCGCCCAAGGGCAAGCATGTTGCAAGCCTGTTCTGTCAGCATGTCGCACCCGAGCTCCCAAACGGCCAGGACTGGGACGACGCGCGTGACACCGTCGCGCAGCACATGATTTCCACCGTCGACACGTTTGCGCCGGGCTTCG
The DNA here is from genome assembly GCA_937899415.1 of uncultured Gammaproteobacteria bacterium. GTDB lineage: Bacteria > Pseudomonadota > Gammaproteobacteria > Steroidobacterales > Woeseiaceae > CALBPI01. The sequence continues at coordinate 85,302 of CALBPI010000061.1, read as the reverse complement.
CCGACAGCGTGCTCGGCTACAAGGCGCTGTCGCCGGCTGACCTCGAACGCATGCTGGGGCTGACCGGCGGCGACATCTTCCACGGCGCACTGGCACTCAACCAGCTCTACAGCGCGCGCCCCGTCATCGGCGCAGCCGACTACCGACTACCCGTGGCCGGGCTTTACCTTTGCGGGTCGGGCGCGCACCCAGGTGGCGGCGTGACCGGGATCCCCGGCTACAACGCCGCTCGCGAAATCCTCAAGGACCGGCACTGGCGCACCGGCTAACCGCCCGGCATCGACTCCATGGACACGTCGGGCGTATTGTTGTCGAGATCGGCCGCGATACGCCACTCGCCGTCGCTGCCGCGTCGGTAGATGAGCATCGAGCGGCCCGCGTCTTCGTAGACATAGCCCGATGACTTTGCCGTCGCGCGCAGCCAGTACTTGCTAACGATCCAGGCCTGGTCGCCGTAGACCTCGATGTGCTCGATGTCGAGCTCGAACTCGATCTCAGACTGACCCATGCCAGGCTCAAAGTAAGCGCGGATCTCGTCAACCCCGCGGCGCATAGGCTGGTCGTGCAGCGCGAGAATTGCATCGGCTTCATACAGGGCCATGAGCGCATCGATGTCGCCGGCCTTGTAGTGCTGAAGCCAGGTCTGCCCGTGCGCGCGCACGGCAGCCTCGTCGGCATCCGTGTTGATCACGGCGGCGCAGCCGGCCCCCGCGAAGCCGACGATGAGCGCAATGGTGAGTAGTCGTTTCATTGGGGTCTCCAAAGAAAAACGGCCCACAGCGCGAGGCTGCGGGCCGTCATTCTGATCAGCGTCGATTAACGTCCGCCGTAGTTCCAACGGAAGCGCAGCGACCAGGTCATGGGCGGCGTCCAGTACGGCGTGAACAGGAAGGACGTAGTGTATTCCTCGTCAGAGCAGTTGTTGCACTCCGCAGTCAGGCGCCACTGTCCATCATCATCGATAAGCGCAACACCTGCGTTCACGATCACTTCGGCGTCGTTCTCACCCAGCTGACGCGTACCCACAACGTTATCTCCGATGTAGCGCATCAGCGCCGTCGGCTGAAGCGTGGCACCCATCGACGCCAGCGGAATCGAAACGGTCGTACCGAGCGTGTAGGTCAAGTCAGGCGAGCGTTTGGGGTCGGCGACATTGCAGTTGATATCGAAGGCTGCGAAGTCCGTGTTGGGCGTAACGCAACCGCTGGGCAGGTCCGTGTATTCCACATTCTGGAAGCCGGCAGCAAAGAAGACATCCCAGTTCGCCGAAGGCACCCAGGTCGCCTCAATTTCGAGCCCTGTCGCGTCAAGACCGCCCGCGTTTGTGGTCAGGAAGGCACCCGACGGCGTGGCCGACGTGGTTTGCAGGTCTTCGAGGTCCGTCAGAAACGCAGTTGCGTTGATGCGCAAGGTGTCGTTGAGAAAGTCACCGCGGATGCCGGCTTCATAGGCCCAAAGGGTTTCCGGTCCGAAGGGCTGGAACGCAGTCGGTGCTGAACCGCGCGCATTCCACCCGCCCGACTTAAAGCCGCGTGTGGCTGACACATACCCCATGAGTCCGTCGCGGAAGTCATGCGCGTAGGCGATACGCGGCGTCACGATCTGCTCATCTTGGCTCGTGGGTACGCCAGCGCTAATAAGCGCGGCCGTCGTAAGCTGATCTTCAGGCGCACGACCCAACGCTGGCAGGTTGTCGCTCAAACCGATTTCCTTCTCTTCGTCGGTGTACCGGGCGCCGATGGTCAGCGTGCCGCGTTCACCGATGCCGATATCGGCCTGGCCGTAGATCGCCCAACTCTGGGTCGTGTTATCCAGAACCCGATCCGCGAGCACGAAGGCACCGAACAGGTAGTCGGCAAAATCGGTCTCGTTATCCTCGTCGAGAATGAACACCCCACCGACGAAATCCACGTTGCCGTCGGCGAATTGCGCGTTCCACTTCAACTCCGCGGTCAATTGATCATGCTGGCCGTCGTTGTCGATCCAGAAAAAATCGTCATTTGGCGGCTGCGGGAAGTTAATCAGGAATTTCTGCTCCATGCTGCGGTAGCCGACGATGAATTCGGCATCGCCGCCCGCTACCGGAAAGCCCAGATTGGACGCGACATTGATGGACTCGACCTGGTTGCCGTAATCAGCGCCTTTGGATGTGAAGGCAACGGGCTGCGGTGCCACAAAACCAAACAGACCGCCCGCAGGTAAGCCGTTTGGAAGAATGGAGGTGCTGACACGCTCATCGCCGTCGATTTGGCCGAGCACGTTGCCCTCGGTGTCATCGATGTAGTCGATCGCGAGATCCCAGACGATGTCATCGCCGGCCAGCACGCGAACATCGGCGCGCAGTCCGAGCGCATCCTTCTCGTTGAAGTCACCACCGACCGCCGGATTTCTGTTTTCCAGCCAGCCGTCGTTTTCGATGTAGAACGCCGAGAACTTTGTGAGCACATTGTCCGAGGCCGGCAAATCGATGGTCCCTCGGAACATGCGTTCATTGAAACGGCCCACCTGCACTTCGGCGAAGCCGCTTTGTGTCTCCGAGGGCTTGCGCAGGATCATGTTGAACGCACCCCCGGTGGTGTTGCGACCGAACAGCGTGCCCTGCGGACCACGCAGCACCTCGATGCGATCGACATCAAACAGCGCGAAGTTGTTCGCGTTTTGGCGAGACACGTAGATACCGTCGATGTAGGTGCCCACGGGCGGGTCGAACGTCGCAATGGACTCGTCGTTACCCTGGCCTCGGATGTAGTACATGTTGGCCGTGCCCAGCCCCGTATTGTTGCCGCCGAACAGGTTCGGGACCACGTTAATGAGGTCGAGGGTTTCCTGGATCTGGAAATTCTCGAGCAACTCTTCGTTGTAGGCACTGACGGCTACGGGCACGTCCTGAATCGATGCTTCGCGGCGCTCGGCGGTGACGGTGATTTCGTCAAGCTGGGCGGCGGCATCCTGGGCACCCAGCGTAACGGTAAGCACGATGGCGAGCGCAATGGGCAGTTGGCGATGGAGTCTCGGTTCGGTCATGAAGTCACCCTCGGGTCTTGCGTGTGGCGGCATAGCGAGTGGGTCGGTGCCGGACACGGACGACGGCAACCGAATGCCATAATGCTATAACAATAGGTGCACGAACAAGCGCGATGACGGTGTTGCCACCACGCCACACGTGCTGCGACGCAGCATTATCTGGGCGAGCAGGCCGTCGCGCGTGGGCAACACCAGGGGGCACTGGCATAATCGCGCGCATGTCCGAAACCACCGATGCACAGGCTGCCGAGACGGCAGCGCTCTTGTCCCGGGCGGCCCAGCTGTCACGCGCAGGCCAGCAACAGCAGGCCATGCTCGTGCTGCAGCAGGTCGTCGACCGCGACCCCGGCAACTACCCGGCGCTGACGGGCCTGGCCCAGTTCGCCATGGCTGCCGGGCGCGGCGATATCGCCGAGCACTTCGCCGAACGCGGCCACGGCGCGGACCCGCGCGGCTTCGAGTGCCTCGCCATTCTCGCGCAGTGCTACCAGGCAAGCCGACGCTTCCGCGATGCGATTCGTATCATGCGCCAGGCCGCAGGCGTGCAGCCCAACAACGACCGCGTGCAGTTCAACCTCGGCGTGTTGCACGAGCAGTCCGGCGACTGGTCCGCCGCGCGCAAGGCCTACGAAAAGGCTGTGGCCCTAAACGGTGACAACCAGGAGGCGCGCGCGAACCTGGCCATGTGCCAGCTCGCCGACCGCGAGTCCGGGTTGGCGCTGGCCGGATTCGATGCGCTGCGCGAGATGCGCCGTGGTCCGGTCGGCGCTGCGGACGCACAGGGGCTGCCCGAACTGCCGGAAACCGAAGACGTCCTGTCCCGGTTTATGCTGCGCATGCAGCGCGAGCAACTTGCGGCGCTCGATGCGCGTGGCCTGCTCGCCGAAGGACTCAATGACCTTATTCCGGCTCTCGACCGCGCGCTCGACGATCTCGGTGACGGCGACAACGACGAGGTGTTTCACCGCCGCCATCCGCGCCACCACTGGAAGCCGCACTGGCAGCTCATCGAGCGTTACCACAACCGCACGCTGTACCTGCCTGACGCCACGCTGCCAGCGGGCCCCGTCATCAATCCGGACCTCGATGCAGCCGCCATCGAGCTGGCCTGGAACGGCTCGACACCGCAGCACGTGGTGGTCGACGATTTCCTCGCGCCCGACGTGCTCGCCGCACTGCAGGACTTCTGCCGCGACGCAACGATCTGGTATGACCTGCGCAAGAACTACCTGGGCGCCTATCTCACAGACGGCTTCGCCAACCCGCTGACCATCGGCATCGCACACGCGCTGGCCGACGCACTGCCCGGCATCTTCGGCAAGCTGCCGCTGACACAGGCCTGGGCCTACAAGTACGGCCCCAGACTCACGGGCATCGGCATGCACGCAGACGCTGCACTCGTGAATTGCAACTTCTGGATTGCACCCAACGAGTCCATCGCCAATCCCGAAACCGGCGGCCTGCTCATCTACCGCAAGGCGGCACCGCTCGAATGGGACTTCGCGACGTTCAACAACGACACGGATGCCATGCTGCAGCATCTGGGTGATGCCGTGAACGACCCCGTACGCATCCCGCATCGTTGCAACCGCATCGCGATCTTCAACTCGAACCTGTTCCACCGGACTGACGACATTACCTTTCACGACGCCTTTGAGTCGCGGCGCTATAACGTGACACTGCTGTACGGCAAGCGCTACCAGGCCGATGCCGGGGCGCCTTCGTGAGTACGCTTATCGCATGAAGCATCATGTCGAACGCGAGCGGCCCCAGGCACCAGTTTCCGGGTTCAATGACGGCGTCGCCGGCGTCGGCGGGCGCACCGCAGACGTCGGCTTCGCAGTCTGGGTTCATGCGGCCTGGATCGGCGTCGCCCCATTTGGCTGAGGTATTTCGATGGCCACTTACTGCAAAACCGTACCGCGGCTCGAGAAGCGCGTGTTCATGATCATCGCCACGGATGCGCCGGGCATGGAAGCGGCTCGCGCCGAGCATCTCGATGGGCACCTCGAGTATGTCGAGAAGCACGTCGACGACTACCTCATCGCCGGGCCCTTGCGCGACATTGGTGAGGACAAACTGGCCGGCAGTTTCTTTCTGGTCGCGGCAGACTCGGCCGAGGCGGCCGAGGCGATCGTCGGCGGCGACCCCTACTTCACGTGCGGCCTTTACGGCGTCATCGAGAAGCGCGAACTCACGGCCTCGGCCGGGCATTGGATGGGCGGCGTGATCTGGCAGGACGCCGATGAGATTCGCGCCTACGCCAACCAGGCACGGCCCCGGGACGACTGAGTCTCAGCCCGTAACGCCGGCCTCGCGCAACGCCGCGATGCGCGCGGCGTCGTAACCGAGTTCCGCGAGCACGGCATCGGTGTGGGCGCCCACGGTAGGCACATCGCGCCGGACTCCGGGACGACCCTGTCCCATCTCAAGCGGCAAGGCAGGCAACCGCGTCGCATCGCCTTCGGGCACTGTTACGTCGACGAGCCCACCACTCTCGCTGAGATGGGGGTCTTCAAATAGGTCCTCGGGCCGCGCGACGGGCGCATAGGGTAAGCCTACCGCCTCAAGCCGCGACATGAGTTCGGCCTGCGTCAGACCCGCGAACACCTCACGCACGCGCGGCAGGATGCGCTCGCGGGCAGCCACGCGCGCGGCGTTTTCTGCCAGACCGTCATCGGCCGCCAGGTCTTCGAGACCGAACGCGTTACAGAATTTCGGCCACTGACCGTCACTGACGACGGCTACAAAAACCTGTTCGCCATCAGCGGCATCGAAAATGTCGTAAATGGCCCAGGCCGAAATGCGCACGGGCATGGGTCGCGCGGGCTCACCCGTCACGGCCAGCTGCGCCATATGCTGGCCGACCAGGAATGCCGTCGTCTCAAAGAGCGCACTGGTCACGTGCTGACCCCGACCCGTGCGTTCGCGTTGCTGCAGGGCCGCGAGCACGGCGATCACACCGAACATGCCGCCCGTGACATCGATGACCGAGGCGCCCGCACGCAGCGGTCGGCCCGGTGGCCCCGTCATGTAGGCCAGCCCACCCATCATCTGCGCCACTTCGTCGAGTGCCGTGCGGTGAGCGTAAGGACCCGACAGGAAACCTCGTGCCGAGCAGTAAACGAGTCGCGCGTTGTCTGCCGACATCGCGTCATAAGACAAACCGAGCCGGTCCATGGTGCCGCAGCGGAAATTCTCCACGAGCACGTCCGCCTTGCCGGCCATGGTGCGCACGATCTCGAGCCCTTCTGCCGACTTCACGTCGACGCAGATGCTGCGCTTGTTGCGGTTGTACATGGTGAAATAGCCAGCACCCGAACCGCGCAGTCGGCGCGTCTTGTCACCACCAGGCGGCTCGACCTTGATGACGTCGGCACCCAGATCGGCGAGGATCAGGCCGATCGAGGGCCCCATGACCATGTGCGAGAGCTCGACCACCTGGATGCCCGCGAGGGGCAGGTTGTCGTCACTCATCGGGCTCGCACCACGTTGTCACTCCTCATCGATTCCAGGCTCGCGACCCGCGAACCCGCTGCCTGACCGCACAGCGCATTTGTTATAACATTATAACAACTATGGAGGCGAACCCCGTGACCCAGTCGCACACCGCAGACGTGCTGATCAGCGAAGTCGGACCCCGAGACGGTCTGCAAAATGCATCGAGCATCATGCCCACCGAGGCCAAGCGGCGCTGGATTTCGGCGCTGGCCAACTGCGGCATCCCCGAAATCGAAGTGGGATCATTTGTGCCCGCCAAGATCCTGCCGCAGCTTGCCGACACGGCCGAGGTCGTGGCCCACACCAATACCATCGCGGGTGTCGACGTGGCCGTGCTCGTCCCCAACCTGCGCGGCGCGCAGAATGCACTGGCCGCAGGCGTCGACAAGATGACCGTGCCGTTGTCGGTCTCAGAAACGCACAGCTTGAAGAACGTGCGTCGCACGCACGCGCAGATGTTCGAGGAGGTGCGCAGCATTCGCGCCGCCATCGACGCCGCGCCGGAGCGCGAACGCCCGCAGCTCGAGGGCAGCTTGTCGACTGCGTTTGGCTGCACGCTCGAGGGCGCGATCCCCGAGTCGAAGATCCTGTCGATCGCTGAGACGCTCATGGCCTGCGGCTGCGACGAAGTCGGCCTCTCGGACACGACGGGTTACGCCGACCCGGCCGCGGTGCGCCACCTCATCAAGGTTGTGCGTGGCGTCGTCGGCAACGAACACCTCACGGGGATTCACCTGCACAACACGCGCGGGCTCGGGCTCGCCAATGCCCTTGCCGCATTCGAGAGCGGGCTGACCACGTTTGATGCGTCCATGGGCGGCCTGGGCGGTTGCCCGTTCGCGCCGGGCGCCAGCGGCAACATCGTGACCGAGGACCTCGTCTTTATGTTCGAGGCGATGGGCGTTTCGACGGGCATCGACCTCGACGCGCTGCTGGGCGTGCGCGAAATCCTGCGCGAGGCGCTGCCCGACGAACCCATCTACGGCTTCACACCCGACGCGGGACTGCCACTGGGCTTCCACCAACTCAAACAAACAGCCTGATCGTGCACTGCGGGGGGACACGGGCATGAGCGACACTACGGCGCCCATCCGGGCCATCGACGCCGTCGTCAACATCTGGACCGAAGAAGCGCTCTCGGTGCGCCCCGACTGGGGTGACGACTTTTTCGTCGGCAAGATGAAAGCGCAGAACGCGCTGATGCCTGGCCTGACGCTCGACGACATGGTCGCGCGCATGGACGCGGGCGGCATCGGCCATGGCTTTCTCATCGCCGCCAAGAGCGGGCGCGTCGGTTTGCCGGGCTGCTACCACATGCCACCCGAGATCGTGGCGCGCGCCGTGGCTGCACACCCGACACGATTCTCGGGGCTCATCGGCATCGATCCCTACACGGGAATGGACGGGGTCCGCGAGCTTGAGCACGCGGTGCGCGAACTCGGCTTCATCGGCGCGCACCTCTACCCGCACTGGTACGAGCTCGCGCCCGACCACCGAAAGTACTACCCCTTCTACGCGAAGTGCGCCGAACTCGGCGTGCCGATCCAGATGCAGGTCGGGCAGTCGATGATTTACTCGCCCGAGCACCGCACGGTAAGCGTCGGTAAACCGCACACGCTCGACGCTGTGGCCTGCGACTTCCCGGAACTCAAGCTCATCGGCATTCACGTCGGCATCCCCTGGCACGAGGAGATGATCGCGATGTCCTGGAAGCACGACAACGTGTTCATCGGCTGCGACGCGCACAGCCCCAAGTACTGGCCCGAGTCGGTTGTGCACTACCTCAACACGTTTGGCCGCAACAAATGCCTGTTCGGCACCGATTTCCCCGTGCTCGACTTCGAGCGCACGCGCAGCGAGATTGATGCACTCGGGCTGCGCCCGGAATCACTGGAGCGCTTTCTGCGCGGTAACGCCATCGACGTCTACGGCCTCCCCGACGACACTGGCTTGTGAGCGACAATCTCGCCGCCCTCGTCCGCGTCCAGGCGCATCACCAACCCGCACACCGGGCGCTCGAGCTCGGCGACACCGCCCTAGACTATGCGAGCGCCTGGCAGCGCATCGCAGCACTTGCCGGCTGGCTCGACACGCAGGGCATCACGCGCGGCACCCGTATCGGCGTCGCGTTACCCGAGACCATCGACCATGTCTTGCTGCACTTCGCCATCGCGGCCGTGGGTGCCGTGCTCGTACCCGTTGATCATCGCGCGACGGTGTCTGAGCAGGACCGGCTTGCTACCGCCTTTGGGGCGCATCGCATCGTATCGCCCTGCAACGCCGAAGGCCGCATCGCCATTCCCGACGCACTTCCCGAAGCCGACCTGACGCAGCTTGCGCGCGGCGGCGACAACGACTGGCTCGTCTCGCTGTCCTCGGGATCGACGGGCGAGCCCAAGGGCGCGCTGGTGACCCACAACCAGATGCGCGAACGCTTCGTGACGCAGTGGCGCAGCCTCGGGCTCAGCGGCGCCGACCGTTTTGCGCTCGCCACGCCCTTGTGTTTCGGCGCTGGGCGATCGTTCGCCATGTCGACGCTGGCTGCGGGCGGCACGCTCGTGTTGCTGCCGCCGCCCATGGCGCCCGCAGCGCTGGCCGAGGCACTGCAGGCCAATGCCGCGACGGCGACCTTCCTGGTGCCCACACTGCTGCGCCGGCTGCCCGCGGGCAACCCGGGGGCGCCGCTGCTGCCATGCCTGCGCCGTCTTATCGTTTCCGGGGAGCCCATGGCCGCTGATGAGGCACGACGGTTTTGCAACACAATCAGTAACGGACTCACGGGCTACTACGCCTCAAGCGAAGGCGGCGGCATCTCGGTTCTCGACGCCGTTGATGTCGCGACGCATGCGGACTCCGTGGGGCGGGCCGCGCATGGCGTCGAGGTCGAAATCGTCAATGAGGCCGAGCATAGGGTGACACCCGGCACGGTGGGTCGGCTCCGCTACCGCGGGCCCGGCGTCACGATGCGTACCATTGACGCCGCGGGCCACGTGACCGAGAACGACGGCTGGTTCTACCCGGGCGATCTCGCCAGTCGCGACGCCGACGGCTACCTGCGTCTGGCGGGACGCAGCAAGGACGTGATCGTGCGCGGCGGCATCAACATTTATCCGGCAGAGATCGAATACCAGATCGCCGAGCTGCCCGCCGTGCATGAGGTGGCCGTGGTGGGTGTAGCGACACAAGAGCGCGGCGAAGCCGTGCACGCGTTCGTGGTCGGCGATGTCACCGAAGCCGATCTTCAGGCACACTGCCGGACGCATCTGGCGCCCTACAAGCAGCCTGAGGCGTGGCATTGGCTTAAGGCCTTGCCGCGAACGAAGGCGGAAAAAACAGACCGAGCGCGCCTAAGAGCACTTGCCGAAACGAACGGCACCGACACTGGGGATAGAGCATGACGGAAGCGACGAGCGGTAGCCGTTACCTGGAGTTCAAGTACGGCTGGAAGGTGGTCGTGGCGTCTGCTGTCGGTATCGCGCTTGGCATGTCTCCGCTGCCGTTCTACACCATCGGCGTTTTCCAGATTTCCTACACAGCGGAGTTTGGCTGGTCACGCGGTATGGTCCTGCTGGGACTCACGGTGTTCACGCTTTGTGCAGTGCCCCTGGCACCGACAATCGGAAATTTGGCGGACCGTTTTGGTGTTCGCCGCGTTGTCTTGCTGGCGATCCCCGGGCTCTCGATTGGGCTCATGGCTATGGCGCTCAATAACGGTTCCTATCCGCTATACCTCACCCTGTGGGGTTTGCTGGCCATTCTCGGGATCGGCACGTTGCCGATTACGTTCACGCGTGCGGTGAATCGGTGGTTTCATGACTGCCGCGGACTTGCGCTGGGATGCGCGCTGATCGGAACAGGCTTGGCTGGCTGGGCTGCGATCAAGCTTGTGGGTTGGCTTATTCCGCTCGTGGGATGGCGCTGGGCTTACGTTTGCCTTGGCGCAGTACCCATGCTGATCGCATTCCCAATCGTTTACTTTTTGTTCTTCGATGTTGATGACGAACGCGTACAGGACAAAGTCGCAGCACTTAAGCGAGAGAGAAGTACGCCGGTCACGCTGATGCCTGGCGGCCTGACACTCTCGGAGGCCTTTCGTGACTGGCGTCTCTGGCTATTAATCTATGCGTTCTTGCCGATTTCGTTTGTTATCGCGGGGCCGATTCCCGGCATCGTCGACATCATGATGAGCAAGGAATTTACGCGCGCTGAGGCGATTACGCTCGGCAGCATCGTGCCTTTTGCGGTGTTCTTCGGCCGACTGATCGGTGGCTATCTCATCGACAAGATCTGGGCGCCGTTGGTGTCCATGGTCATCCTGTCGCTGCCGATGGTGTTTTGTTATTTGCTTCGGCTCGATGATCCAGGTTTCTACACCATCGCACTGGCAAACATCAGCCTCGGTTTTGCGGCAGGCGTTGAGTATGACCTGCTGGCGTTCCTCGTTTCTCGTTACTTCGGTTTAAAGGCGTACTCGTCGATCTATGGCGTCATCTATGTCGTCTTTGCGCTAGGTGCGGGATTTGCGCCCGGACTCTACGGCTTCTCTGCGGACAGGTTCGGCGACTACGACTTCATCCTCGGAATTGCACTGCTCGCAACGCCCCTGTTTACCGTGCCTTTGCTCGCCTTGGGTAGGTACCGAGAGTACCCACCTGAGGACGACCCGCCCGCTATCGCCAGTCAATGACCTCGTAGCGCGTCCCGTCGGGCGCGGCCACCGTCGCCGCCGCCCGCCCGCCGTAGACGCAGGAGTCGTAGACAACTGGTTCCGTGATCCAGAGGTCCGCACAGCTTCTGTTCACCCGATCGAACTCGGGATGAATGAAACTCCCAAGCGCAACACCAGGCACAAGGTGACCCTCGTGCTGTGGCCGTGTGATCGCCGCATCGGGATACTGGTCGAGCTCAAGAAAGACATCACGTTCGTGCGTCATCGTCGCGAGCGCGTGCGGCTCGGACTCGGGCAAGCCGTAAGCGTTGGCGATCATCGTGTAGACGATGGCCATGCTGCGACCCGCATCGAGGTGCAGGTGCTCGGCCACCCAGGCCAGTGACGCATCGAGGTCCGAGCAGCCCGCGACCAAGATGAACAGGCAGTCGATGAGCGACTGCGCACGCGGCAAATCGTATTCGGGCAGGTTATCGCGGATTTGTGTCAGGTAGACGGTCTCGCCATCAGGCCCGCGCACCTGCATTGGAAAAATCGCGGGCATGCCGTCGAGTTCACGGGGCGGCCCGATGATCTCGAACGGAGATTCCTGCATGCGCGCATCGACAGCCAGCACGTCGTCGACGCAGATCTCGATGGCATTCCAGCCGTAGCTTCTGAGCGGCTCATAGTCGGGATGCGGCGGGCTTTCGACGAAACGAAGAAAGACGTCGCGACCGCTGGCGGGCTGCAGCACGACATAGCGCTGCCCCGCAGCACCGGGTGCGCCCCAGGACGCCGCCAGCGGTCCCGGCACCGCACCCGATTCCACTTCGCGGTAGTCGAGCCACCGACAATAGCGCGCGCTGGCCGCGGCCACATCGGCGACGCTGAGCGTCGCGCAGCGGATCAGTTTCATCGGCACGTCCCCCGTGCAACGGGTCTGACGCTATCATTGCGCAGCAAGAACACGAACGCGAGACCGTTATGAGCGAGCCCCTGAGCCACTACCGCGCGCTGGCGCTGCAGTCACGTTGCGACGCCGTCAATGGGCTGACCATCGACGCGGCGCGCGAACGCATTCACGCGAGCATCGCGCGCATTCGCGGCGAGATCGCGGCCAGCAAGGCGTTCATCGGTCCGGACCTCGCGCTGGTCGTGTTGCCGGAATATTTCCTGTCGGGGTTTCCCATGGGTGAGCCGCTGGGTGCCTGGTCACAGCTTGCGGCACTCGCGCCCGACGGCGAGGAGTACGAGGCGCTGGGACGCATCGCCAGCGACACGAACGTGCACATCGCGGGCAACGTCTACGAGACGGACCCGCACTTCCCCGGGCTCTACTTCCAGGCGAGCTTTATCATTGCGTCGAACGGCAATGTCGTGCTGCGCTACCGCCGCCTCTTGTCGATGTTTGCACCGAGCCCCTGGGACGTCTGGGACAAGTACCTGGAACACTACAGCCTCGACGGTGTGTTCCCGGTCGCGGACACCGAGCTCGGCCGGCTCGCCGCCATCGCGTCAGAGGAGATTCTCTACCCCGAGCTCGCGCGCACCTTCGCGATGCGCGGGGCTGAAGTGTTTTTGCACTCAACGAGCGAGGTGGGCAGTCCGGCGCTCACGCCCAAGGACATCGCCAAGCGCGCGCGAGCCTTCGAAAACAACTGCTGGCTCGTGTCAGCCAACTCGGCCGCGATTGTGGGGACACCGATTCCCGCCAACTCGACGGATGGCATGTCCAAGATCGTCGACCACCAGGGCACCGTCCTTGCAGAAGCCGGCTACGGAGAAACGATGGTGGCGCACGCCGAGATTGATCTCGCCGCCTCACGGCGCTGGCGTCAACGCCCGGGCATGCAGAACATGCTGGCACGGCAACGCCCGGCGCTGTTTACCGAAACCTACGGTGACGATGCGGGCCGCAATGCGCTGCTCGATCCGTCGGGCCGCGTCATCGTTCCCGAGCGCAGCCACTTCGTCGAGGCCCAGCGTGCCCGGATTCAGTCGCTGACCGACGCGGGCGTCATCTAGCCCTCAGAGCTTCTCGCGGAAAAAGTCGACGGTCCGCTGCCAGGCGAGCTTGGCGGCGGGCTCGTCGTAGCGCGTCGTCGAGTTGTTGTGGAAGCCGTGGTTGGTGCCCGGGTACAGGTGGCGCACGTAGTCGACGTCGTTGGCTTTGAGCGCAGCCTCGAACTCGGGCCATTGCTTGTTGATGCGCGGGTCGTTTTCGGCGGACTGCACCATCACCGCGGCGCTCACGCCGGGCACGTCTTCGGGCTTGAGTCCGGAACCGTAAAACGGAACCGCCGCCGTGACACCGTCGCCCATACGCGCGGCCAGGTAGTTCGTCGTCGAACCACCCCAACAAAAGCCCGTCACGCCCAGCTTGTCGCCCGCAAGCTCGTGCTGCGCAAGCCAGTTGGCGCTGTTAAACATGTCTTCGCGCAGCTTGGCGCGGTCGAGCGCGCGCTGCATCTGGCGCCCGTCATCATCGTTGCCCGGGTAACCGCCTGCAGGTGCCAGTCCATCAGGCGCCAGGGCCAGAAATCCCTCGACGGCAAAACGGCGCGCAACGTCTTCGATGTGCGGATTAAGCCCGCGGTTCTCGTGGATCACGAGCACGGGCGGGAATGGCCCCTCGCCCGCGGGCGCGACGAGGTAACCCCGCATTCTGCCCGAGTTGCCGCCCGGTGAATCGTAGTCGACGTAACGCGGGCGAATGCGGTCGTCGGTGAACGAGATGAGGGCGGCCTCGGCGTAGCGCGGCAGCATGGCGGTCGCCGCCACTACGACCCCGAGCGCGGTCGCGCGCTTGAAGAATTCGCGCCGACTGATCTGGCCGTGGCAGTAGTCGTCGTACAGCGCGACAACGCGGGGATCGAGGGGTTCGCTCATAACCGGCTCCGTGTGCTCTTTGGACCACAATCATACGGCGTCCGCGGCAACCACGACAAAACTGTGACTCACGTGGCGAATTCGCCGCAGTGCTGTGAGATTATGCGCGCGGGGAGGGAAGGATCCATGGGCCCAGAGTTGGCGAAACAACTGCGTCAGATCATCGCGGTGCTGCTCCTGCTGTGTGCGACCAGCGCCACGGCCGCGCCCCGCGTGCTCGTGCTGGGCGCCGTGCACGACGATCCGAACGAGCACTACGCCGCGCTCAAACCGATTGCCGACTACGTCGCGGCTGCGCTGGCGCCCACGGGCATCGAAAGCGTCGAGATCGTCATCGTGCCCGACCGCAGTCAGATGCTGAATCTCATGCGCGACGGCCGCATCGACTGGATCAGCGAAACGGCCTTCGGAGCCGTGCACCTTGTTGAGCGCGCAGGGGCAGAGTTTCTTGCCCGGCGCTGGAAAGACGGCACAGCCGAATACCGCAGCCTGTTCTTCGCCCACAATGACAGCGACATCGAGACGCTGGACGATTTGGCGGGACGCACGGTCGCCTTCGAACACCGCAACTCAACCTCAGCGTTTTTTGCCCCGGCCGTGATGCTGGGCGAGCAGGGCCTCACGCTGCACGCCATGGCATCGCCGCGCGAAGCACCGCCACCGGGCAGCTCGGGCTACGTGTTCTCGGGCGCCGAGTACAACACGGCCGTCTGGGTCGATAAGGGTATTGTCGACGTCGGCGTGCTTAGCGAGAGCAACTGGCGCGACGCCGAGACCGTGCCACCCGCCTTCATTGAACGCTTCCGCATCATCGCCGTATCGGAACCGATGCCGCGCGCCGTGGAGGTGGTTCGCGGCGGGCTAGACGCTGACGTGGCCGATGCTTTGCGCGAGGCGCTGTTCGCCATGCATGAAGACGCCGCAGCGTTACAGGTTCTCAACGCCTTCGAGGGCACGGCGCGCTTTGACGCCCTGTCCGATACAGATATCGACACCCTGTCGCGTATTCGCGAGGCGCTGCCGGGTTTCCGGGAGCAGTTCCCGTGAGTGGTCTTCGCCTGTCACTGACGCAACGCTACGCGCTGTTGATCAACGGCACGATCCTGGTGGTCATTGTGCTGCTGGGCGCGCTGTTCCTGAACAAGATCAAGGACACGAGCGCTGAAATCCGCGAACAAAGCGGTGGCGAACTCGCAAGTCGGATCGAGTCGCAGCTCGTCGAAAACGGCCAACGCCTTGCCGACGGACTCGCCGAACGCGCCGTCAACCCGCTCTACGCGCTCGACATGCGCAGCCTGCGCGACATGCTCGTCGAAGCCTCCGCGAGCGACGGTATCGAGTACGCCGTCGTGACCGACACCGAGGGCCGCATCCTACACGACGGCAGCCTGACCATCGAGAGCTTCGGGCAGCAGGCACGCTGGCTTGATGTTGGCGACACGGAAGCGCCCCTGGCACGGGTTTCGGCGCCCGTATCGCTGGGCGGTGAGCAACTGGGCGCGGTGCATATTGGCGTCTCACTGACACCGGCGCTCGTGCAGGGCGAGCGTATGAAAACCCAGCTCGGTGACCTCATGGCCGCGCGCACGCGCGACATGATGACGTCGATGGCGATCTACGTGCTGGTCCTGCTGCTGGCGGGGCTGCTGCTGGCCGCCGTGATCTCACGCCGCTTTGCCACCCCCATCCGCCAGCTCGCAGACTACGCGCGTGAAGTGGGCCGCGGCCGCCGCGATGCCCCGCCCGCCATGGAACGTGGGGACGAGATCGGCATGCTCGCCGCAAGCCTGGATGCCATGAGCCGCGACCTGCGCCTCTCCGCGGGCGAAGTCGACTACCTCGCCTACCACGACAGCCTGACGCGTCTGCCCAATCGCGCGCAGTTCAAACGCCTGCTGCGCGAGGAAGTCGAGCGCATACGCGTGGGCGGCCGCGGCTTCGGCGTGCTGTTCATCGACCTCGACCAGTTCAAGCAGGTCAACGACACGCTGGGCCACGAGGCCGGCGATGAGTTCCTGACCATCGTGGCAAACCGCCTCAGTGAGCGACTGCAGACGGCAGGTCTGGATTACGATGGTGAGCTGACGCTGGCCCGGCTGGGCGGTGATGAGTTCACCGTTCTGGCGCGCGGTGTCACGGAGCCCGCGCGCGGCGAGCAGCTCGCGGCCGCCGTTATTGAGACACTGGCCGAACCGATCGAGGTGCAGGCCCAGGCGTTCTCGATCGGCGCGAGCATCGGGATCACGTTCTGCCCACGCGACGGCGATGACCTCAACGTCTTGCTGCGCAACGCCGACCGCGCGATGTACCGCGCCAAGGAAGCGGGCCGCAACACCTTCTGCGTGTACGACCGCAGCATGGACGGCACGGCCACGCGCCAGCTCTCGCTCGAGGCCGATCTGCGCGACGTGCTCAACGCCAACGATTTAACGCTTGCCTATCAGCCGATTGTTCGCGTGACCGACGGCGCTGTGGTTGCCGTTGAAGCGCTGTGCCGCTGGCACCATCCCGTGCTCGGTTACGTGCAACCGTCTCGCTTCGTGCAGATCGCCGAGCAGTCGGGTCAGATCGAACACCTCGACCAGTTTGTCGTGAGCCAGTTGCTGCACGACCTGTCACAGCTCCACGACGAAGGATTCGCGCATCTTGCGGGCAGCGCCAACATCGCGTCGCTGCACCTGCGCAAACCGGCCATCCTTGAGCACATCGCAGAGCGGCTCGACTACTACCAGCTTGATGGCGAGCACCTGCGCATCGAGGTGCGTGAGAAGAACGTCATGCGCCATCTCGAGCACGCATCGGTCGGTGCGCGCCGGCTGCGTGAGCTGGGCGTGCCCATCTGGATCGACGACTTCGGCACACGCATCGCCACGCTCAAGCACATCGACGTGTTGCCCGTAAGCGGCATCAAAATCCACAGCGAGTTCATCGATGGCATCTCAGCCGGCCAGAACCAACGCGTGGTAGCCCAGGCGATCACGGAGATGTGCCACAACATTGGCCTGCCCGTGACGGCCGAAGGCGTCGAACACCAGGAACAGCTCGAGTACCTGCAGGAGATCGGCGCCGACTTCGCACAGGGTTACCTGTTCGCGCGGCCGATGCCTTACGACGACCTGCTGGGCTACCTCCGACGCCAGCGCAAAGGCGACGACGGGCGCCTGATTCTGCTCTCGGACTACATCCGCTAAGTTGTCCTAAATCTATAACATTATGATAATATCCGGCGCTCCCTGAGCCGACGGAGCAGCGTGTTGTCCGCACCCGAATTCGACCCGATCTTCGACGCCGGACACACCGCAGCATGAGTGCGCAGCAGACTCGCGTAGCACTCGCGCGCTTCCCTGACGGCGTACCGACCGTCGACGATTTCGAGCTGACCACGGGACCCACGCCGGCGCTCGCACCGGGCCACTTGCTGGTCCGCAATCGCTACCTCTCGCTGGACCCGTTTCTGCGCGGTGTCATCAGCGGCCGCCAGATTTACGCGACCCGCGTTGAGCCTGGCGACACGATGCCCGGCAACACCGTGGCCGAGATTATCGAGTCGGGCGCACCCGGCTTCGAGCCCGGCGACCACGTGGTGTGCGACGGCGGCTGGCAGCAGGTGGCATTGGTGCCCGCCGCCACGGCGCGCAAGGTCCCGTCCGACGCTGACCTCCTGGGTCTTCGTGTCGGCATCTTGGGGATGCCGGGGCTCACGGCCTACGCCGGACTAACACGTCTGGGCGAGCCACGGCCCGGCGACACCGTTGTGGTGTCCGCGGCCAGCGGGCCCGTCGGCAGCATGGTCGGTCAGATCGCGCGCCTGCACGGCTGTCGTGCCGTCGGCATCGCGGGCAGCGAAGAGAAGTGCCGCTGGGTCGTTGAGCAGGCGGGCTTCGATGCCTGCATCAACTACAAAACCGAAAACCTCGCCGAGGCCCTGGGCACGCAGTGCCCCGATGGCATTGACGTCTATTTCGATAACGTGGGCGCGGACACGCTGGCGGCCGTGCTCACGCGCCTCGCGCTGGGTGCACGCATTGTGCTCTGCGGACTGATCACGCAGTACAACACGAGCACGCCGCCGCCCGGTCCCAACCTGGGCCCCGTGATCGGTGCGCGCGCCACGATGCGCGGCCTGGTGGTCTACGACCACTACGACCTCTGGGACCACTTCGCGACGGTCGCAGCACCCTGGGTTCGCGACGGGCGCATTCAATACCGCGAAACCCGAAACGATGGCCTGGCCGCAGCACCCGAAGCGTTTTGCAGGCTCATGCGCGGCGAAAATTTCGGCAAGGAACTCGTGGTGATCGAGGACGGCGCATGAGCGGCTACACAATCGCACTCATCGCCCACCTCTTGTTGTTCGCCTACTGGCTGGGCGGCGACCTGGGCGTCTTCTATTCGAGCTACGTCGTCGGCGACCCGAAGCAGCCACTGGCCGCACGGCAAACCGCGGCGGGCATTCTGGTCTGGCTCGACCGCATTCCGCGCGTCTGCCTGATCCTCATGCTGCCCGTGAGCCTGACCCTGGTCACCTCACTCAGCCTCGCGCAATGGCCAGCCCTGCTGGTATACACCGTGTGGGCCTTCGCCGCACTCTGGCTCGTGTTGCTCTGGCGCGTCGAAGCCACGCATGCGGCGGCGCTTGCGGCGATTGACGCACTGATCCGCATCCTCGTGATCGCGACGCTCGTCGTACTAGGCATCTCGGCCCTTCGTGAAACGGGCCCCATCACCGGTGCATGGGTGGGCATCAAGCTCTTGTTATTCGCGCTGGCCATCAGTTGCGGCCTGATGATTCGCAAACTGTTCGCACCCTTCGGCGCTGCCTTCGGGCGTCTCGCGACCGAAGGCTCGACGCCCGACATCGAACAGGCCATCGACACGAGCTTGCGCCGCACGCGGCCGTTCGTCATCGTAATCTGGGCGTGCCTCATCGGCGCCGCCGCCGTTGGCGTCATCAAGCCCGCACTCTAGGGAGCACGGTTATGCAGGCGGAACCCGCAACACCCCAGGCCTTCGTCGATGCGTTGTCGGACGCGGTCGGCGCAGACAGCGTCATCACCGATGACGCCGAACGTGAGTTTTTCTCGCAGGACGTGTTCCGCAAGGGCGCGACCGTCGCGGCCATTATCCGACCTGCGAACGTCGACACGCTGCAGGCGGCGCTCCGTGTCGCCGCACAGTTTGCGGTGCCCGTGATTCCCCGTGGCGGGGGCATGAGCTACACCGACGGCTTCCTGGCCCAGGACGATTCGGCGCTGCTCGTCGATACCGGCGCACTCGACCGAATCGTCGAGATCAACACCCAAGACATGTACGTCACGGTCGAGGCCGGCTGCACCTGGCGCGCGCTCGCGGCTGCACTCGAGCCTCACGGCGTGCGCACGCCTTACTGGGGTCCGCTCTCGGGTTTGCGCGCTACCGTTGGCGGCGCCCTGTCTCAGGGCAGCGTGTTCCTGGGTTCGGGGCAGCACGGCTCGGCGGCCGACAACGTGCAGTCACTCGACGTGCTGCTCGCCGACGGCAGCCTCGTGACCACCGGCTCGGCCGCCAACCAGCACGCAAGCCCGTTCTACCGACACCTCGGACCGGACCTGACCGGCTTGTTTACAGGCGACTGCGGAGCACTGGGCATCAAGGTGCGCGCCACATTGCCCATCAAGCGCCTGCTGCCTGAAACGCGCCACGCATCGTTTGGCTTCAAGACCTTCGACGCCATGATGCGCGCCATGTGCGAGATCGCACGCGAAGACCTCGTGAGCGAGTGCTTCGGCTTCGACCCGGGCCTGCAGGGCATCCGGCTCAAGCGCTCGAGCATGACCGAAGACGTGAAGTCACTGGGGCGCGTGATCAAGGGCGCAGGCTCGCTGGCCAAAGGTCTCAAGGCCGGCGCGAAGATCGTGGCCGCAGGGCGCTCGTTCCTGAAGGACCTCGACTTCTCGATGCACGTGACGCTCGATGCGCGCACGGCCGAAGCCGCCGAAGAGAAGCTCGCGGCCGTTCGGGGAATCTGCGAGGACGGTGGCAGCGAAGTTGAAGCGACGATGCCCCGCGTCATGCGCGCCGACCCGTTCGCAAACGTGAACTCATTGCTGGGTCCGGGCGGCGAACGCTGGGCGCCTGTGCACGGCATCTTTGCCATGAGTCGCGCGGCAGATGCGTTCGGGGCGGCGGAGGCCGTTTTTGACCGACACCGCGACGCACTCAACAGCCTGGACATCGACACGGGTGTGCTCATGTGCGCGATCGCGACCTCGGCCATTCTCGTCGAGCCCTGCCTGTACTGGCCCGACGAGCAGATGACGATTCACAAGCGGTTTCTCGACCCGCAGTACCGCGCCAAGCTCACAGACTTTCCGGCCAACGAAACCGCGCGCGCCCGCGTGGCGCAGATTCGTGACGACCTCACGACAGCGCTGCACGAGTGTGGCGCGACACACTTCCAGCTTGGCAAATACTACCCCTACCTCGACGGCATGAACGCACCGACGCGCGCCGCTGTCGAAGGCATCAAGGCCGCTGTCGATCCCGATGGCCGAATGAATCCGGGCGCGCTCGGCCTCGCATCGCGTCGCCGTTAAGGCATCAGCGCACGCGTAAGATCTGTTCCCGCCGGCTTCTGGTAGAGCTTCAGCCCAAACTCCGGAACGATCGCGAGCAGGTGGTCGAACACGTCTGACTGGATGCCCTCGTAATCCGTCCACGCCGTCGTGTTCGTGAAGCAGTAGATTTCCAGCGGCAGACCTTCGGGACCTGGCTGCAATTGGCGCGCCATGAGCGTCAGGTGCTGGGCAATGCCCGGGTGCTGCTGCAGGTAGCGAACCACATAGGCGCGAAACGTGCCGAGGTTCGTGAGTCGCCGACGGTTCACGAGCGCATCCTCGCCCGCCTCGCCGATCTCCATAAGTTTGTCGTCGAGGTACTCGCCTAACAGCTTGAAGCGATGCAGTCGATCAACGTCGTCCGGGGCCAGGAAGCCGATCGAAGACACATCCAGATAGATCGCCCGCTTGATGCGACGCGCCCCGGCCCGCGTCATGCCCCGCCAGTTCTTGAAGCTATTCCCAATGAGCGCATAGGTCGGAATGGTGGTGATGGTCTTGTCCCAGTTTTGCACCTGCACGGTGTGCAACTGGATATCGATAACGTCACCGTCGGCACCGAACTGGGGCATTTCAATCCAGTCACCGATGCGCACCATGTCCTGCGCCGTCAGCTGGATGCTCGCCACCAGCGATAGCAAAGTGTCGCGGAACACGAGCAGGATGATCGCCGTCATCGCACCAAAGCCCGACAGCAGCAGCAGCGGCGAGCGGTTGATGAGCACGGACACGACAAGAATGGTCGCGAGCAGCCAGAGACCCAGCTGGATGAGCTGCACGAAGCCTTTGATGGAACGGTGTTCGGCCGCGGCGTGTCGCGCATACATGGCATTGCCGACGCTGAGCGCGCGCGTAATCGCACTCGTCAGCACGAGGATCATGTAGCCCTGGGTCAGGTTGCGCAGCAACGTCGCGATGTCATCGCCCAGGCCTGGTACGAAATCGAGCCCGATATAGACGATCATCGCGGGCAGCAGCTGAACCACACGACCGATGACACCGCGATCGATAAGGGCGTTATCCCAGACCGTTTGGGTCCGGCGTGACAGGGCGCGAGCGATGCGCACGAAGATGGTTCTCGCGATGAAGTGCGCCGCGACCGCAATGAGAAGTAACGCTGCCAGCACGACGAATGACGGCAGCGTCGGGTGCCACTTGGCGAGCGGCTCGAGAAATGGCAGCAGCTCGAACAGCCGGTTGGTATCAGTCACGACCAGTCACCCAGGGAAACGGGAGGCGAAGGATACCGCAGCGGGTCGGCCCGGCGCAGCGCCGGACCGACACCTTCAGGTTCAGTCGCGGTCAGGCAGCTCGCGTTCGCCCGACTGGATACGCTTGTAGTAGATCCAGCTCGTCTCGTTGCGACGGTCATCATCAACCGGCGGGGGAGCCACGTAGTCGGGGTAGTGTTTTCGGATCTCGGCCTTCATCGTGTCGGAGAGGTCGTTCCAGCTCTCAAGCTTGCGACCCGAGGCGTGCACGTAGAGCAGCCCGTCGCGCCCGTTCATTTCCATCCAGGGCAGCCAGGTTGACATGCGTACCCAACCGACGTGCGGCATGACCGTCGTCGTGTCGGGGTCGAGCAGCGCACCCGCGTCACCGAAGAAGTTGAACATCTCGGTGGCGTGGTAGGTGCCGCCCACTTCCTTCTGGAACTCACCACCCAGCGGGTTCGTGTAGAACAGCGGCACCGTGTTGGTCTGGCGGAACAGGTCGCCTTCGACGACACCGCCCCAGCGCGCGGGCTGTCCGCTGCGCCCGACTTCGTACTGCGCGAAGTTCACGGGGTCATTGGCGACATGCATGACCGTGTTGGTCTTGCCCGTCCAGGGGTTTTCCCAGGTCGTGAGCACTTTGTCCGTCTTGGGGTCTTTGTAGAGCATGATCTCGCGCGACACGAGCTTGTAGCCCGAGCCCCGCTCGGGGTCTGAGACCGTGCTGCAGGTGCGCACGTTCATGCCCTCAATGCGGAACAGGAGCTTGTCGCGTTCGCCCGCGCGGCGCACCCAGAGGTTCCCGTACCAAGCGTAGGTGATGGCCTCGCCGTCGATCGTCGAGCAGGCGACCTTGCGCGAGATCGTCATCGCGTCGGCGGGGTCGTTGGGGTCGAGCTCGGCCATCGCGGGGACGGCGGCAATAAGCAACAGGGCAAACGTTGTTAGTAATTTCACGGTGTGTCTCCAATCTTGGGAACAGCCCAGGGAATGAGGGAATTGCGACGCGCTCGCGCCGTGGCAATGGCCGCGTGTTCGGCCAGGGTCTGGTCAATGGCATCGGCGCCAGCCATGAGGTCCGAGCGGCGACGCGCCGGCACCTCGAGGTGCAGTGTCTCGAGGCCCGGTGCCGCGAGCGTGCACGCCTCAAGGTCGACGGCGAACAGACCTTTAGCCGTCGCCGTTAGCAGTTGCGCCACGACGTCGGCGCGCAACCGAAGCGGCAAGATGCCGTTGCCCCAGCAGTTGGACTCGAAGATGGCGCCGAATGAGGGCGCGATGATGACGCGGATACCAAAGTCGGCCAGCGACCAGACGGCGTGCTCCCGTGACGACCCACAACCGAAGTTGCTGCCGGCCACGAGCAGGGTGGCCGCATCGAATGGCGGCTGGTTGAGCACAAAGTCGGGGTCCGGTGTCGGGTCATAGGGCGCCAGGTAGCGCCAGTTGGCGAACAGCGCCCGACCGAGTCCGCGGCGCGACACGCGCGACATTTCGCGGGAGGGGATGATGGCGTCGGTGTCGACGTTATCAATGGGCAGGGGTGCCGCGATGCCCTCGTGGCGAATGAAAGGCTCCACTACGCCGCCTCTGCCAGGCCGAGGGCGCCCCGAATCCGGCCACTGACGGCACTCGCGGCCACCGTTTGCGGGCTGGCCAGGTGCGTGCGAACGCCGGGCCCCTGCCGGCCCTGGAAGTTGCGGTTGGTGGTCGAGATCACGCGGCTACCCGGCGCGAAGCCCTCACCGCCCGCATAAAAGCAGAGCCCGCAACCGGACTCGCGCCATTCGAAGCCGGCCGCCTCGAAGATCTCGTGCAGCCCTTCGGCTTCGGCAGCGCGGCGGACGCGCGTAGAGCCCGGCACCACGAGTGCCGTGATCCCTCCGGGCACGCGCCGGCCGCGCACGATCTCGGCTGCGGCACGCAAGTCGTCGAGGCGTGCGTTCGTGCACGAGCCGATGTAAGCGGCGTCGATGGGCAGGTCGGCCACGGGCTTGCCGCGTTCGAGCCCCATGTAGTGCAGCGCGCGGGAATCCGCATTGTCGGGCACCGGCGCACCCAGCGGAAGCACCTGCGCCGGGCTCGTGCCCCAGGTGACCATGGGGGACAGCGCGTTGCAGTCGATCTCGATGCGGCGGTCGAACGCGGCATGGGCATCACTCGCCCAGTCCAGCCATTGCCGTTCCTGGACGGGCGTAACCGCAGGCGCGAGATCGCGGTCACGCAGGTAGTCGATCGTAGTCGCATCAACGCCCACAGCACCGCTGAAGGCCGAAAACTCAACGGCCATATTGCAGAGTGTAAATCGACCCGCCATGCCCAGCGCCTGCACGGCGGGGCCTGCGTACTCGAGGTGGTAGCCGGCACCGCCGCCCGCACCGTAGCGACCGATCAGTGTGAGCACGAGGTCCTTGGCGGTGACGCCTTCAGGCAGCCGCCCCGAGCACCAGACCTGCATCGTCTTGGGCACCCGGACACGCAACGTCTCGGTCGCGAGCACGTGCTCGCAGTCGCTTGTGCCCAGACCCCAGGCCAGCATCCCCAGTGCGCCCAGTGTGCAGGTGTGCGAGTCGGGACAGACCATGGTGAGTCCGGGTAACGCGATGCCCTGCTCGGCCGCGACGAGATGGCTGATGCCCTGGTCGGGGTCGTCGATATCGAACAGCCGGATACCCGCATCGCGCGCCGCATCGCGCATGGCCCTAACAAAGGCCGCGCTGTTGGGCACGGAGGAGGCGTCGCCGCGACCCGGCGCCGTCGACACGATGTGGTCCATGACGGCGAACACCTGCGCAGGCGCCGCAAGCGGCCGGTCGCGTTCGGCCAGCGCCTGCAGCGCGAGGCTGCCCGTGCGCTCGTGCAGCATCACGCGATCGACCAGGACGAGGGCCGTACCGTCTTCAAAACGGCGCACCTCGTGCGCCGCGAGCAGCTTGTCGAACAGGGTTCGAGCCATGGAAACAGGCCGTGCGGGGTGTCACACGAATATGTTATAAGTCTATAACATTATAGCAGCAACGGAGAGGCGTCGATGACGGCGACACTGAAAGCGCAACTGCCCATCCTCGCCCGACACGAAGGTGTCTGGGACGGCTACTACCGGCAGTACGACGCGAACGGCGAGAAGACTGACGAGCACCGCTCGCGACTGCTGTGCCGCTTCCCCGATGACGACACCTACCACCAGACCAACTACTACTACTGGGCCGATGGCCGCTTTGAAACACGCGACTTTCCGACGCGGGTTGAAGACGGGCGCCTGATCTTCTTCACCGACATCGACGGCTGGGCCGCCGACGAACCGCTCGACACTGAGCAGCGCACCGTGCTGCTCAACTGGCGCCGGCGCGACGACCCCTCGCTCTACCTCTACGAGATGATCCAGATCTCGGACTGCGGCACGGCGCGCGCGCGCACGTGGCACTGGTTCCGCAACGACCGCCTCTTCCAGCGCACGCTCGTGGACGAGCGCCGTGTCTCCGAGGACTGGCGCGCGTTCGACGGCAAGTCGTTCAGCTACGACGAGATCGCGCAGGTGGCCTGAGCGCACTGGCATGCAGCAAAAAAACGGGGCCCGAAGGCCCCGTTTTTCGTGCCGCACAAGGCGGTAGCTGCCGCGTTTACTTCAGTGTAATCGTCGTCGGCAGCTCGAAGCCGTTCGGCGTGATGCGGATGTGGACCGTCTCACGATCGAACACCTTGCCGTACGCGTCCTGGATCGCCTGGTTGCTCTCCAGCGCGGCCTCTGCCAAACGCGCTGCCGCAGCAGCATCTTCGTTGTCGGCATCGGCGGCTTCAGCGCTGATGTCGTCGATGGCGCTTTGCTGAATGGCCGAGATGAAGCCCATGTAGGCGGCCATGTCGACAGACATGGCCAGCACGGCGGGCTCACCGTCAGTACTTGCGGCAACCATGGCCTTGGCGCGGCCTTCGCTGTCGGAACCCCCCGTCGAGAACGACAGCAGGTTGTCTGACATCGCCGCGAACACCGAGGCCGGGTAGCCCTGCAGCATCTCCTGCGGGATCTCGACAGGCTCACCGTCGGGCGCGATTTCAACCATCGCCAGCGGCGGCAGGAACATCTGGCCCATCTGCAGCAACGCGCTCACATTGTCGAATGCGAGCAGTACAGACAGGTCGAGGTTCTCGGGCATGCCCGGGTTCTCGAAGTCGATACCGTCGATGTTGTTGACGTCGAACACGAGGCCCTTGAAGTTGTAGGCGATGGGCGGCAGCGGCTGCGACAGCGCTTCCTGTGCCTGCATGGCGCCAAAGTTGAGCGTGCCCAACTCTTCGCACTCGTAAGGGGCAGCCATGATCTTCTCGACCTGCGCCTCGACGAAGCTGCGCAGCGCCTTGAGGTCCATGGCGATGGCGAACTTCATCATGCCTGTGCCCGAGTCATTGAGGCCCGGTACGTTAGTCGCGATGGGCTGCATCGCCTGTGCGAGGTCGCTGCGAATCTCCATGACCGGCAGCATTTCGAAGACCTCGGTGTCGAGACGCTGGTAACCCAACGTCAGGCGCGGTGCGATCTGCGTCAGGCCACGAATCTCCGCACGACACGCGTCGGTGAGCTCGGGCAGGTCTGCGCCCGTGGCTTCAAGCAGCTTGGCGTCGAGACCTGTCGGGCCGTCGAGGAACACACCGGCGATGGCTTCGAGGTCGATGAAACCCAGACCCTGCGCCACGTAGCTGTACTTGTCAGCCAGTGCCGTCAGCGCGCCGCCATCAGCGATGGACTGGCCGGGCTTCGTGGTACCCACGAGCTCGCCGAGCGTGTCGTCGTCAAGGCTTGCAGGCGCCAGCGCCATAACGACCATACCGTCCTGAACGCCGATGAGGATCGACAGCGCGTCACCGAAGGTTATGACGTCAAACGCGTCGTCGCCCAGTGTCTTTTGTACGCGCTCTTTGCCAATCTCTTCGGCAATTGCCGCGAGTTCGGCTTCGAAACGGGCTTCGTCGGTCAGCGTGATACGCGCGACAGGCAGCAGGCCGTTGCCATAGAACACGGCCGTGTCCTTTCGGCTGAAACCAAAAGTCTCAGCTATCTCAGGCGTCATGCGCTTGGCGAATGCGTCGATGACCTTGTTGGCCTCGTCGCTGCCGCCTTCTTCGGCCATCGCCAGGCCTTCGCTGACGACATCGAGCTGCGCCTTGAACGCCGGCATCACGGCGTCGATGAGCGTCTCGAGCTTGTCGGCGACGTCGTCAGGCGAAGGCGCCAGCGCGCCGTACACGTAAGGTGAGTCAGCCGGCACGTACTCAAGCAGCGCCGATTCCGCCGCCTTCTCGACCGATGCGGCCTCGTCCTTGCCGCCGCACGCAGACAGCGACAGCATGACCGCAAGTGCGGTCAGTCCGAAAAATCTCTTCACGGTGGTCCCCGGGGTTGGTGTCTCCAACCAACAAGGATGCCGGAATCCCCCGGCGAATCAAGCGAATGGGTCGCGCTCGGGCGCCGCGGCTACAGCACGGTCTCCATGTGGTAGCGGAACAGGTCGGGGTTGTAGAGCGCGATGAGCTGGTCGACGAGCTGGCCTTCGCCGTCGTAGCTGAAGCGATTGAGGCGCAACATGGGCTTGCCGCTGCGGATATTGAGCGCTTCAGCCACTTCGGGTGACGCGCCCACGGCAGACAGGCTCTGCTCGACACGCGCGATTTCGATGTCGTACATGCGAAACAGCTCGAGTCGCGCGTGCTTCTCAAGCTTGCGCTTGGTCAGCGTGCGATCAAAGCCGCGTGACCAGCTTTGGTAGTGACCAAACGGCACGCCTTCTTTGCTGCGCACGCGCTGGGTATAACAAAGCCGTGTCTTGTCGTCGGTGGAGAACAACTCGCGCACAGGCGCGCCCGGGACACGAAACGCCATTTCGAGCACGGTGACCGTCGTATCGCGACCCATGTGGTCGAGGCTCGACATGAGATCATCAAGCGGCGCGTGAATGGTGTCAGGCTGGTAGCGGTGCTCGACGAAGGTGCCCTTGCCACGGTGACGCACGACCATACGCTTGAGCGCGAGCTCGTCGAGCGCGCGACGCGCCGTAATGCGAGACACGTCAAAGGTCGCGGCCAAAGCCTTCTCCGACGGGATCTTGGTGCCGTTGGGCAGCCGCCCATCGGCAATGGAGTCATGCAGGATGTTGTACACCTGGAAATACAGCGGCGTAGGCGACGACGGATCCACCGATCGCGTACCAAGTTTTTCCAGGATGTCATTCATGCAGATCGGTTCTCGAGGCAGCCGGTGTCGCCCGGCGCGCTCGCGCAGCGGACGTCAGTCGTCGTGGTGGTGATGATGGCCGCTGCGGTCGGCTTCGAGGAAGCGCATGACCTGGTTCGCGAGCATCTGCACCTGGGGGTCGTCCCCATAGTCTACGTGTTCAAAGTCGTTGGGCGCCACGTCCGTGGGGGCCACGTCCGTGGGGGCCACGGCCGCAGTCTGACCGACGGGACCGTGCGGGTGATTGTGCCCGCCGTGCGCGGCCACCCACTTGAACAGCTGCGGTCGTTGACGGTAGAGCATCGAGGCGGCGCGGTGCAGGTTTTCGCTGGGATTCGTCCACGGGTTGAAGTGGAAATAGTTGTGCAGCTTGGAGTCCGTGCGCCCCAACGCGATGCAGCCAAGCTTGCTTCTGAACGAGCCGTGGTTGATGTAGGGCGGGCGCCAGAAATAGCCGCCGGTCGGCAGGTCGCCGAACTGCATCATCCAGCTCGTACCCCAGATGTGGTAGCTCTCCTCACCGCAGTCGTGGTAGCTGATGTTGTCCTGCATGAACTCGGGCGTCATGCAGTAGAGAAAGGTCATGGCCTCTGTCAGCGGGTCGTAACGCAGCAACTTGATCATGCAGCCGGTGGCGACAGACGGTGACACGATGGACCCGCCGCTCCAGGGCGCGTCCTTGTAGGTGTTCAGAGAGACGTAGCCCGCCTTGAGTGTCAGCTCGTGGTGCTCGTCGGATTCCTGCCAGTGCGGTTCGGCGTCATTGAAGAACACCAGCGTCTCGCAGCCGTCTTCGCTCGTGATCGCGGGCAGGGCCATACCAGCCGGCACGAACAGGTAGTGGCCTTCGCCAATCACCTGGTCACCGAGTTGCATGGTGCCGCCCAGCACGAACAGCTCCATGTCCGAGTACGACATCCCGGGCTTGCGCGAGTAGCCCGCGTTGAAGCGCACCTTGAGACTGCAGGCGCCCGTCTCGGGGTCGAGCGACAGCGTCTTGAAATCGCTACCCGTGAAACCGGGCAACCCGAAGGCCTTGTAGTCCTCGTTGAGTTCGACGTAAGGCTCAATATGCGGTCGCGTCATGTTGCCCCCTTACCAGACGACGTTCATCGCGTCGTCGCGATCGGGCCGCGTCGGCAATTCGTCTTCGGGAATCACGCGGCGCTGGTCGCCCGTGACATTGAAGCCGCGCGTGCTCACGATCTCGAGAAACTGGGCGTACCACTGCTCCCGATCGGGCGTCAGTGCCTCCTGCTCCGCGACAATGCCGGCGTAGCGGCGCTCCTGCGCGTCGGTTTCCTGTTCGAGCCACTCGCGCGCCTCAGCGCTCATTGACGGCTTTTTGTGCTGTACACGATCGCCCATAGCCACACTCCCCCGGTGTTCAACGTCGCGACGTGAGTTGTCCTAAGGAT
The DNA here is from genome assembly GCA_937899415.1 of uncultured Gammaproteobacteria bacterium. Lineage (GTDB taxonomy): Bacteria > Pseudomonadota > Gammaproteobacteria > Steroidobacterales > Woeseiaceae > CALBPI01. The sequence goes on along the minus strand of CALBPI010000061.1, from coordinate 55,783 downwards.
AGGACAATAGGACATCTGCCGGCAAGCAGCCGGCTGGGCATCCTCGGAGCGGGCTATCGGAAGTCGGTAAACGTCTCGAGTGCCTTGCGCGAGATCGCAGGTACCGTGGCGCCTTCAGCGGGCTTTCCGACCACGAGCAGCAGGAACGCCCGCTCGTGCTTGGGCCGCTCGCAGATCTCATTAAGGAACGCCATGGGGCTCGGGGTGTGCGTGAGCGACGCCAGCCCGCACTGATGCAGTGCCCCAATGAGCATGCCTGTGGCCAGGCCGACGGACTCCTGCGGGTAGTAGTGCTTAGTCTTGTTGCCCTCGTCATCGACGGCAAACTTCTGCATGAAAATCGCGATCAGGTAGGGCGCGGTTTCCAGGAACGGCTTGTTGGCATCGGTACCAAACTTCGCGAGTGCTTCGAGCCACTCGTCAGAGGCGCGGTGCTCGTAGAACTCGCGCTCCTCGGCTTCGGCCGCCTCGCGCACACGGCGCTTCATCTCGGGGTCCGAGATCACGGTGAAATGCCAAGGCTGCATGTTGGCCCCACTTGGCGCGGTGTTGGCCACACGCAGGCAGTCTTCGATCACGGCGCGCGGCACAGGCTCGTCAGAAAACTCACGCACCGTACGGCGACGGTCCATTTGTGCGAACAGCACCGCGGCGCGCTCGGCCATTTCGGTGTCATCGAGTTGTACGTAGCCTTCGAGCGGCACGAACTTGGGCTCAGCCATCCGGGTCGATTCCTTCATCGGGGTCGTGGTCATACTGCCACTGCGTCAGGACCACGTCATCGGGTTCGGGCTCGCCCTCGGTCTGACGCGCGAAGCCGCGCACCGAAACCCCCGCGGTGTGCACCGAGTTGTGATCGCCGCTCACGAGCGGGTGCCAGGGCGCCAGCTCGCGGCCCTCGGCCAGGCGGCGATAGGCGCAGGTAGCGGGCAGCCAGTGCATCTCGAGAACCGTCTCCGGGCAAATGGTCGCGCAGGCGGGTACGCGCCGCAGTCGATTCGAATAGTCGCCGCAGCGACAGCGATCCAGGTCGAGCAGCGCGCAGGCGACGTCGGCGTACCAAACCTCGCCCGTATCGGCGTCCTCGAATTTGTGCAGGCAGCATTTGGCACAACCATCACAAAGCGCCTCCCACTCGTCGGGCTGCAGCGCGTCGAGCGTGTAGCGCTCCCAGAATCGTGGCCGAGTCACGGCACGGAGCGCGATACAATGACGCGCGTTTTTGCAATGGAACTTGGCATGCGGGCGGTCTTTCTCGACGTCGCGAGCGTGGGTGAGGATATCACCACGGCCCCGTTGGCCGCGGCTGTGGACAGCCTCGCGTTGTACGACGTAACAGCAGCAGATGACGTCGTCGAACGCAGCCAGGGCGCCGACGTCGTGATCACCAATAAGTGTCGCTTCGACGCGGACACGCTGGCCGCACTGCCCAAGCTGCGCTACATCGGGCTCACGGCGACGGGCGCGGACGGCGTCGATCTCGTCGCGGCCGGCGCGCGCGGCATCGCCGTCACCAATATTACGGCCTACTGCACGCAGTCCGTCGCACAACACGTCTTTGCCGTGCTGCTGGCCTTAACCCACCGCATTGTTGACTACGACACACGCGTGCAGGCCGGTGGCTGGCAGCGCCCCGGCAATTTCTGTCTGCTCGACTTTCCCATCCGCGAACTCACGGGGCGGGTTATGGGCATCGTCGGCTACGGCGAACTGGGTCGCGCTGTCGCGCGCCTTGCCGAAGCCTTCGGGATGACCGTGCGCGTCGCGCAGCGTGACGCCGGCGATGACCGGCCAGGCCGTGTACCCATTGAATCGCTGTTCGAAGTCGCCGATGTCATCAGCCTGCACTGCCCGCTTGACGCCAGCACACACCACCTCGTCGACGCAGCCATGCTTGCGCGCATGAAACCCGATGCCGTGCTCATCAATACCGCCCGCGGCGGACTTGTCGACGCCGAGGCGCTGGCCGCGGCGCTGCGCGAAGAACGTATCGGCGGCGCGGCCATCGACGTGCTCGAACAGGAGCCGCCCGTCGACGGCAATGCACTCATCGGCGCGGGGCTGCATAATCTCATCGTGACACCGCACACGGCATGGGCGGCCCGCGAGGCGCGCCAGCGCGCCATCGACCAGACGGCCGAGAACCTCCGTGTGTTTCTCAACGACGGTCGACGCAACCGCATCGACATCGACCCGGACGATTGAATGACCGACCGACACGAAACCGGCATTGTCTGGTTTCGCCGCGACCTGCGGCTGACCGATCAACCCGCGCTGCGCGGCGCGCTTGAGCACTGCGACCAGCTGGTCCTGCTCTACGTCGACGACAGCGAGACAGAGACGACCTGGGCTGCGGGTGCGGCCAGTCGTTGGTGGTTGCACCAGAGTCTCGAAGCGCTCGGCAGCGACATCGCGTCGCGTGGCGCCACATTGACGCTCCGACGCGGGCCTGCGCTCGACACGCTGCGCGCGGTCATTGCGGAGACGGGTGCCTCGGCCGTGTTCTGGAACCGCCTCTACGAGCCCGCGGCCATCGACCGCGACAAGGCCATCAAGTCGGCGCTGAAGGATGACGACATCGCGGTGTACAGCCACAACGGCGCGCTGCTGCAGGAGCCCTGGGCCGTCATGACCAAGACGGATACACCCTACCGGGTATTCACGCCCTACTGGCGCACCGCGCGCGCAAAGCTGCACCGGCAAGACCCGCTGGCGGCGCCCGCCACGATCGCGGGTGTCGAGATGGATTCGCTCGCACTCGCTGCACTCGGGCTCGAGCCGACCATCGACTGGGATGATGGCCTCGAGGCAGCCTGGACGCCTGGCGAGGCAGGCGCCATGTCTCGCGCACGTGCGTTCGTCGCTGATCCCGTTCGTGACTACGACACCACGCGCGATCTGCCCGGTACGGCAGGCACCTCGCGCCTGTCGCCGCACTTGCACTTCGGTGAGATCTCGCCCCGCCAAGTCTGGCGCCTCGTCGAGGAAGCCCAGGACCCGGAGTCCGACGGCTGCCGCGTGTTCCTGACCGAGATCGGCTGGCGCGAGTTTTCGCACTACGTAATGTTCCACTTCCCGCACACGACCGACGCACCCATGAACGAACGGTTTGCGGCCTTCCCCTGGCGCGACGACGACGAGGCGGCCCGCGACATTCGCGCCTGGGAGCGCGGCCGCACGGGTATACCCATCGTGGACGCGGGCATGCGCGAGCTCTGGCGCACAGGCTGGATGCACAACCGCGTGCGCATGATCGTCGCTTCATTGCTCGTAAAGAACATCCGCGCCCACTGGCTGCACGGCGCGCGCTGGTTCTGGGACACGCTTGTCGATGCTGACCTGCCCGCCAACACAATGGGCTGGCAGTGGTCGGCGGGTACGGGGGCCGATGCGGCACCTTACTTCCGCATCTTCAATCCCGTGACCCAGGGCGAGAAGTTCGATGGCGACGGCGCGTACGTCCGCCACTGGGTACCCGAGCTCGCGGCGCTGCCCAAGAAGTATCTGCACAAGCCCTGGGAAGCACCTGAAACCGTGCTGCGCGAGGCGGGCGTCACGCTTGGGCGCGACTACCCGCGCCCCGTCGTCGACCTGAAGACCTCGCGCAAGTCCGCGCTTGACGCCTTTCAAACCCTCAAGGAAGCCAGCTGATGGCCAGCAACCTGCATTTCAACCTGCGCATGCTGCGCTACCTCGTGGCGCTCGATGAGCACCGCCATTTCGGCCGCGCCGCGGAAGCCTGTTTCGTCACCCAGCCCACGTTGAGCACCCAGGTGAAGAAACTGGAGGAACAGCTCGGTGTCACACTGGTCGAGCGACACTCGCGGGGCATCACGCTGACCCAGACGGGTACGGCCATCGCGGAGCGCGCCCGCGAACTGCTGCGCGAGGCCGAATCCATCAACGAACTCGCGCAGATGCACCAGGACCCGCAAGCAGGCCGCCTGCGCATCGGACTGATCCCGACCATCGCGCCTTACCTGTTGCCGCACACGGCACCCGCACTCGCCGACCGCTTTGAGCGCCTGCGCTGTCTCTACCTCGAGCTGCAAACCGACCCGCTCATGGCGGCGATCCGCAGCGGCGATGTCGACATGGGCGTACTGGCGCTGCCGCTCGATCTCGCGGGTTGCGACTCGCACGAGTTGTTCGTAGAACCTTTCCTGCTCGCCGTCGGCGCCGACCATGAGCTCGCGGGCCAGCGAGTCGTAAAGCAGGACGTCATCGCCGACGAGCACTTCCTGTTGCTTGAGGACGGTCACTGTCTGCGCGACCAGGCGCTTGAGGTCTGCAATATGGCCGGCGGTGTGAACGAGGACGAGTTCCGCGCCACAAGTCTCGAGACGCTGCGCCAGATGGTCGCCGGCGGCGCGGGCGTGACGCTGCTCCCTGAACTCGCCGTCCGTGACCAGGTCTCGGACGATGACCGATTGGTCACGCTGCGTTTTGAAGCACCAGAACCGTCGCGCACCGTGGTGGGCGTCTGGCGCGCCAGCCACCCGCGTGGCGATCTCATCCGCGATGTCTGCGGCACGATCATGGACGCCGTACCCGGCCGCTGATTTCATGAAACGCTTCCGCCACCTGCTGCAGATTGCGCGTGACGGCTTCGACGACATGGCGCCGGCGCTGCGCCGCGCGTTCAATGACGACCCGCTCGACGACAACCTGAGCCAGGTCTTCGGTGCGCGGCCTCGGCTGCGCATCATAATGCTGACGCTGGCGGCCATCGTTGTGGGGCTCGTGGCCAACCGCCTGGTCGCAGAGATGGGATTGCCCGGGCTCGTGAACTGGCCCGCCGCTTTCGTCTGCATCGCATTCGCACTCGCGGTGCGGCGCTACCTGTTCCAGAGCGGCGCGGCAACCCACCAGGACTTCGTCTGGCTTGTCGCGCCCATCATCCCGGCGACGGCGCTGCTCGTGTTTCTGTCGCTGGGCTTTAGCCTCGTCGACTCAGGTATCGAGACACTCGAGGACGCACCCTTCTGGGCCTATCTGGGCGGCATCGCGAAATGGCTGGCCGACGGCAGCGAGGTGGCTGCGGGAATCGCCATCGCTTTCGCCGCGCTCTGTTACAGCGAAAACTGGATCGCGGCACTCAGAACACTGGCCTGGCGCCTGCTCGCATTGCAGATTGTGCTCGCCGTGCTGCTCTACATCATGCTCGAGATCAGCATCATGGAGCGCATACTCTCAGCCCTGGTCGACGCGATCTTTGGTTTCCGGCTGCCACCCTGGATGGGCGAGTTCGTCGATCAGCTCACTTACGCCGCCATCCTGTTCGTGCTCTATTTTGCGATCATCGGCGCCACCTGGACCGTGTGCCGAAAGGCCTTTCCCGAGCTGCTCGAGACCGGTGAAGTCGACATCATCGAAACCGTACGGCGACTCGTCGACCCGGAGATCGAGAAGCGCGAGCAAAAGCAGGCCGAAAAGGCTGTACGCAAGGCCGAGAAAAAACAGCAGAAGGCCGACAAAAAGGCGGCCAAGGCCGCGCGCAAGGACGGCGGCTAGCGTTAGCCGCGCCTGAGCGTCCGCACAGGGGGCGTATCGGCCGCCGACCGCGCCGCGAGCGTCCCGCTCGCCCCGACCATGACCAGCCCGGCCACGAGCCCCGCGAACCAGAGTACGGGATTCACGCCGAGTTCCAGGTCGAACAGCTCCCTTGCCGCAACGATGCCAATAGCGGTCGCACCCGTGGCCGCGCAGGCACCGGCGAGCAGACCCAGCGCCGAGAACTCGGCCAGGATGCCCGCAAGTATGGTGCCGCGTGTCGCGCCGAACGTGCGCAGCAAAGCGCTCTCGTAGCGACGTTCATCGAGCGTCGACTGGATCGCGGCGAACAGCACCACGAGGCCGGCGGCCAGCGTAAACAGGAACACGTACTGCACGGCCAGCGAGGCCTTATCGATGATGCCGCGCACCTGCGCCAGCGCCGCCTCGATGTCGATGACCGAGACGCTCGGGTGTTCTCGCACGAGCGTCAGCAGCACGCCGTTGGTCGTCTCGGGTATGTAGAGTGACGTGATATAGGTTTGCGGCAGCTCGGCCATGCCAGCCGGGCTCAGCACCATAAAGAAGTTGGGCTTGAAGGAGTCCCAGTCGATGCGGCGCAGGCTTGTGATCTCGGCTGTGATCGGCACACCCGCAAAATCGAACGACAGCGTGTCGCCGATCCCGACGCCCAATTCCTGGGCCGTGTCCTCGTCAACGGAGACCTGCGGCGCGCCCGAATAGTCGGCGCCCCAGAATTGGCCGTCGACAACCTCGTTGCTGGGATCGAGTGTTGCAGACCAGCTCAGGTTGATCTCACGACCCAGCCGTCGCGTGCCTTCACCCGCCGGCGACGACCAGTCGTCGGCGGCTGTGTCATTGACGGCCGTGATGCGGCCGCGAACGAGCGGGGTGAATACCACGTCACCGAGCCCTGCCTCGCTGAAGATGCCACCGATGCTGTCGCGCTCCTCGGGCTGGATGTTGATCAGAAACTGGTTGGGCGCCGACTCATCGACGGTTGCGCGCCAGCCCGACAGCAGGTCGTTGCGCACGAGTGTGAGCAACAGCAACACCATGAGCCCAAGCCCGAAGGCCACGACCTGGATCGCGCTGTTCTGCCCCCGGCGCGCCACGTTGGCGAGCCCGTAACGCCAGGACACACCGACGTTGCCGCGCAGCCGCGACAGCCCGCCCACGAGCAGGCGCCCCGCACCGTAAAGCACAGCCGCCGTGATCACGGTGCCACCGATGATGACCGTGAGCAACGTGGTGTCGCGCACGGCCCACCAGACGAGCAGCGCCAGTGTCGCGAGTGCCAAGCCCCAGGTCAGCCAGGCCGCTGGCGGCGGCGGCGCAATATCGTTGCGCAGCACGCGCAACGGCGGCGTATCGCGAAGCTGGAACAATGACGGTAGTGCGAAGCCCGCCATCAGTACGAGTGCGGTAATCATGCCCGGCAGCGCGGGCTCCCAGCCCGGCTGCGGCAGGTCGCCGCGCAGCCAACCGGTAAGCAGCGCGGACAACCCCCGCTCGGCCGCGAAGCCGAGCGCGGTCCCGATGAGACTTGCGACGACACCGACGGCCATAAGGTGAACGAGCCCAACGCGCAGCACGAGCGCCTGCGGTGCACCAAACGTCTTCATGAGTGCGGCGCTGTCGAGGCGACGCTCGGCGTAACGCCGCGCGGACATGGCCACGGCCACGGCGGCGAGAATCAGGCTCACGAGTGACGCCAGCGAAAGGAATCGACCGGCGCGCGAGATGGCCGAGGCCAGCTGCGTGCCCGCGGCCGCTTCGTCTTCGATGCGCACGCCTTCCACGTCTTCCTCGCGCAGCGCAGCGCCAAACGCTGCCACGTCGGCCTCGCTACCCGCGTAGAGCTGCGTGTAACGCACACGACTACCCTCAGCGAGCAAACCGCTGGCTTCAATGTCCCGGATGTTCACGAGCAGCGTCGGCGCCAGCGCGGTAAAGCCCGGCGACTGATCGGGACGGTACACAAGCACCGAATCGACCTCGAGCGTCAGCCGGCCGACCTCGATCGTGTCGCCCGCGTCGACGCCCAGCCGCGCGAGCATGGCCGCGTCTGCGTAGGCCGTACCCGACGGGGGCGCACCGCGCGCAGCGGCGGGCGTCCCAAACAGTTTGGGGGCGAGCCGCAGTTCACCGCGCAACGGGTAGCGCGTCGAAACCGCCTTGAGATTCACGAGCACGCGCTGGTCGCCCGCGAACACGACACTGGGGAAGTTCAGCGCCTGCGCGGTGTCGAGCCCCGCAGCCTCGCCCCGCGCCAGCCAATCCGGATCGAGCTCACGCCCCGAGCCCACCCGCAGGTCGGCGGCGAGCACTTCGCTGGCCTGGCGCGCCACGGCCTTGCCGATGCGGTCCGTGAGAAAGCTGATCGCCGTGATCGAGCCCACGGCCACGACGAGCGCCGCCATGAGCACGACGAGCTCACCGGAGCGTAGTTCGCGCCATAGCCCGTTCAGTGCAAACCGCCAGGTCCCCATCAGCCGCGCTCATCCCGCGCGAGTCGGCCGCCTTCAATCGCGAGCCGGCGACTGCAGCGCTGCGCCAGCCCCTGATCGTGCGTGACGAGGATCAGGGTCGCATCGTGTCGTTGGTTGAGGTCAAAGAGCAGGCGCTCGATGTTCTCGCCTGTGCCTGTGTCGAGGTTGCCCGTGGGCTCGTCGGCGAAGAGCAACGCCGGGCGCGAGGCGAAGGCGCGCGCGATTGCGACGCGCTGTTTCTCGCCACCCGAGAGTTGCGCGGGGTAGTGGCGCAGGCGTTCACCAAGCCCGACATCCGTGAGAATCTCGGTCGCCACCTTGCGCGCCTGGCGCTCACCAGCGAGCTCGAGCGGCATCATGACGTTCTCGATGGCCGTCAGCGCCGGGATTAAGTGAAACGACTGGAACACAAAGCCGACCCGGCCCGCGCGAACCTTGGCGCGCCCGTCTTCGTCGAGACCGGTCAGCGACACGCCGTCGAGCGTCACATCTCCGCGAGAGGGCGTATCGAGGCCCGCCAGCAGCGCCAGCAACGTCGACTTGCCGGCACCGGAGGGTCCAACGACCGCCAGCGTCTCGCCCCGGCTGACGTCAAATGTCACATCATCCAGTATCGTCAGGTCGCCGTCGGCACCCGTCACGGTTTTGCCGAGGCCCCGTGCAGACAGCACCAGGTCCGTCGCAGCGTCGCGCTGCGTTACACTTGCAGTTTCGTGTTCCATCGTGCTCGATCCGGCCCCTATGCGTGCCAGCAAGAATGTCCTGCTCGTTATTGCCGTTGCCCTCGCGCTACTAGCCGCGTGGGCGCTTGCCTCTCGTGATTTCGAGGCGCCTGCAAGCCCGGATGCGCCTGCGGCGGCCGCCACTCCGAACGCCCCGGCGACGGTATCGGCACCTGATGCCTTACCGGATGACGCACCGGTGTTGCTCGTGGTGGGCGACAGCCTCAGCGCAGGCTACGGCCTCGAGCGCGTCACCGAGGGCTGGGTCGCACTGCTGCAGGCGCGCCTGCGCAGCGAAGGTTATGCAATTCGCGTCGTCAACGCGAGCATCAGCGGCGACACGACACGCGGCGGGCGCGCCCGGCTGCCCGCAGCGCTCGACCGCTTCGCGCCCGCGATCACGGTCATCGAGCTCGGCGGCAATGACGGGCTGCGTGGTTTCCCGCTCGAAGAAATGGAAGGCAATCTCAACGAGATGATCGCCGCATCGCGCGGCGCTGGCAGCGACGTCGTGTTGTTCGCGATGATGATCCCGACCAACTACGGCGCACGCTACACCGAAGATTTCCAGAAGCGGTTCGATGCTGTGGCTTCGGACAACGAAGTCCCGCTCGTGCCGTTCTTCCTCGAGGACGTCGCACTTGATGCGGCGCTCATGCAGGCGGACGGCATTCACCCCAACGCAAACGCACAGCCCATCATGCTTGACGCTGTATGGCCCGTAATTGAGCCTGTGCTGCAACGCTTTAAACAACCTTCCGACGTCCAGGAGTAACACGGCGCATGGAAAAGATCTGGCTTTCTTCGTACATCGAAGGCACACCCGAGTTTATCGACAACGCGGGCTACGATTCGTTGCGCGACCTCATCGAAGAGAACTGCCGGAAGCACGCCGACAAGCCGGCGTACGCCAACATGGGCGTGACCCTGAGCTTCGCCGACATCGACCGGCTCTCGGCGCAGTTCGCAGCCTACCTGCAGCACGAGCTGGGGCTGGCCAAGGGCGAGCGCGTCGCGCTCATGATGCCCAACATCCTGCAGTATCCGATTGCGCTGTTCGGCGTGCTGCGTGCGGGGCTAGTGGCCGTCAACGTCAACCCGCTCTACACGAAGCGGGAGCTCGAACACCAGATGAACGACTCGGGCGCAAAGGCCATCGTCATCGTGGAAAACTTTGCTTCGACCCTTTCAGCGGTTATCGACAAGACGGGCCTCGAGCACGTCATCACGACACAGATCGGCGACATGCTGCCCGGGCTGAAGCGCATGATCACCAACGTCGTCGTGAAGCGCGTCAAGAAGATGGTGCCCGAGTTTGCACTGCCGGGCGCCGCGACCTTCCGCCAGGCACTCGCCGGCGGCGCAGGCAAAACGATTGAGCGACGCGAGATCACCCTCGATGACCTGGCCTTTCTGCAATACACGGGCGGCACCACGGGCGTGGCCAAGGGCGCGATGCTCAGTCACGGCAACCTCGTGCACAACGTGCAGCAGTCCAACGCCTGGCTCGGCAACAAGCTCGACGATACGCCCGTCATTGGTATCTGCGCGCTGCCGCTCTATCACATCTTTTCGCTTGAAGGGAATTGCTTCAGTCTGCTCGAACAGGGCGGGCTCAACGTACTCATTGCCAACCCGCGCGATTTCGACGGCTTCGTCGACGAGCTCGCGAAATACCCGTTTTCCTACTTCACGGGTGTGAACACGCTGTTCAATGCGCTGCTCGGTCACCCGCGTTTTGCATCGCTCGACTTCTCACACCTGCGCATCACCATCGGCGGCGGCATGGCGGTCCAACGCGCTGTGGCTGAGAAATGGCACCAGGTGACGGGCACGCCGCTGATCCAGGCCTATGGTCTGACAGAGACCTCGCCAGCAGCCGTCATCAACCCGTTCACCGAAGACCTCGAATACACAGGCGCCATCGGTCTGCCGATCTCATCAACAGAAGTGGCCATCATGGATGACGACGGCAACCATCTGGCCGTTGGCGAGATCGGCGAAATCTGCATCCGCGGCCCGCAGGTGATGCAGGGCTATTGGCAGCGCCCCGAAGAAACCGAGAACGTCATGGAAGGCGACTGGCTGCGCACGGGCGACGTGGGCCGCATGGACGAAAAGGGCTTCATCTTTATCGAAGACCGCAAGAAAGACATGATTCTCGTCTCGGGCTTCAACGTGTACCCCAACGAAATCGAAGACGTCGTGGTACAGATGCAAGGCATCATCGAGGCGGCAGCCGTGGGCAAGCCCGACGAAAAATCAGGCGAGATCGTGAAGCTCTATGTTTTTGCCGACGACCCTTCGCTGGATGCCAAAGCTGTGATTGCCTACTGCCGCGAAAACCTGACGGGCTACAAGGTCCCGAAAGAAGTCGTCTTCCGCGACGAAGAGCTGCCCAAAACCAACGTTGGCAAAATCCTGCGCCGCGAGCTCCGCGACGCCTGACGGCGGCGCGCGCAGCGCCGCGGCGATCTCTCAACGTGAAACGTCATTGCGAGCCTGCGAAGCAGGCGCGGCAACCTCGCAACGACATCGTATAGCCAAACAAAACCATTACCCCGCCATCCCGCCGGATCGGAGGGGTTTGCCGGACGCGTTCCCGACAACACCGATCGGCGGTGCGGGCTGGCGGGAATGGTGAGCAGGTCGTGATGGTGAACCACACAATATCATTGGGAGGTTGCCGCGGCCGCTTCGCGGCCTCGCAATGACCCGTGTACTCAGAACAACGCGTGCCAGAGCGTATACAGCGTAAGCCCGGCCAATCCGCCCACGAGCGTCCCGTTAATGCGGATGAACTGCAGGTCGCGGCCGACTCGCGTTTCGATGAGGTCGGCGGCCGTGTCGGCGTCCCAGCCCTGGATGGTTTCAGAGATCACGCGTGTGATGCGGTTGCGGTAGCGCGTGAGCACATAGATGGCCGCGTCACGTAGTGAGGTGTTGATCTCGTCGCGCAGATTGGGTTCATCGGCGAGTGCTGCGCCCATGCCGGCCAGCGCGGCGGCCAGGCGTCTACGGAACGCAGAGTCCGGATCGCGAACTTCGCGGGCAAAGAACGACGAGACATCTCGCGTCACCGTGTTGAGGTAGCGCTTGAGTTGCGGGTGTTGCAGCAGGTCCTGTTTGAGCTGTTCGCCGCGCGTCACGAGTGAGGCGTCATTGCGCAGCGCATCGATGAGGTCAATGAGAAAGCGCCGCAGGTGTTCGCGGGCGCGTTTGTCGCCATCCGTTTCTTCGTCGGCCAGCGCAGTTTCGACCTCGCTGACCAGCTTTTCGTAGATGCGCTCGTCGACAAAACCCGGCAGCCACCAGGGCGTCCGGTCGCCGACCGTATCGCGCAGCGTGCCACGGTTTTCGTCGAACTGGTTCTGCGCCAGCGTGACGAGCCCGGTCAGCAAGGTGTCATCGGGGTCGTTGACGACAAGCAGCTCGAGTACGCGCGCGAGCAAGGGCGTCACGCGCACACGCTCCACGGCCGCCGACAGGTTATCGCTGACGAGCGCGCGCAGGGCCGTATTGTCGTCACCGCCCACAATACGGTCGAGGATCTGGATGACGTCCTCGGTAAGGCGATTCGCGTTGTTGTCGCGCGCGAGCCAGTCAGCGGCAACGCCGGCGACGTCGATGCGCTCGAGACGCGGCGACAGCGCGTCGCGCGTCAGGAAGTGCGTCGCAATGAAATCGGCCAGTGTTTCGCCGATGTCGTCCTTGCGCCGCTTGATGATGGCCGTGTGCGGGATCGGCAGACCCATGGGTTCGCGAAACAGCGCCGTCACGGCGAACCAGTCTGCGAGCGCGCCCACAGTACCGGCTTCCGCGAACGCGCGGAGATAGCCGAGTGCCGGGTGCGCGTCCTCGTAATAGCCGGTCACGAGGTAGAGCACGAACATCGCGACCAGCAGGCCGTGCGCCGTCCACTTCATGCGCGCGAGTCGCGCGCGGCGTACCGGGTCCGGATCGGCGTTGCGATCCATAGCCTGCGTCAACCCGGACTGTGAAAGCGCGGGCTGTACTCGCGGACTGTGTCCACCATGACGCCCACTTTGGACGGATCGATTTCCGGATGGATGCCGTGCCCGAGATTGAACACGTGGCCCGGGCCGTCGCCATAGCTGTCGAGTACGCGCTTCACACCCGCGCGGATGGCATCGTCGCTTGCGTAAAGCAGCGACGGGTCCATATTGCCCTGCAGTGCCACGCGGTCGCCCGTGATCTCACGCGCCTCTGCCAGGTCCGTGGTCCAGTCAACACCCAGCGCATCGCAGCCCGTTTCGGACATGATGTTGAGTCTAGTGCCCGCACCTTTCGTGAACAACACCACGGGGACATCGCGCCCGTCGTGGTGACGAATCAACCCATCAACGATCGCCTGCATGCCCGACAGCGAGAAGCGACGATAGGCCTCAGGCTCAAGCACTGAACCCCAGGTGTCGAAGACCATGACCGCCTGCGCGCCCGCGCGAATCTGCGCGTTGAGGTAGTTCGTGGTGACGGTCGCGAGCTTGGCGATGAGGGCATCGGCGGCCTTCGGGTCGCTGTAAAGCAGCCCTTTGATGTTCTCGTAGTTCTTGCTGCTGCCGCCTTCGACCATGTAGGTCGCTACGGTCCAGGGGCTGCCCGCGAAGCCGATGAGCGGCACGCTGCCCTCGAGCGCACCGCGGATGGTGCGAACCGCATTCGTGACGTAGCCGAGCGTGTCCTCGACGTCGGGCACAGGCAGTTTCTCGACATCGGCGGCGCGCTCGATGCGTCGCTCGAAGCGCGGGCCTTCGCCCGCCGAGAAGTACAGGCCCAGCCCCATGGCGTCAGGCACCGTGAGGATGTCCGAGAACAGGATGGCCGCATCAAACGCGTAGCGACGCAGCGGCTGCAAGGTCACTTCGCAGGCCAGGTCGGCGTTTCGGCACAGCGACATAAAGTCACCGGCCTCGGCGCGCGTGGCCCGGTACTCGGGCAGGTAACGGCCCGCCTGGCGCATCATCCATGCGGGCGTGCGTGATACGGGCTGGCGCATCAGCGCGCGTAGCAGCAAATCGTTCTTGAGTTCGCTCATGGGGGTCCCTGATACCAGGTCTAATTGAATTGCTGTCGAATGGTCTCGACGATCGACTCCGCCGCTGCACGCGGCGATGGTGCGTTGCGGATCGGCCGGCCAACGACGATGTGGTCGGCGCCGTTGGCAAAGGCTTGCTCGACGCTGACGACACGCTTTTGGTCATCAGCCGGGCGGTTCTCGACGGGGCGGATGCCCGGGCAGACCACGAGCAGGCGGTCATCGACCTGCGCACGCAGACGCGGCACTTCAAGGCCCGAGGAAATCACGCCGTCGCAACCGGCTGCGAGCGCACGGCGGGCGCGCGACAGTACGAGCTCGCTGATGTCACAGTCGAAACCAAGATCGTCAAGATCACCGCGGTCGAGGCTAGTCAGCACCGTGACACCGAGGACTTTGAGGTCGCCCTTCTCAGCGGCAGCGGCTTCCATGATCGACTGGTTGCCGTGCACGGTGCAGAAGGTCGCGCCGCGTTCGGACAGATTGCGAACCGCAGCCGCCACCGTCGCCGGTACGTCAAACAGCTTCACGTCAATGAAGGTCTTCTTGCCGCGGGCGATCAGCCAGTCGAGCAGCTCGAAATAGCCCTCGCGCATGGCCAGCTCGAGACCAATCTTGTAGAAGCTGACGGCATCGCCGAGTTCATCGACGAGCGCCCGCGCCGCGTCGGCATCAGGCACGTCCAATGCGAAGATCAGGCGATCTTCGGCCGCGATATCTTTGCTCACTGCTGGGTGTGTCCCCGCTTGTCCCGCGCCGTATTCTAGCCTACCCGGGCCGTGGACGAAGGCCCGTTTAACCTTGCAATCGCTCGTGGCAGGTGATGGCAAAACGGTCGGTCATACCGGCGATGTAGTCGGCCACGCCACGGTGCAATGGTGCTCCGGCCGCGACCCGTGTCGCGAATTCCTCAGAGATGCGCGCCGGATCATCGGTGTAAGTCTCATAGAGCGCCGTCACGATGTCGCGCGCGCGGTCTTGCATGCGAACAACGTCGGGGTGGTTGTAGAGATTGGCGTAGAGAAAACGCTTGAGCGCGCGATGATGTTCACCGACCGATTCGGAAAAGCCCACGAGCCGTTGCCCGTGCTGGCGAACGGCTTCGATGTCGACTGGTGCCGCCGCCTCGAGCTGCGCGCGACTCGTGTCGATGAGGTCGTAGACCACGCGCGCGATCATGCGCCGCTTCACCTCGTAAATGAGCCGTTCGCGCGCGAGGCCCGGGTGTTTGGCCGTGACTTCGCGATAGGGTTCGTCGAACAGTGGCTCTGATCGCAGCGCGTCGATATCGAGCAGGCCGGCGCGCAAGCCGTCGTCGACGTCGTGGTTGTTGTAGGCCACGGCGTCCGCGAGATCGGCAAGCTGCGCCTCGGCGCCTGGCTGCGTGCGCTCGATAAATCGGCGACCGAGCTCACCCAGTGTTTCGGCGTTGCGTTTGGAGCAGTGTTTTAGGATGCCCTCACGCGCCTCAAAGGTCAGATTGAGCCCATCGAAGTCGGCGTAGCGTTCCTCGAGCGCATCGACGATGCGCAGCGACTGCAGGTTGTGCTCGAACCCGCCGTGCTCACGCATGCAGGCATTGAGCGCGTCCTGTCCGGCATGACCAAAGGGCGTGTGGCCCAGGTCGTGTGCCAGGCAGATGGCTTCGGTGAGTGTTTCGTTAAGTCCCAGCGCCAGCGCGATCGTGCGCGCGATTTGTGCGACCTCAAGCGAATGCGTGAGCCGGGTGCGGTAGTGGTCGCCTTCGTGATTGACGAACACCTGGGTCTTGTACATGAGCCTGCGAAACGCATTGCTGTGCACGATGCGATCACGATCGCGCTGATACGGGTTACGGCGCGGCGGCGCCGGTTCGTCGTGAATCCGGCCGCCCGACGTCTCCGGGTGCGCCGCCCAGGACGCCAGCTCAGCCACGGCCGGCCAGTACGGCGTAGAGCCGGTCGGGATCGTAGTCGTCGGTCAGGCACGCGTCGCCCAGGCGTTTGAGCAGCACGAGCCGGATCTTGCCGGCCTGGACCTTCTTGTCGTGGCCCATGGCCGCGAGCAAATCATCAGCCGCAATGTCATCGGGCGGTTTGGGCAGTCCCGCGGCGTCGATCACCGCGTCGAGTCGGCCGCGGCTCTCGGTATCGATGTCGCTCATACGCGCCGCCATGCGCATGCCTGCGCCCACAGCTTCGCCGTGCAGCCAGGGGCCGAAGCCCGTGCAGGCCTCGATGGCGTGCCCGAAGGTGTGTCCGAAGTTGAGGATCGCGCGGCGCCCTGCCTCGCGCTCGTCTTCGCTGACCACCGCGGCCTTGAGCGCACACGACCGCACGATCGCGTGGCGCAGCGCCTCGGTGTCGCCGTGACGCAGGCTGTCCATGTTCTGCTCGAGCCAGCCCAGGAATTCGAGGTCGGTGATGGCCCCGTATTTGATGACCTCGGCCAGGCCGGCCGCATATTCGCGCGGCGGCAGCGTCTTGAGCGTGTCCGTGTCGATGACGACGCGAACGGGCTGGTGAAAGGCGCCGATGAGGTTCTTGCCCGCGGGGTGATTAACGCCCGTCTTGCCGCCCACGGATGAGTCGACCTGTGCCAGCAGCGTCGTCGGGACCTGCACGAAACGAATGCCACGCATGAAGCAGGCGGCCGCAAACCCGGCCATGTCGCCAACCACACCGCCACCCAGGGCTACGATCGTAAGGTCACGACCCGCACCAGCGGCAAGCGCCGTGTCGATAATGCCAAGTGCCTGTTCGGGCGACTTGTACTGTTCACCGTCGGGCAGCAGGTGCTCCGACACGCGGTAGTCGGCCAGGCCTGCGCGGAGCGCCTCGCCGTAGAGCGGTGCGACGGTCTCGTTGCTCACGACAAGGACATCGCGGCCCGTGATCGCGCCCGCAAAAGAGGCTGGCGCGCTGACGAGTCCCTGGCCTACCAGGATGTCGTAGGCGCGCTCGCCGAGATCGACGCGCAGGGTGTCTGTCGTGCTGTTGCTGGGGCCGTTCATGGCCCGCGAGGATAACGCATTTGGCGCCGGTTCAGCGGTCTCCGAGCGCCTCGAGTTCCGTGCGGATTCGGCCCGCCACCTCGGCCACGCGGGCGCCGTCGGTTTCGACGACGATGTCGGCGATACCGCGGTAGAGCGGGTCGCGGATTTCAAACAGTTTGCGCAGTGCCGACTGAGGGTCATCGGTGTCGAGGAGCGGCCGGTGCGTCGAGTGTCGCACGCGCGCGTACTGCTGCTCGGGCGTCGCAAACAAGTACACCACAGTGCCGCGGCGACCGAGCCGTCGCCGGTTGGCGGGCGTGACGACCGCACCGCCACCCGTGGCCAGCACGATGCCATCATGGCGGCTCAGGCTGTCGATGACCTCGGCTTCGCGCCGCCGGAAGCCGGGCTCACCTTCTTTTTCGAAGATGAAGCCAATATCCACGCCCGTGCGCGCCTCGATGACGTGATCGGAGTCCTCGAAGTCGAGACGCAGTGAGCGTGCGAGCGCCTTGCCGACGGCTGACTTGCCGGCACCCATGGGGCCCACGAGAAAAATCCGCTCACTCACCGCACAAACCGCTCAGACAAAAACGCCGCCGCCGGCGCCCGACAGAGTCGGGGCCGGCGGCAGCATGATACGCACCCTGAGGTGGTCGTCGCGACGTCAGGGGCTGATGAACGAGCCTTCCTCAAGGATCTTCGGCGTCACGAAGATCAGGAGTTCCGACTTGTTATTGATACGCTGAGTCGTCTTGAACAGGTGACCCAGACCCGGAATGTCACCGAGCAACGGTACCTTCGAGACGGTCTCGCGCACTTCGGTTTCGTAGATGCCGCCAAGTACAACGGTCTGGCCGTTGTTGACGAGCACCTGCGTCTCAACTTCGCGGGTGTCGATACTGGGGATCGCACCACCGCCGATCACGGTGAAGACCTGACCGACCGTGTCCTGACTCACGCGCAGGTCCATGGCGATGTTGCCATCAGGCGTAATCTGCGGCGTGACTGTCAGCGACAGGACCGCTTCCTTGAAGGTTACGGCCGTCGCACCACTAGCCGCCGCTTCCTGGAACGGAATCTCAACACCCTGTTTGATCACGGCTTCCGTCTGGTTGGCCGTAACCACGCGCGGGCTCGATACGATCTCACCACGACCTTCAGCCTGCAGCGCCGACAGCTCGAGGTCGACGATGTAATCCGACTCAAGAATGGCCAGTGCAAACGTACCGGCCGGGTTGGCAATCGGCAGGTTAACGTTGTAGCGATCGAAGGCCGTGCCGACGTTCACGGGGAACGGTGACGTCGGTACGCCCGAAGCAATGTTATCCGTTGCCGACGCCACAATGTTGTTGGCGTTGTTGGCGGTACCCGTAACGGCCACGAGGTTGTCGGGGTCCGAGCTGTCGAGTGCCGTCAGGCCCAGGCGTGCGCCGAGCTCACGCGTGAAGTCGTCGTTGACCGTCACGATTCGCGACTCGATGAGTACCTGCTGTACGGGAATATCGAGTTCCTGCACGAGTCGGCGAATGTTGCGCAGGCTGTCAGCCGTGTCGCGCAGCAGCAGCGTGTTGGTGCGCTCATCGATCGACACCGCACCGCGCTCGGTGAGGATGCCGTCGCTGATGAGCGTCGCCATGTCGCCGGCTTTGGCGTAGTTGATCTGCAGGAATTCCGAGTACACGGGCTCCAGTTCCTGGATCGCGGCTTTCGACTCGAGATCAGCCTGCTCACGTGCAGCAATCTCCGTCGCCGGCGCGACGATGATGACGTTACCGTTCTCGCGCTTGTCGAGGCCACGCGTGGTCATCACGATGTCGAGCGCCTGGTCCCAGGGCACGTTCTTCAGGCGCAGCGTGAGGCTGCCCGATACCGTGTCCGAGACAACGATGTTGCGTCCTGAAATCTCGGCTAGTACCTGCAGTACGGCACGAACTTCAATGTCCTGGAAGTTGAGCGTGACACGCTCGCCGAAGTATTCCTTGTCCTCGCTGAACAGGCCGCCTTCGGCTGCCTGGTCGACCACTTCCGTGATCTCGATGGCGAAGGTGCCATCAGACTGGTAGGCCAGCTGCTCGTACGCACCGTCGGCAGAAATCACGAGACGAACGTCATCATTAACACGGATCGTGTCGACCGTGGTGACGGGCGTTGCGAAGTCCTGCACGTCGAGGCGACGCAGCAGGTCGTCGGGCAGTTGCGTGCCCTTGAACAGTGCGATGACGCGGCCGCCTTCCTGGCGGATATCGACGGGCGTCGACGGATCTGTCAACGATACGACGATACGGCCACCGCCATCACGTGTGCGGCGGAAGTCGACGTTGTCGATGGCGCGCGGGCCGGAGTAGTCCTGCTGGCTCGACGACGGTGCCGACGTGAAGGTCGTAGCACCCGTCGAGGCACCCGTGGCACCACCGGCCAGGGTCACGATAATGGCGTTGCCCGCGACGCGCGTCTCGTATTCGACGAGCTGCGAGAGGTTAAGCACGGCGCGCGTTCGGCCACCGGCTTCAGCCATAAGTACGGTGTCGAGCGGGCCGAGGTCTACCTGCTGGCGACGCGTGCCGATCTCGAGCGCCGTGTCCGGAATGTCGAGAACGATACGCGCGGGGCTATCGATCGTGAACGCCAGCGGCTCAGGCGCACTTTCGCGCATGATGAGTCGCAGCTCGATACCGCGATCAGGCAGCGACTGGATCTGGATGTCGCGCAGCCCGTTGGCAGCTTCTTCCTGGGCCTGAACCGACGGGACGAACATGGCAAAGCTCAGAGCGGCAATACCAAAAGCACGACTGCAGGCAGCGGCAATGCTGCGCCACGAGTGTCGGGTCCGTGTCAGTTGCGCCGCGTGTGTGGTGCGCTTCATTGTCTGTTCTCCGAATGCCATTGTCTCTGGCCTAATTTGCAAGGGCGATCGCGACATCACGTTCGATGTAGCCGCCGATCCCGTTGGACACGATTTCTGTCAATGCGATTTCAGACTCGCTGATCGTCGTAATGCGACCGTCGTTCTGACCGATGTAGTTGCCGGGCAGGACGCGGTGCACAAGACCGTCCTGCGCCCGAAGCAGACCGAAGGTGTTACCACCGAGCGTCAGCGTGCCCACCATGTCAAACGAATCGAGCGGGAATTCTTCAAGGTACTCACGGCTGCGCGTCGAATCGGGACGCACGCCGCCGCTACCACCGCCGCTGGCTGCCGCGGGCGTGTCCGGCTCAAACGGCGAGCGCAGGCCTTCGGCATCAGCGATGTAGGTGAACGTCTCGTAAGGCTTGATTTCGGGCAGCGGGTCCGGGCGTTTGCCGGGGCGGCTCTTGATCTGGTCGACGTAACGCTCGAGGTCATCCATGTCGCCGCCGCAACCCGTGAGGGCCAGCGTGGCAGCGGCAACCGCGCACAAGGCGGCGCGGCGGATTCGCGTCAACGAAATTCGGTTGGCGGACATGCTCGACTAGCCCTCTTCTTCCAGGTAGCGGTACGTCTTGGCAGTGACGTCCAGCGTCAGTTCGTCGGGGTTTGCGAGGTTGCCGCGCGACTCGGGCACGATTTTGATGTCGTGCAAGGTCACGATGCGCGGCAGCGCGGCTACGCTGGACGCAAAGTTGGCAAACGCGTGGTAGCTGCCCGTGAGCCGGATCTTGATCGGCTTCTCGGCGTAGAACTCCTTCTGGATCTCGTCCTGGGGTTCAAACAGCTTCTCTTCGAGACCGGCAGCCAGGCCCGTCTGCGAGATATCAATAATCAGGTTGGGAATCTCGGTCTCACCCGGCAACTGACGCAGCATGGCCCCGAAGGACTGCTCCATCTCAACGAGCTGTGCCTTGTATTCCTCGTAGTTGGCGGCCTTGCGCTGCTTGTTCTCAAACGTGCCGCGCAGCTCCTGCTCTTTGGCCTGCTCGCGTTCGAGAACCATCTGCTTGTCCTTGACGATGGTCATGTAGACACCACCGGCAGCTACAACCAGGAATACGATCACGATGGCTGCGATACGAAAGCCCAGAGGCCAGCGCCCGATGTCGTTGACATCAAGCGCTTGCAGATCGTCGAGTACGCTCATTCGTCACCCCCGGTCGCTTCGGGATCGGTGCTCTTCTGGCGTGCGCTGAGCTCGAACGAGAATCGTTCGCGCGAGCGCCCACCCGTCACCGTTTGAATCTTCTCGAGATCCGGGTTTTCGAGCCAACCGGACTCGTTGACATTGCGCATGTAAGACGACACACGGGTCGATGACTGCGCCACGCCGGAAATCTTCACATTGCGGCCACTCTGCGTGACCGAGTCGAGGTGCACGCCGTCGGGCACGGTCCGCGTCAACTCATCGAACAGGTGCACGACCTCCGGACGGCTTTGCTGCAGCTGCTCGATAACCTCCATGCGCGCGAGAAGACGATCTTTTTGCTCCTCGATGCCATCAATATCCTTGATGCGCTCGTCGAGCTTCTTGATCTCGCCGCGAAGCAGGTCGTTTCTGTCTTGCTGGTAGTCGATACGGCTCGAGAACACGAAGTTGGTCGCTGCGATGACACCGAGACCAACGACAACAGCGCCGGCAACGGAAATCAGGAACACCTTCTGGCGTTCCTTGCGTTGCTCCTCGCGCCACGGCAGCAGATTAATCTGTGGCATTAGTCAAAGCTCCTCAATGCCAGGCCGCACGCGGTTAGCAGTGCACAGGCGTCGCGTTGCACGCCCTGACCTTTGGCGCGTGCGGATACTTTCATCTGGCCCAGCGGGTCACCGATTTCGGTCGGAATACCGACGCGGCTCGCGATGAGGTCGGCGATGCCCGGGATGTTGGCGCAACCGCCAGATACCAGGATCAGGTCGGGCTGCTCACGACCGCCGCCCGACGCCAGGTAGAACTGCAGCGAGCGGCTGACCTGCTGCGTCACGTCGTCGAGGAACGGGTCGAGCACTTCAGGCTCGTAGTTACTGGGCAGACCGCCTTCTTTCTTGGCGCGGCCCGCGTCTTCCATCGACAGGCCGTAGGTCCGCATGATCTCTTCGGTGAGCTGCTGGCCACCGAAGGCAAAGTCTCGGGTGTAGACGACCTTCATGTCCTGCAGCACGCCGAAGGTGGTGTTGCTGGCGCCGAGATCCACAACGGCGACGGACTGGCCGATGCCGTTGTTGGGAATCTGGTGGGTCAGCAGGCGGCAGGCGTTCTCAAGCGCAAACGCTTCGACGTCGACCACCGAGGCTTTGAGCCCCGCGGCCTGCACGGCAGCCTGACGCTGATCGACATTGTCGGTTCGCGTTGCGACGAGCAGGACGTCATTCATCTCCGGGTCGGCTTCGTTCGGGCCGATGACCTCAAAGTCGTAGCTGAACTCATCCATGGGGAAGGGGATGTACTGGTCCGCCTGGATCTCGACCTGGCCTTCCATTTCGGCTTCGGACAAACCGGCCGACATCTGGATGGTTTTGGTGATGGCCGCGTCGCCACTGATCGCAATCGCGACATCGCGCGCTTTGCTGCCCGAGCGCTTAACCGCGCGGCGGACCGCCTCGCCGACAGCCTGAGCGTCGACGATGGCCTTGTCGTTGATGGAATTGGCGGGCGTAGCCTCTGCTGCGTAGGACTCAACCCGGTAGCCCCGACCGGCTTCAGACAGCTCGACCAGCTTGATCGAGGAAGTCGTAATGTCGAGCCCCAGCAACGTGCGGTTATTCTTGCCGAAAAGCACTCAGTTCTTCCTTAGAAATTAATAACTTACGACTTTTTATTGCCGATCGCTTGAAAAATCGAAGTTAACTATATATCAACGTTTGTACGAATAAAATGTGACTGCGTACCGCTTTTTGACATTCGTATGGTACGGCAGCATTTAACGTGGATTCTGTGAACCAGGTACCGTTGACAGGTTGGCTAAGGGTGACGCAGATCCCCATTTTCTTGCGTCACCGGGTACCCGGCGATTGTGTCCCCCTGCGGCCGGATCAATATGCATAATACGCCCCGCAGTGACAAGGACCGAAATCTCAGCTTGAAGTACAAAATCCTCATTCGAATCGCGGTGTTGGGCGCGACGCTGGGTCTGGCATCGACCATTGGTGCCGCAGGCGCCGTGTTTTCGGCTTACCACTACGCCCTGCCCAACCTGCCCGACGCGGCCACGGTACGAGACATCCCGCTTGAGGTACCGCTGCGTGTCTACAGCCGCGACGGACGGTTGATCCAGGAAATCGGTGAGCGGCGACGTATCCCCGTCACCTGGGAAGAAGTCCCGGACTACGTGGTGCACGCGTTTGTCGCGGCTGAGGACAAGCGCTTCTTTGAGCACTGGGGCATCGACCCCATCGCCCTGGCGCGGGCGCTCGTCGTCGCTACGGTGACCCGCAGCGAGGCGCGGGGTACGAGTACGCTGACCCAACAGCTTACGCGCGACTATTTCCTATCCCGCGACCGCACGATTGTGCGCAAGCTCCGCGAGGCCTTCCTGGCCTACAAGATCGAGCAGGAGTTCACCAAGGAAGAGATCATGACGCTCTTCCTGAACAAAATGTTCTTTGGCCAGCGCGCCTACGGCGTCGCGGCGGCCGCGCAGATCTACTTTGATCGCGACCTCGCAGATCTGAGTATTGCCGAGGCGGCCACGCTCGCGGGCGTGCTGCCGGCACCGTCGCGCTATAACCCCGTCAACGGTCCCGAGAACGCGCGGAATCGCCGCACCTACGTGCTGGGTCGCATGCTCGACCTCGGCTACATCGACGACGCGCAGTACCGCGAGGCCATGGACCATCCGATGCTCTCGAAGCTGCACGGCCCGGCCATTGAACTCTCGGCGCCCTATCTGGCCGAGATGGTCCGCCGCGATGTCGTCAACCGCTACGGCACAGACATCACCACGCGCGGCTACAACGTCTACACGACCATCGACAGCAGCATGCAGCGCGCAGCCAACTATGCGGTCCGCGACGGCCTGCTCGAGTACGACCGCCGCCACGGCTACCGCGGCTCACTGGCGACGGTCGATCTCGTCGGCACAGACGACCCTGCAATTGAGCAGGCGCTGTCGGACTTCGCCGAACCGGGTGGTTTGCGCACGGCGCTCGTCACAGCCACGGACGCCGCTACCAACACCGCCAGCATTCGCTTCTCGGGTGGCGAGACGGCGCGCATACCCTGGCAGGGTATGAGCTGGGCGGCCGCGCACGTTGACCGCAACCGGATCGGCGACCCGCCTGAAACCGTCGACGACATCCTGGCGCCGGGTGACCTGGTTTACGTGATCGACACGGTGTCGGGATTCCCGGCGCTGGCGCAGCTGCCCGAGTCGCAGGGCGCCATCGTGGCGATCGACCCGAACGACGGCGCCGTCGCGGCACTGACCGGCGGCTTCGACTACGCGGCCAGCAAGTTCAACCGTGCCGTGCAGGCGAAGCGGCAGCCCGGCTCCAGCTTCAAACCGTTCATTTATTCGGCGGCACTCGCCAACGGCTTTACGGCCGCAAGCATCATTAACGACGCGCCGATTGTGATTGAGTCGGCCGAGTATGAGGGCGTCTGGCGACCGAAGAACTACAGCGGCCGGTTCTTCGGCGAGATCCGCATGCGCGAGGCGCTGCGTCGCTCGCTGAACCTCGTCTCGGTGCGCATGGTGCTCGAGATGGGTGTGTCGTCAGCACGTCGGCACATCAGCGCGTTTGGTTTCGGTGATGAAGCCCTGCCCAACAACCTGTCGCTGGCGCTGGGCAGCGGCGCGGTCCCGCCCCTCGAAATGGCGAGCGCCTACGCCGTGCTCGCCAATGGCGGCTACCGTGTCGAGCCTTACTACATTGACCGCATCGAGCTCGCCGATGGCACGCTGCTCGAGGCGGCGACACCGCGCATGGTGTGCTCGGCTTGCGACCCGACGTCCGCACAGCCGCGACGTGCACCGACGCCGCTCGCCGAGGACGACACGCGCATGCCCACGCTGTCACCCGAAGACATGACCGCGCACATCGGCGAAGACCGCATCGCCGAACGCGTGGTGCCGGCCACCAACGTGTGGATCGTGCAAGACCTCATGCGTGACGTGATCCGTCTGGGTACGGGCCGCCGCGCACTCACGCTCGGCCGTGGCGACCTCGCGGGCAAAACGGGGACCTCGAACGATCAGCGCGACGCGTGGTTCGCGGGCTTCAACCCGGACCTGGCCGTCGTCGCCTGGGTGGGCTTTGACAGCGATGAGCCGCTCGGCGCCGGTGAGGAAGGCGGCCGCACTGCGCTGCCCATGTGGATTCACTTTATGCGTGACGCGATGGCCGGCGCGCCCGAGCAACGCTACCCGCAACCGCCGGGTCTCGTCACGGTGCGCGTGTCGCCCAAAGACGGCTCACTGGCGGGCGTTGGCGAAACCAATTTTATTTTCGAAACGTTCATTGACGGTACCGAGCCCAAGCGTCGCGATGACGCGCCCACGGTCTCGCCCTTCGGCGATGACGACACACCCGTTGAGCTTGACGACGTTTTCTGAGTTAATCCGCGCAGTGCTGCTGGCCACCCGGGAAGTCTGATGTCGCCGCCGAACGGCAACGAACGTTCACGCCTGAGCGTGGCCCAGGAGGCAGCGCGCATCATGGCCGACCACGGCGTCACGGACTTTCACGCCGCCAAACGCAAAGCCGCCGAGCGCCTCGGACTCGACCAGCACGGTACGTTGCCCAGCAACATCGAGGTCGAAGCGGCACTCATCGAGCACCGCCGCATCTACGAAGAAGAAGACCATTTCGAGTCCCTGCGACGTCGTCGCGGCCTGGCACTCGAGGTCATGCACGAAATGGTGGCGTTCGAACCGCGGCTCGTCGGTCCGTTGCTTGCGGGCACAGCCGCTTCCGATGCGCCCGCCAACCTGCACGTGTTTTCGGACTCGGCTGAGGATATCGCCTGGTTCCTCGAAGCTCGCGGCATCGAGCACCGCCTGTTCGAGCGCCGGCTGCGCGTGCGGCGCGACCAAAGCTGCGCCTACCCGGGCTACCGGTTTGACTGGAACGCATTGACGATCGAGGCGACCGTATTCGCTTACGACGGTTTACGTCAGGCGCCACTATCGCCCGTCGACGGCAAACCCATGCGACGGGCGTCGATCAAGAAGGTCAAGCGGCTGCTTGCGAGTTGAGGCACGGCGCCGGGCTGGCGCCACCCCGATCAGCGTTTTTCGATGGGCGCGTAGTCGCGCTTGTCGCTGCCCGTGTAGAGCTGGCGCGGGCGACTGATGCGACGGCCCGGCTCGCTGATCATCTCGTCCCAGTGCGCGACCCAGCCCACAGCACGGCCAATGGCGAACATCACGGTGAACATGGAAGTCGGGATCCCGAGCGCGCGATAGATGATGCCCGAGTAGAAGTCGACGTTGGGGTAGAGGTTCTTCTCGATGAAGTACTCGTCCTTGAGTGCAACCTGCTCAAGCTCGAGCGCCAGCTCGAACAACGGCGAGTCGGTCTGGCCGAGATTCTTGAGTACCTTGTGGCACATCTCGCGGATGATCGTCGCGCGCGGGTCAAAGTTCTTATAGACGCGGTGACCAAAACCCATGAGACGGAACGGGTCGTTCTTGTCCTTGGCCTTGGCGACGTACTTCTCGATGTTCTTGCGGTCGCCGATTTCCTCGAGCATCTCAAGCACGGCCTCGTTGGCGCCGCCGTGCGCGGGGCCCCAGAGCGCGGAGATACCGGCCGCGATGGCCGAGTACGGGTTCGCGCTTGAGCTTGCCGCCATACGCACCGTCGACGTCGAGCAGTTCTGCTCGTGGTCGGCGTGCAGGATAAACAGGAGGTCCAGCGCTTCGGCCGCGATCGGGTCGATCTGGTAGGGCTCGGCAGGTACGCCGAAGAACATGTTCAGGATGTTGCTGCAGTAGTCGAGATCGTTACGCGGGTAGATGAACGGCTGGCCGATCGAGTGCTTGTACGCGGCCGCGGCAATCGTTGGCAGCTTGGCGATGATGCGGTGCGCGAAAATCTCGCGGTGCTTCGGGTTCGTGATGTCGGTGGAGTCGTGGTAGAACGCCGACATCGAACCGACGACGCCCGACACCATGGCCATGGGGTGCGCGTCGTGATGGAAGCCGTTGTAGAAGCGCAGTAGCGACTCGTTGAGCATCGTGTGACGCCGGATCGAGTCGGTGAACTGGTCGAGTTCGTCCGCCGTCGGCAGCACACCGTTGAGCAGCAGGTAGCAGACCTCGACGAAGTGGGAGTGCTCGGCAAGCTGCTCTACGGGGTAGCCCCGGTACATGAGCACGCCTTCATTACCATCAATGAAAGTGATCTCGGATTCGCAGCTGCCCGTCGAAACGAAGCCTGGATCGTAGGTGAAGATGCCCAGCTGCTTGTACAGCGAACCGATGTTGACGACGTCGGGACCGACCGTGCCGCTCATCGCAGGCAGTTCGGCGGATCGACCATCCGGTGCGGTGAGGGTGTACGTCTTGTCGCTCATCGGGGGCGGTGCTCCTTGCGGATGATTCCGGACTCAGCTCAGCGCCTGGCGGCGCCGACACTCATTGTATAAGCGACGACCCGACTGTGCCTTGCGACTATGGTCGGGTCTGCCGCCACCGGGTTACTTGCCGTAACGACGCTTGAAGCGGTCTACGCGACCGCCGGAGTCGAGGATCTTCTGTTTGCCCGTGTAGAACGGGTGGCAGGACGCGCATACTTCGACTTGCAGGTCCTCGCCAAGCGTGGAGCGCGTCTTGAAGCTTGCCCCGCAACCGCAGCTCACCGTGATCTCGGTGTACTCGGGGTGAATTTCAGCTTTCATTTCAGGACCTCAGGCGCGCGAATGCTGCGCCGCGTCAGGAAAAAGGCCGCGTACTATAAAGGCCGGGCCTGCCTTTGACAAGCCACGGACCGCGTCGCTCGCGGTTATCCACAAATCCTGTGGATAACTCTGTGAATTGATTTTGGGCAACGGCCTGAATCCCGCATGCCACGGGGACGGCCCTTAAAATGGTTAAAATATCGCCAAAAAATAATAACTATCTTTTTCAGCATCTTACCGCCGCTTCTGAAGTGCTGACTGTAGGCGAGTGGCATTCTGCCTTACTTTTTTAGCGGCGCGCTCACGGATGTGAATAACGAAATCCAAATCGCGGCCTCAATCAATCGAGAAACAGCGCCTGCAGGTCGTTAAGAAAGCGCGCGCCAAGCGCTGTCGGCTGCCAGATATGGTCCTCGCGCTCAAGCATGAGCCCACGCTCTGAGGCCTCCGCCAAGCGTCCGGTCACGGCGGCCCGCGGCAGACCGGTTCGGGCCTCGAAATCCTGCAGTGAAAACCCGTCGACGAGCCGCAGCGCGTTGAGCATGTACTCAAACGCCAGCCTCGAACCTGACACGGGTTGTGAGACCACCGCAGCGCCCGCCGCCAGAGCGTCCAGGTACCCCCGAGGGTGATTCGGCCGGACGGTACGCGTCACCAGCTCGCCATCGCTGAGCTTGCCATGGGCGCCTGCGCCGATGCCCAGGTAGTCCCCGAAACCCCAGTAGTTAAGGTTGTGCCGGCAGGCTTCGCCGGGGGCCGCCAGCGCCGAGACTTCATAGCGTGCGAGCCCGGCGGCAGCAAACACCGCGTCGGTCGCCTGCATCATGTCGGCAACGTCATCGTCACCCGGCAGTGTTGGCGGCTGCGCGTGGAACACGGTGTTGGGCTCCAGCGTGAGCTGGTAGTGCGAGACGTGCGTCAGATCCAGCGCGACTGCGGCGCGCACATCGGCGACGGCCGCGTCGACCGACTGTTCGGGCAAGGCGTACATGATATCGACGTTGATACGCTCGAAACCGGCCTGGCGCGCGGCATCCACAGCGCGCCCTATGGCGGCCGGATCGTGCAGGCGGCCCAAACGCTTGAGCTGCGCCGCATCGAAGCTCTGACCGCCAATCGAGACCCGGTTGACGCCCGCGGCGCGGTAGCCTGCGAAACTGCCGCGCTCGAGTGCGCCCGGGTTCACCTCCATGGTGATCTCGGCATCGGCAGCCAGGCTTACAGCCTCGTCGAGGGCGGTCAGGACGCGCCCAATCTCTTCGGGCGTGAAGAGCGACGGCGTGCCCCCACCCAGGAACACCGTCTCGACGGTACGTCCCGCAATGCCCGGCGCCTGCTGCGCAATATCCTGTACAAGGGCATCGACATAGACCGCGCGCGCCGTGTCGGGCGCATCCGGGACGCGGTGGCTGTTGAAGTCGCAGTACGTGCACTTGGCCAGGCTCCAGGGCAGGTGCAGGTAGTCCGACAGCGGTGGCAGCTCAGCGGGCACCCGCGCACCAGGCCTCGAGCGCCGGCAGCAACGCCGTCAGCGCCTGCGCCCGGTGGCTCACGGCATTCTTGGTTGCCGTTTCCAGCTCGGCCGCCGTGACCGCGTACTCTGGCACGAAGAATACGGGGTCGTAACCGAAGCCCCCCGCGCCCGTGGGCTGTCGCGCGATCCGCCCGGCCCAGCGGCCTTCGCGAATGATCGGCGCCGGGTCATCGGCGTGGCGCAGCAACACCACCACACAACGAAACGCCGCACCCCGATCGTCGTCGGGCGTCTCGGCGAGCGCGGCGAGTAACTTGTCGACGTTGTCGGTATCGCTGGCCTCGGGACCTGCATAGCGGGCCGAGAACACGCCCGGTGCGCCCGCCAGGGCATCCACCTCGAGACCCGAATCGTCGGCCAGCGCAGGCAAGCCCGTCTCGCGCGCCGCGTGGCGCGCCTTCAGGATCGCGTTTTCAACAAAGGTCAGTCCCGTCTCCTCGGCGGAGGACAAGCCGAATGCAGACTGCAAACGGACCGTGACCTCGAGCCCCGACAGCAGAGCCTCGAGCTCGCGCTGCTTGCCCGCGTTGCCCGTGGCAAGCACGAGCTCGCGGGGCGATGCGGTCACGCCAGTGCTTCCCGTTGCGCGACCATGAGCGCCTCGATGCCCTGGCTCGCCAGGTCAAGCAACCTGTCGAGCTCGTCGCGCCGGAACGCGTGCCCCTCGGCCGTGCCCTGCACCTCGATGAAGCCACCGGCGTCGTTCATGACCACATTCATGTCGGTCTCGGCCTCGGCGTCTTCGGGGTAGTCGAGGTCGAGCACGGACTCGCCGCGGTAAATGCCCACGGACACGGCCGCGACGGCGCCATGCACAGGGCTCGCCTTGAGCAGACCCTGTTCACGAAGACGGGTAATCGCCAGCATCAGCGCGACGTAGGCCCCCGTAATCGACGCTGTGCGGGTGCCGCCGTCGGCCTGCAGCACGTCGCAGTCCAGGGTCACGGTGCGTTCACCGAGTGCCTTCAAATCAACGACGGCGCGCAGGCTGCGGCCGATGAGCCGCTGGATTTCGAGCGTGCGCCCCGACTGCTTGCCGCGCGCGGCTTCACGCGACACACGGCTGTGCGTCGAGCCAGGCAGCATGCCGTACTCGGCCGTGACCCAGCCCGAGCCCTTGCCGCGCAAAAACGGCGGTACGCGGTCCTCCACGCTGGCCGTGCACAACACGCGCGTGTCACCACAGGCGATCAGCGCAGAGCCAGCGGCATTGCGGGTGTAATGGGGCTGAATACTGATGTCGCGCAGCACATCGCTGGCGCGGCCACTGGGTCGTTGCATGGTGCCGGCTCGGGTGGGGCGGGGCGCGGATTATACCGCCTGCGCCCCCGGGCCGGTCGTACCGCGTATCAGGGCAACCAGCGCAGGGCCGTCACGGACGTGTTGTCCGCGCGCTTGCCGTTGTTCTTGATCGCGACTTCGCACATGACCTTAAGCACCGTCGGAAACGGCGCCGCAGACTCATAGGCCAGCTTCACGATTTCAGGGTCAGTGAGGCCCGACCAGAGGCCGTCACTGCAGAGCAGCAGCACATCGCCAGGATGTAGCTCGTGGCGCCGCGAGACCGTGATACCCGGTAACGCGTCGTCGCCGCCCAGGCAACTCTCGACGTAGTTGCGCATGGGGTGTTCCAGCGCCTCGGAGCGGCTGATCACGCCCTCGGCGATGAGCACCTCGACGTGCGAATGGTCACGCGTGACGCGGTGCACGGCCGAGTCGCGCAGCAGGTAGATACGGGAGTCGCCGACGTGGACCCAATAGCAGGCGTCGTCCTGCACAAGGCACACCGCGCAGGTGGCCCTGGGGCGTTGATCGACGTCGAGATCGCGGGCCACGCTGACCACGGCCTCGTGGGCCGCGCTCGTGGCCAGGTAGAGAAAGCCCTGCGGGTCGAAAATGGGCTGCGGCGTGGCCTCAAACACCTGCTGCACCGCGGCAAGCGCCGTCTCCGCGGCAACGGCGCCGTCAGAGTGTCCGCCCATGCCGTCGAACACCATAAGCAGCGCCGCCTCGTTGCCAACGGCAATCGCGACACGATCCTGGTTGTCCTTGCGGTTGCCCGTAAGGCTCAGCTTGGCATATTCAATTTTCAAACGGTTCGGCTACTGTGTGCGCGTCGTCGCGCTCTGTCCTGCCATCCGGTGGCACGTTATCATCCCGGGCTGCACCGCCCCGCGGCGCCAGTCCTCCCGGCCAATGTCGAGCCGTCCGCCACGTGCGGTCGCCCCTCAGCAGGCCGGAAGATAACGCAGGCCGCGAGCCGCAACCATGACATGACGCACATCCCGCGCGCATCACGATGACCGATACGATAAACAGCATGACCGGCTTCGCCCGCGCTGAAGCCGCCACGGCCGCCGGCACACTGGGTTTCGAGCTCAGAAGCGTCAATCACCGCTACCTGGATGTCCAGTTCCGGATGCCGGACGCCCTGCGCAGCTTTGAGCCCGCGCTGCGGCGCCAGATCGGCGCTCGGCTGGCACGCGGCAAGGTCGACTGCTCGGTGTCGCTGCGCCGCGCCGACGATGAGGCCCCGGCCATGGTGCTCGACGCCGCATTGCTGAGGCGTCTGCGCGATACGACCCGCAAGGCCGAGAAGCTGTTTGGGGAAGTTGACGAACCCACGGCGCTCGACCTGCTGCGCTGGCCGGGCGTCGTACGCGAGGAATCTCCGGATGAACAGCTCGACGAAGCGACCCTGCTGGCCGCACTCGACACCGCACTCGAGGCGATGGCGGCCGCCCGGGCACGCGAAGGCGCCCACCTGGCGACCGTGCTGCGCGAGCGCTGCGACGACATCGAGCGACTCGCCGGTGAAATTCGAACGCGCCGCCCCGCCGTCGTTGAGGCCATGGAGGCCAGGATCCGCCAGCGTCTCGACCGGCTCGATGTTGACGCCGATCCGGCGCGGCTCGAAACCGAGATCGTCATCAATGCGCAAAAGCTCGATGTCGACGAGGAACTTGACCGGCTTGATGGCCACCTGGCCGAGGCGCGCCGCATCCTCGATACGGGCGGCCCCAGCGGGCGACGACTCGACTTTCTCGTGCAGGAGTTCAACCGGGAGGCCAACACCATCGGTTCGAAGTCCGCGGACGCCGACACCACGCGCGCCGTAGTCGACATGAAAGTCGCCATCGAGCAGATGCGGGAACAGGTGCAGAACATTGAGTAAGCGCCGCGGGCGCCTCGTCGTGATTTCGGCACCGTCGGGTGCGGGCAAGACCACGCTCGTACGCGGCCTCATCGACCGCGACCCGCGCTTCGAGTTTTCGGTGTCCTATACGACGCGGGACAAGCGCCCGACCGAGACCGACGGCGAGGACTATCACTTCATCACCAAAGACGCGTTCGAGCGGCTCAGAAAGGCGGGTGAATTTCTCGAATTTGCACAGGTCTTCGACAACTTCTACGCAACGGGCCGTCCCGCCGTCGAATCACTGCTCGCCAAAGGCAAGCACGTGATCGTCGAAATCGACTGGCAGGGCGCGCAGCAGGTACGGGCCCGGTTGCCCGAGTGCATCTCCATTTTCATTGTGCCGCCGTCGGTACGGGCGCTCGAGGAGCGGTTGCGCAGCCGCCAGACGGACAGCGACGCCGTGATCCGGCGCCGCCTGCAGGACTCCATCACCGACCTGTCGCACTGGGACGAGTTTGACTACATCGTCGTCAACGACGACCTTGGCACAGCGCTCGACGAGCTGGCTGGCATCGCCAGTGGCAGGCTGCGCCGCAACCGAGTCGGCACGGCCCGCACGGCGGCTATCATGGACCGCGTGATGGCGACCGGCGCGAACTGAGCGTACACGCCACAAAACACGCCCTACGTCTGGTTATTTTGTAAGCGCTTCCGCTAAACTAACTGACCGACGTGCGAAAACCGCCCAGCTCCTGCCCGAGGCGTTGCGTGGCGCGCGACAGAATTTTGAGTCCACCCGGTTGCCCGTACACTGGCGCATGCCCACCCAAGGCGTTGCGGCCCGTCCAGCGACCGCCACAGAGAATCAGACCATGGCCCGAATTACCGTTGAGGACTGCCTCGACAAAATCGACAACATTTTTGACCTCGTGCTCGTTGCCGCCAAGCGTGCCCGCCGCCTTTCGAACGGCGCGGATGCCACGCTCGAGTGGGAAAACGACAAGCCCACGGTCATGGCCCTGCGCGAAATCGCCGAAGGCAATGTGACGACGGCCATCCTCGACGAGCCCGATCAGCCTCCGCAGGAGCTGATGCCGGCCGAGGCCACGCCCGAAGACATCATGCCGCTGCGCGCGCTGGGTCTCGGCGACTGACCGCAGGCGACATCGCCGTGCCACGTAACGCTGACAGGAGACACACATGTCGTCCGTGAGCGAGCGTGGCATGGACTATGCGGCGGGACTGCTGGCACGCATCCCCAACAGCCGCTGGGCCACCGGCCTGCCCAAACTCCTCGAGGCCATCAAGGCCTACATGCCCCCGGAGCAAATCGCCGAGGTGCTGCGCGCCTACGAATTCGGCGCGGCGGCCCACCACGGTCAAAAGCGTAAGTCGGGCGCCCCCTACATCAGCCACCCGGTTGCCGTTGCCACGATCCTCGCAGAGATGCGCATGGACTCGGAGACGATCGCGGCGGCCATCCTCCACGACGTCATCGAGGACACCCCGGCCGCCGCCGAGGAGCTCGAAGAAAAATTCGGCAAAGCGGTCGCCACGCTCGTCGAGGGCGTCACCAAACTCGACCAGGTCCAGTTCAAGAGTCGCGCCGAGGCTCAAGCCTCGAGCTTCCGCAAGATGCTGCTCGCGATGATCGAGGACATTCGCGTGATCCTCGTGAAGCTCGCCGACCGACTGCACAACATGCGCACGCTCGAGTCGATGCCGCGCGAGAAACAGAGCCGCATCGCGCGCGAAACGCTTGAGATCTACGCACCCATCGCCAACCGCATGGGCATCAACACGATCAAGACCGAGCTCGAGGACCTGGGCTTCCGTTACCTGCACCCCTACCGGTACGCCGTGCTGAGCAACTCGCTGCGCAAGGCCATCGGGCACCAGAAACAAAGCGTCAGCAAGCTGCGCGAAGAACTGGGTGCCGCGCTTCATGCACACGACATCCGCGGCGAAGTCATGGGTCGGCGCAAGAACCTCTACAGCATCTATCAGAAGATGCAGCGCAAGGGTACGTCGCTCTCGGAAATCGTTGACGTGTTCGGCTTTCGCCTCATCGTCGATTCCGTCGACACCTGCTACCGCACCGTTGGCGTCGTTCACAAGCTCTACCGCCCGATGCCGGGCCGGTTCAAGGACTACATCGCGATCCCGCGCATCAACGGCTACCAGTCGCTGCACACCACTTGCTTCGGTCCAAGCGGCATGCCGCTCGAAATCCAGATCCGCACGGCGGCCATGGACATGGTGGCCGAAGACGGCATCGCCTCGCACTGGCAGTACAAGGCGACCGATCAAGCCGCAAGCGCCTCGCAGGCGCGTGCGCGCGAGTGGCTGGGCCGGCTCATGGATCTCGACCAGACAGAGAACTCCGAGGAGTTCCTGGAGAACGTCAAGGTCGACCTGTTCCCGGACAAGGTGTATGTGTTCACACCGCGCGGCGACATCAAGCGCCTGCCCCGTGGTGCGACGCCTGTCGACTTCGCTTATGCCGTTCATACCGACGTCGGCAACCGCTGCGTTGCGGCCAAGGTCGACCGTCGGCTCGTGCCGCTGCGCACGCAACTGTCGAGTGGCCAGAGCGTCGAGATCATCACGACCAAGGGCGCCAAGCCCAACCCGAACTGGGTCAACTTCGTGGTCACGGCCAAAGCCCGCACGGCAATCCGTGCCTACCTGAAGCAGCTGCGGCTCGACGAGGCGCGCGATCTCGGAAAGCGCATGCTCAACCAGGCGCTGGCCGAGTTCGGCACGAGCGTACGCAAGGTGCCGGCGAAGCGCATGAGCGCGCTGCTCGAGGACTTCGGCCTCAACAACCGCACGGAGCTGTTCGAACAGCTCGGCCTGGGTGAACGCCTGGCGCCACTGGCGGCGCGACACCTCGTGGCCGAACCCAAGGAAGACGAGGTCGATTCGGCCCGCGGCCAGCCGCTGACGATCTCGGGCACCGAGGGCATGGTCGTGAGCTACGCCCGCTGCTGTTACCCGATCCCGGGCGACACGATCATGGGGCACCTGAGTTCCGGCCGCGGCATCGTCATACACCGCGATGGCTGCTCGAACCTCGCGAGTTACCGCAAGGAAGCCCGCAAGTGGATCGACGTCGAGTGGTTGCCCGATATCGATCAGACCTTCCATGTGCAGCTCAACGTCGAGGCCGTCAACCGGATGGGCGTGCTCGCCGAGGTCGCCGCAACCATTGCGGAGGTCGAGTCCAACATCGACCAGGTCGAGGTCCGCTCGCGCGACCTCGATTCGTCACAGCTCACCTTTAACATTGAGGTGCGCGACCGCAAACACCTGGCTGAGGTCATTCGCAGCATCCGCTCGATGAAGAGCGTGCTGCGCGTCTCGCGCCAGCTCGGCTGAGCCCCAGGCGCGCCCGCGCCCGGTATAATGTGGGTCCCAACGTCGCGCCGACCGCACACGGAGATCCTCATGTCGCGCCAACCGATTGCCACCGAACTCGCGCCGGGCGCGATCGGCACTTATTCGCAGGCCATGCAGCACGGCAGCCTGTTGTTCCTCTCGGGCCAGATCCCGCTCGATCCTGTCAGCATGGACCTCATCCAGGGTGACTTTGCCGACCGCGTGCGCCAGGTGTTCGACAACATCGACCACGTCGCGAAGGCCGCCGGCGGAAGCATCAACGACGCCGTCAAGCTGACCATCTACCTGACTGACATGGCCAACTTCCCCATCGTCAATGCGGTGATGGCCGAACGTTTCGAGGCGCCGTACCCGGCACGCGCCGCCATCGGCGTTGCGAGTCTGCCCAAGGGCACCGACATCGAGGCCGACGCCATCGTCGCGCTCTGACCCGAACGCCATGAGCCGACTCGACGCGCCTGTCACGGCGCTCTCGGGCGTCGGTCCCGCCATCGCCGGGAAGCTCGAGCGCCTCGGCGTCGAACGCGTCGCCGACCTGCTGTTTCAGCTCCCGATCCGCTACGAGGACCGCACCCGCGTGACACCCGTCGGCGCGGCCATCGCGGGCACCCGGTGCGTGATCCACGCCGAAATCCTGCTCGCCGAAGTGGTGTTTCGCGGCCGCCGCAGCCTGCTCGTGCGCGTGGGTGACGGGACGGGGCAGCTCACGCTGCGCTTTTTTCATTTTTCCAACGCGCAGAAGAACATGCTGCAGCGCGGACGCTGGATTGTCTGCTACGGCGAATTCCGGCACGGACCCTCGGGGCCCGAAATGGTCCACCCCGAATTTCGGGTGGTGTCCGAGGACGACACGCCAAAGCTCTCCGACCGGCTCACACCCGTCTACCCGACCACCGAGGGTCTGCACCAGGCCCGCATGCGCACACTCGTGGGCAAGGCGCTCGCGCAACTCGACCGCGAGCCGCCCGCAGAACTGCTGCCGCCCGGAACACGCGTGGCGGGCAGTCAAACGACTCTCGCCGAGGCCATTCGCTTTCTGCACGCGCCGCCGCCCGACGTGAGCCTGGATGCGCTCGCTGACGGCACCCATCCCTGTCAACGGCGACTCGCACTCGAAGAACTCGTGGCGCACCACGTGAGCCTTCGGCAACTGCGCGTGCAGGTGCGCGATACACAGGCGCCTGTGCTCGCCGGCGACCGCAGCCTGCTCGACGCCTTCATCTCGCGTCTGCCCTTCGAACCCACGGGCGCACAGCAACGAGTGCTCGACGAGATTCTCGAGGACACGGCGGACGCCGAGCCTATGATGCGGCTGGTGCAGGGCGATGTGGGCGCGGGCAAAACCGTCGTGGCCGCAGGTGCCGCACTCGCCGCGATCGGTGCGGGACACCAGTGCGCGCTCATGGCGCCCACGGAGCTGCTCGCCGAGCAGCACTTCAGAAGCTTCAAGGTCTGGTTCGACCCGCTCGGCGTCGAGGTCGCCTGGCTCACGGGCAGCCAGCGCGCCGCGGAACGTCGTGAGGCGTTGGCCGCAGTGGCCGACTGCAGCGCCAGGATGGTGGTCGGGACGCACGCGCTGTTCCAGGAGCAGGTGCAGTTCGCAGCACTCGGGCTCGTGATCATCGACGAGCAGCACCGCTTCGGCGTGCACCAGCGGCTCAGCCTGCGCGACAAGGGCACCGCCGACTCGATTCCGCACCAACTCGTGATGACGGCAACACCCATTCCGCGCACGCTCGCCATGACGGCCTACGCCGACCTCGACACCTCGGTCATCGATGCGCTGCCGCCCGGGCGCACGCCCGTCACGACCGTGGTGGTGCCTGAGCAGCGCCGCGACGAAGTCGTGCAACGCGTCGCGGCAGCCTGCGCCGAGGGGCGCCAGGCTTACTGGGTGTGCCCGCTCGTCGAAGACTCCGAGGTGCTCGATTACCAGGCCGCCGAAACCACGGCAGCCATGCTGCGCGAACAACTGCCCGCGAACACCATTGGTCTCGTCCACGGGCGCATGAAGCCGCGCGACAAGGAGCGTGCCATGGCTGCGTTCTCGCGTGGTGACAGCGACGTGCTCGTCGCCACGACGGTCATCGAGGTCGGTGTCGACGTGCCTAACGCAAGCCTCATGATCATCGAGAACGCCGAACGCATGGGACTCGCCCAACTGCACCAGTTGCGCGGCCGCGTCGGTCGCGGCAGCGCCGCGTCGAGCTGCGTACTGCTGTACAAGGCACCACTCTCGCGAATGGCAAAGGAACGTCTCGCCGTGCTCCGGGAATCCACGGACGGTTTCGTGATTGCCGACAAGGACCTCGAGCTGCGTGGTCCGGGTGAAGTGCTGGGGACGCGCCAGGCGGGCGCCATGAATCTGCGCATCGCCGACCTGGCCCGCGACGCCGATCTGCTGCCAACCGTGCACGCGACGGCACAGACCGTGCTCGACGGTGATGACGCGACGATTACCCGCCGGATTGACGCGCTCGTCGCGCGCTGGATTGGCAGCGCGAGCCGATACGGGAACGTATAAAATAGCGTGCTGGCCAACCGAGGCCGACGGAGCAACCCAACGTGCTGACCCAGGCAACCCGTGACAATTCGCAATGGCAGGCCACCGCCGCTGTCACGGGCGATTTTGCCGACTGGCTTGTCAGCGAACGCCTCATGACGCCCGACATCCGGCGCTCATTCGAGGCACCCGTGCGCATCGAGGTCCTGGCCGAAGGTGCCGCGGCGCTGCCCGACGAAGTCGCCGCACTCGTGGCCGGTAACGACGCTGCCGCCGGCTGGCTTCGCGAGATCGTCATGTACTCGGGCGACACCTTGCTCGTGCATGCGCTCTGCTACGCACCCGAACGCACGCTGGCGGCACACCCCTGGCTCATGGACCTGGGCGCGAACCCGCTGGGCGGCCAGCTGGCACAGCGCAACGATGTTGCGCGTGTGGCGCAGCACTACAGTCGCAGCGACACGCTGACCGCAGGCGACGCGCGCGTCGGCGCGGGTGGCTGGTCGCGCCGCTCACTGTTCGACATCGGCGGTGCTCCAATCGTGTTGTTCGAGCATCTCTCGGCCGGCTTCGTGGGCGTGCCGCGACAAACGGAAGACGACGCCTCATGAGCGGCGGCGCCGGCGCGACAGCGCGGGCCGTCATCGGCCAGCTTGGCGTCTACGGTCGGCTCATGCGGCTCGACCGGCCCGTGGGTATCTGGCTGCTCATGTGGCCCATGCTCTGGGCACTCTGGATTGCCGGCGAAGGCCGGCCCGCGCCCAACATCCTCATCGTATTTCTCGCCGGCTGCGTCGTCACCCGGTCCGCGGGCTGCGTGATCAATGACATCGCCGATCGCAAGTTCGACCCGCAGGTCACTCGCACGCGGTCGCGGCCGCTGGTCTCGGGCGAGATCGGCGTCGTCGAAGCGTTCATGGTTTTTGTCGGGCTGGGCTTCATCGCCATCGGCCTCGTGGCCACACTCAACCCGCTGACCCAGGTGCTGGCTGCGGGTGCTGTGGTGCTCATGGTTGTCTACCCGTTTATGAAACGCGTGCTGTCCGTGCCACAGCTCATACTGGGTGCCGCATTCGCGATGGCGATCCCGATGGCCTTTGCGGCGCAAACCGGCAGCATCGATCCCATCGCCTGGTTTGTGTTCGCCATCACGGTGCTTTGGGCTGTGATCTACGACACAATGTATGCCATGTGCGACCGGCCCGATGATCTCGAAGCCGGGATACGGTCAACGGCCATACTGTTCGGCGATGCGGACCGCTTCATTATCGGCATCATGCAGATCATGTTGCTGCTTGCCTTCGTTGTGCTCGGCGATCGCATTACTGCGACGCCCTGGTACTACGGCGCGCTCCTGGCCGTGGCCGGTTTTATGGCCTACCAGCAATATCTGATCAGAGACCGCGAACCGAAAGCCTGCTTCGCCGCTTTTCTCAATAACCGCCATGTCGGCATGGCGGTGTTCATCGGGCTGGCGCTGCACTACCTCTACGCCCCGGCCTGAGCGGCACTGACGGCTCGCGCCAGCACCACGCAGTCGACCTGACGCGCACCGTGTGTGAACAGCGCCTGTGTCGCGGCGGTCAGCGTTGCGCCCGTCGTCATCACGTCATCGACGAGCACAATGTGCCGACCGGCCACCTCGGGCGTCGCGACAAACGCGCCCACAAGATTGCGTCGTCTCGCCGCAGCGCTGAGCCCCACCTGCGCGGGCGTATCGACACAGCGTGACAGCCAGTGCTGGCGCAACGGCCGGCCGGAGCCGACCGCGAGCGAGCGCGCCAGCACCTGCGCCTGGTTGAACCCGCGCCGGCGTTCGCGCCGCCGGTGCAACGGCAGCGGCACAAGCTCCGCGCCCACAAGCCAAGGTAGCGCCGCAAGCGGCTGCAACAACGCGGAAAGCGCGGGCGCCAGCGCGCGGTCACCGTGGTATTTGAACCGCTGCAACACCACGTCGACGGGAAACGTATAGCGCTGCGCGGCCGCCGCGAAGCGCCAGACGGGGGGCACCAGCCGGCACGCACCGCAGCGCGCGTGATCGTGCGGCAGTGGCAACGCACACCGCGGGCAGGCGGTTGTGAGCGTGGGGCACACATCAGCGCAGTTTGCGCAGACGGGGTCGCTGGCCTCGAGCCCGCACAGCACACACGCGGGCGGCGACAGCACATCGACGAGGGCGCGCGCGCCGGATTTCCAGAATCCACTCATTCCGGACAACGTGCCCGACAGGCAACATGGCCTGCCGCTGCCATTCCCGGCGCAACGCAACGATAATTGGCTAATGACCGCGACACTGCGCGAATCCAACCGGGACCTGCAACGCCGGCTCACGCGTGCGGCGAGCACGTTCCCGGCACACGCGTTTCTGCACGAACGCTGCGCGGATGAGCTCGTCTCGCGGCTGGACCTGTTACGTATCGAGCCCGAGGCCATCCTCGATGCGGGCGCGGCGACGGGCGCGCTCGCACAACGGCTGGCCAGGCGTTACCCGGGCGCGCAGGTGTCGGCGGTCGAACTCAACCAGGCGCTGGCCGCCCAGATGCCCGATATCGGCGCGTTGAAGCGGCTGCTCAGCCGGACACGTCCCGTGCAGCGACAGGCCGCCGCGCTCGATGACCTCCCGCTCGGCGATGACAGTGTCGATCTCGTCGCCAGCAACCTGGCCTTGCCGCGGTTTGCCGAGCCCGACGACGTCCTGGCCGAGGTGGCGCGCGTGCTCAAACCTGGCGGCGCCTTCAGCTTTGTCACACTGGGTCCCGACACGCTTCGCGAGTTACGTGAGGCCTGGGGCGACGTCGACGGCGGCATCCACGTCGCGACGTTCACCGATATGCACGACATTGGCGATGCACTCGGGCGGGCGGGCTTTGCCGAACCCGTGCTCGATGTGGACACGCTTTCGCTCACCTACAACGACGTGGGCGCGCTCTGGCTCGATCTGTCGGCACTGGGCGCACGCAACT
Source organism: uncultured Gammaproteobacteria bacterium (assembly GCA_937899415.1). Lineage (GTDB taxonomy): Bacteria > Pseudomonadota > Gammaproteobacteria > Steroidobacterales > Woeseiaceae > CALBPI01. The sequence goes on along the minus strand of CALBPI010000061.1, from coordinate 14,733 downwards.
GTCTGCCCGGCCGTCAGCGCGGCCTGACGGGGCGACGCCGGTTCCGTGATATGTGCGACCGACTCATGCGCGACGGCGCCTTGCGTCTGAGCGTGGAGCTCGTCTACGCGCAATGCTGGGGCACGGCCGGGCGACGCGCCTCGAGCGAGGTCGCGATTACGCCCGACGCCATCGGCATGCGGCGCCGCGACGGCTGAACCGCGACACGCCTGCTACAGCGCGTTTACCGCGGGCGCATCACGCCGCTATGCTCGCGACATGGAGTCCGGGCGACATACCTTCAACCTGCAGGCGAACTGCGCACTGAGCGCGCGACAGGCCGTGGCGTTTTTCTCAGGCATCGCCGCCGTCAGCCTCGGCATTGCTGTGCTGTTTGTGACGCGCGGTTACTGGCCTGTGCTGCCGTTCGCAGGCGCCGAGCTCGCCTTCCTCGCCTGGGCCTTGCGCGCCAGTTGGCGTGCAGGGCAAGCCCGCGAGAAACTCGTGATCGACAGCGACGAAATCGTCATCACACGCTGGGACCCGAATGCGGAAGCACCGAGCACGACGCGACTGCCGCGGTCCTGGACCAAGGCCGCGCTTATCGAGGTCCGTGACCGACGCGGCGGTGAGCAGCTGGCGCTCGGTCAGCAGGGCCGCTGGTGGGTCATTGGTCGCTTCCTGGGCGAGGAAGAACGCAGACGCCTGCACCAGCGCCTGAGCCAGGTTCTTCGACAGAACGGGCACATCGGGCCACGCTGATCCGCGACGAAACTTCGACCCGCGAAAAACCCGACGAATCCGCGCCTTCGGGCGCGACGTAAGTCTCCATTTTGCGCTGGAATATCAGTACAATAAACGGGGCTTGAGACGTGGGGACACGCGTCTCGCAAGCGCCACCCGGCCGGCCAAGGAGCGCGGGGGCGCCACTCAACACAAGACGTGAGAACGACTATGACACGCAGGATTGCCGCGGCACTGATCGCGCTGCTGCCCACGGGCGCCGCTCATGCGGACTGGGAATTGAACATGCGCGAAGGCGTCACGGCGATCAGCCGTGAGGTGTACGGCCTGCACATGCTCATCTTCTGGGTCTGTTGCGCCATCGCCGTGTTTGTCTTCGGCTGGATGATCGTGGCGCTTGTGCTGCACCGTAAGTCACGCGGTGTCGAAGCGGCGCAGTTTTCACACAGCACCAAGGCAGAGATCATCTGGACGCTGATCCCGGCCGTGATTCTGGTCGCCATGGCGGTACCCGCAGCGAAGACGATGATCGCCATCGAGGACGACCGCAATCCCGATCTCACGATCAAAGCCACGGCTTACCAGTGGAAGTGGCAGTACGAATATCTCGACGAAGGTGTGAGCTTCTACTCGACGCTGGCGCGCACGAGCAACGATGCCCGGCGCACCGGATCGGGCATCGATCCCGAGTCAGTCGAGAACTACCTGCTCGAGGTCGACAACCACGTTGTCGTACCCGTCAACGCAAAAGTGCGCGTCTTGCTCACGTCAAACGATGTGTTGCACGCCTGGTGGATGCCCGACTTCGCGATCAAGAAAGACGCGATCCCTGGCTACATTAACCAGGTCTGGTTCAGGGCTGAGGAACCCGGCATCTACCGCGGTCAGTGCGCCGAGCTCTGTGGCCAGGACCACGGCTTCATGCCGATCGTAGTGGAAGTGCTCGAGCAAGACGCCTACGACGCACGCCTGGCGGCCATGAAGGCCGAGTTCGGCACGGACACCCCGCGCCTCGCGAACAACGATTGAAGGCAGACACGATATGACTGCAACGACACACAACGACGCCGACCACGCGGACGATCACCACGACCACGGTCCCGAGCTCACCGGCATCAAGCGCTGGCTGTTCACGACGAACCACAAAGACATCGGCACGATGTATCTGATCTTCAGCCTCGTGATGCTGTTCGTGGGCGGCGCCATGGCGCTCGTGATCCGCACGGAGCTGGGCCAGCCCGGCATGCAGTTCGTGCAGCCCGACTTCTACAACCAGATGGTCACGATGCACGCGCTCATCATGATCTTCGGTGCCGTCATGCCAGCCTTCGTCGGTCTCGCCAACTGGATGATCCCGCTCATGGTGGGTGCGCCCGACATGGCGCTGCCGCGCATGAACAACTGGTCGTTCTGGATCCTGCCGGTCGCCTTCGGCATCCTGCTGGCGACGCTGTTCGTCCCGGGCGGCGCCCCGGCCGGCGGCTGGACTATGTACCCGCCGCTCGTGCTGCAAACGGGTGACGCCTTCCCCATGCTGATCTTCGCGGTGCACCTCATGGGCATCTCGTCGATCATGGGCGCGATCAACATCATCGTCACGATTCTCAACATGCGTGCACCGGGCATGACACTGCTCAAGATGCCGCTGTTCGTCTGGACCTGGCTGATTACGGCCTACCTGCTCATCGCGGTCATGCCGGTACTGGCCGGCGCCGTGACGATGCTGCTGACAGACCAGTTCTTCGGCACGAGCTTCTTCCGCGCGGCCGGTGGCGGTGACCCCGTCATGTTCCAGCACATTTTCTGGTTCTTCGGGCACCCCGAGGTCTACATCATGATCTTGCCGGCGTTCGGCATCATCTCGGAGATCATCCCGACGTTCTCGCGCAAGCCGCTGTTCGGCTACACCTCGATGGTCTACGCCACCGCGTCGATCGCGTTCCTGTCGTTCATCGTCTGGGCACACCACATGTTCACGGCCGGTATGCCGCTCACGGGGCAGCTGTTCTTCATGTTCACGACGATGCTCATCGCCGTGCCTACTGGCGTGAAAGTCTTCAATTGGGCCGCCACGATGTGGAAGGGCGCCATGACATTTGAGACGCCCATGCTGTTTGCCGTGGCGTTCCTGTTCCTGTTCACAATTGGTGGCTTCTCGGGGCTCATGCTGGCCATCGTGCCCGCCGACTTCCAGTACCACGACAGCTACTTCGTCGTCGCGCACTTCCACTACGTGCTCGTGCCCGGAGCCATCTTCGCGATCATCGCGGGCGTGTACTACTGGCTGCCCAAGTGGACGGGCCACATGTACAACGAAACCCTGGGCAAGGCGCACTTCTGGCTCACGACGATCTTCGTCAACCTGACCTTCTTCCCCATGCACTTCCTGGGGCTGGCCGGTATGCCGCGGCGTATTCCCGATTACTCCACGCAGTTCGCGGACTTCAACCTGGTCGCGACCGTGGGCGCCTTCGGCTTCGGCCTCTCGCAGCTGCTGTTTGTCTGGATCATTGTCCAGTGCGCACGCGGCGGCAAGAAAGCAACGGCCGAGGTCTGGGAGAATCCGGTCGGCCTTGAGTGGACTGTGCCCTCGCCGGCACCGCACCACACCTTCGACGAGCCGCCTGTCGTCAAGTGATATGAGCACGGACGTCCGCGACACAACGGCGCAACGACGCGCGGCACGGCGCAGCGCAGCCATCCTCGGGGTGGTTGCGGTGGCCGTGTTCGTGGCGTTCATTGCGGCAACCGTGTTGCGCAGCGGTGCAGGGGTCTGAAGTGAACACGCCTGATCGCTGGCTTTCGCTGAAGCTTGTCGCCATGACGGCAGCGATGTTCGGTTTTGCATTCTCGCTCGTACCGCTTTACGACGCATTTTGCGAGCTCACAGGATTCGGTGGCCGCACGAATACCGCGCCCGTCGCGCTGATCGAAACCGACACAGGCCGCATGGTCACGGTGCAGTTCACGACCACGGTCAATGAATATGCGCCGTATGCCTTCCAGCCCTCGGTATCGAGCATGGAAGTCGAGGTCGGTAAGGTCTACGACGCCACGTTCATTGCAGAAAACCTGACCAGTAAGAACCGCGTTGGCCAGGCCATCCCGAGCGTCGTACCGAATCGCGCCGGCGAGTTCTTCCGAAAGACCGAGTGCTTTTGTTTCAACAACCAGCCTTTCGTGGGTGGTGAGACCAAGGAAATGCCGCTCGTGTTCATGGTCGACCGGGGCCTGCCCGAGTACATCGACACGATCACGCTTTCCTACACGTTCTTTAATATAGAGTCCGCCGCGAACAGTGGGACCTGATCGCGGCGCGCAAGCGTACTCCCAGGGGACAGCCAACATGGCAACTGCAGATTCATCCAAGTACTACGTTCCGCACGGCAGCCATTGGCCCGTCGTCGGCGCCATCGGTCTGTTGCTGACGATGGCCGGCGTGTCGGCCTGGCTCAACGGCAGCACGTTTGGTATGTGGACCTTCTACGCGGGCCTCGGTGTCGTCGTATTCATGATGTTCGGCTGGTTCGGCAACGTCATCGACGAGAGCGAAGGCGGCATCTACTCAGCCCAGGTGGACACTTCATTCCGAATGGGGATGAGCTGGTTCATCTTCTCCGAGGTCATGTTCTTCGCGGCGTTTTTCGGCGCTTTGTTCTACGCCCGCAGCTACGCCCTGCCCTGGCTGGACGGTGGCAGCAACAACTTCTTCACGAACTCGTTGCTCTGGACCGGGTTCGAGTCTTCCTGGCCCAGCAACGGTCCGTCAGGCATCGGCGGCACCTTCCAAAGCATGGGCCCGCTGGGTCTCCCGCTGATCAACACGCTGATCCTGATCAGCTCGAGTGTCACGATCACAATCGCGCATCACGCGCTGGTCGCCGACAAGCGCAACGTCGTGAAATTCTGGCTGGCCGCGACCTTCCTGCTCGGTTTTGTCTTCGTCTACCTGCAGGCGGTCGAGTACATCCATGCCTACAAGGAACTGAACCTGACGCTTGAGACGGGCATCTACGGATCCACGTTCTTTATGCTCACGGGCTTCCACGGCATGCATGTGTCTATCGGTGCGCTGATGCTGTTCATCGTATGGATCCGCATCATGCGCGGCCACTTCACGGCCAAGCATCACTTCGCGTTCGAGGCGTCGGCCTGGTACTGGCATTTCGTCGACGTCGTCTGGCTCGGTCTCTACATCTTCGTGTACTGGCTCTAAGCAACGTCGCAAGCACAAAAAAAGGGCCCGGTGCTCGCCTGCACCGGGCCCTTTCTATTTCGACGCGGGTCGCCCTAGAGTGCGCCCGGTTCCACCCAACCCATCATAGCGGCAAGCACCAGCGCGCCAAGCAGCGCGACCGACAAACCGACACGCCAGGTCAATGCACGGGCTAACTTGCCAGAGTCATCGCCGCGAGCGAGATGGCGAAAGCCCGACGCCAGCGAAACGATGATGGCCACAAGCAGTAGAATGATGATGATGCGCATACGTGCAGTTTCCGGAAGCGAGCGCATAATTATACCGTGAGCAGCACCAACAACCGCAGACCCATCTGGGTTCCCGTCGCAGCCTACTTGGTCCTGATGCCTGCAATGCTCTGGCTGGGCTTCTGGCAGCTCGACAAATCCGAACGCCAGGCCGAACGCAATGCCGCGTTTGAAGCGGCAGGTGCGGCGGTCGTCAATGCGATCGTGGACGTCGACCCGGTTGCACAGCGATTCGAGCGCATACGCATCACGGGGCGGTTTCAGGGTGACCGCCAAGTACTCATCGACAACATGGTGCGTGGCGGTCGCAATGGCTTTTTCGTGATCACGCCATTCGAGCTCGACGACGGCGGGACGCTACTCGTAAATCGTGGCTGGATTCCGCAGACGCCAACGCGGGAACCGATTGGCAACCTCGCGGTCGAGGCCGGATCACGCGCGATCACGGGGCGCATCGGCACACTCCCGGTGGGTGGACTCAAACTCGGTGACGGCGATCCGGCTGGCGGCGCGTGGCCGCGGGTATTACAGTTCCCGACGATCACGGCAATAGCGGCCCAGCTCGAGCAACCCCTGACAGACTGGGTGTTGCTTCTCGAGCCTAATGCCAGGGACGGTTTTGAGCGCGACTGGCAACCCGGTGGTTTGCCCCCCGAGCGCCATTTAGGCTACGCCGTGCAGTGGTTCGCGATGGCGTTCGCACTGACCGTGCTGGCCGTGATCGTGGCCTGGAAACGCCCTGGAGCACAACAAGAACCATGAACACCGCCACTGAAGCCAACCGGCGCCGTGGCCGCCTGCAACTGATCCTGCTCGCGCTCGTCTTTTTCGGCCCGCTGGCCGTCGCCATCGCCATGTACTTCACAGGCGGTTCGGGCAACGGTGACGGCGTCAACTACGGCAGCTTCCTCGAGCCACCCGTGTCCGTCGAAGCCAAGCTGCACTTCGACTCGGGCTTACGCGAGCGCTGGACGCTCATCGTCAAGCCCGGGGGCGATTGCGATGACAACTGCGAACGAGCGCTCATCGACGTACGCCAGATACGACTCGCCACAGGGCGGGAAATTGACCGCATCGAACGGGCGCTGCTGCTGCCTGCCGGGGTCGACTTAAGCGCAGGCACCGCTGCCGCGCACCCAGGCCTCGTCGTGCTACAGCCCGGTCCCGACAAACCGTCGGCTACCGCCATGACGACGGCGCTCGCGACACTGCCCGCAGGACAAATCTACATCATGGACCCGATCGGCAATGTCATCCTGAGCTACCCCATGGCGCCGGAACGCAAGCGCCTGCTCGGCGACCTCAAAAAGCTGCTTAAGCTTTCGCGTATCGGCTGACCGTAACCGCGATGGATCAGGCCGCACTCATTGAAGCGATCCGGACCCGTCGCCCACTCGCGCTGGTGTTGTTCGCCTTCGCATTCAGCATTGGGCTCGCCTTCGAGTGGCTGCTCTGGGATCCCAGGGTTAACACAGCGCCCGTCACGCTGAGCGCGGGTGTCCTCGAGGCGGTTCTGCTCGTCACGCGGCGCCCGCAATGGTTGTCACTCATTGGCATCTCGCTCGTGCTGCGTGGGGCGTTCATTGCCGTTGTGGTGGGCGTCGCGTCCGTCATCTCTTTTCTTTTGAGCACCGGCGGGGTGATCGCGGTCGCCGTACTTGTTGGGCTCACGCCCTGGCTGCTGGCCCGCAAACAGGAAGCGGAAGTCCCGCCATTTGAGCTCGTGGCCACGACCGTATCTCTGGCACTAGCGGGTGCAGCCGCCGTGGGACTGCTGCGCTTGCTGATGATCGACAGCGCCACACCCATTTCCGAAGCGGCAATCACCAGTCTGGCGCTGTTTCTCGGTCTGATCACCGCGGGGCCTCCCATTGTCGTGCTGGGTCGGCATACGCACGCGCCACGACCCGCATCCCTGCGCCGTGTCTTGGACATGGTGGTGTGCATCATCATCTTCTCGGCCGCAGGCGTATTCGCACTGGGCCATTTCCCCGAGCCTGTCTGGGAAACTCTGGGTCCCTTCACGGCAGCGTGGCCCTGGATCGCATTGTCGCTGGGCATCCTCATGGCCATGCGCACACACACGATAGGCGCGGCATGGGTCGTCGCACTCGTAGCGCTGACGGGCACGGCCACTTACTTCCTGAACCATTCGCCCACTGTCGACGAGCGGCTGAACTGGCAGATCAGCGCACTGGGCGTGCTGCTCGTCCTTCTGGCCTGCCAGGCACTCATCGGCAGCGTGCGGCGCGCCAACGACCAGCGCCGTGCGCAAGAGGCCGTCTCGCACATCATGCTCGGTCGCACCGAACGCGGGGCCGATGAAACCCTGGCGATAGGCGATGAATTCACACGGGCCCTGTCCGTCGTCGCCGAGTTCAGCTACGCAAGCCAGGCCACGCTCTACTGGCTCGACAACGACCGCCGCAGTGTCGGCGTCGCCTATAGCTGGCCCAGCCCTGAGGGGGAGGCAGCACACCACGAAACCGCGCTCCGCCCGTTGCGCGACATCCTCGGACCCGTACTACTCGGTCGCATCGTACAACTCAGCACCTCAGCCACCAATGGCGACGCGGTGGTCGAGGCCTTTCATCAATTTGGGGCACGGGAAATGCAGGCGGCGTTGCTGCAACCGGTCGCGTTCGGCGGCCGCGTTGTCGGCTTCGCCTTCCTGGGTAGTCGGTTCGACTCGCCTTTCCGCCGCCTTGAGGTCGCGCCATTGCTCACCATGATCGCCGAGTTCTACGTCAGCGACCTCACACGCGAGCGCGCACTGAGCTCCATTCGAAACTACCAGCGTCGACTGCGCGAGCTTGCAGCACGCACGGCCCAAGCCGAAGAACGCGTGCGTCGCGAAACCGCCGTGGAACTGCATGACGGTCTGATCCAACGCCTCGCGGTTGCACGCATGAAACTTGGCGAGCTGCGCCATCGTGCAGGCGACACCGGTCCCGTCATGGCCATCACCGACATCGTGGACGAGTCGCTGGCGGCATCGCGCGGCATCATTCACGACCTGAGCCCGTCGGTCGTTTACGAATTGGGCCTGATCCCCGGACTCGAGAAACTCGTTGACGACCAGAGAACCGAAGGGCGCTTCCGATTGGCCCTGCGCGAACATGGTGACGGCAGTGCACTCGAGGAGCCTGTGCGGGTCGGCATCTACCTCGTTGTGCAGGAACTCGTGAACAACAGTATCGAGCACTCGGGTGGCAGCCAGATCTGGATTGACGTCTATTGGGAGCAAGCCGCGCTCGACGCCGTCGTGGTCAGCGACAACGGTCGCAGTGACGCCTGGTGGCTGCGAGAAACCGCTGCCGACGAACCTTCCGGCCTGGGCCTGTTGTCGGCAAGCGAGCGGCTACGCCCCATCGGCTACGACATTAAGTTTGAACGGCGACTGGGGGGTGGCACACGCGCCATCGTGTTCTGGTCGTCATCTGCAGACGGTTGATGGTATTTTGACCCGATGACAACAAGGATCGTTATCGTTGACGACCACCAGCTCGTGCGCGACGGCCTCGAGTCGATGCTCAAGAGCCTTGATGGCAGCATCGACGTCATTGGCCACGGTGCCACGGGTCGTGAGGCGGTTGAGCTCGCAGCTGATCTTGCACCTGACATCATGCTCATCGATGTGGCGATGCCGGGCATCAACGGCATCGATGCAACCCGCGAGATCCTGGCCGCAAACCCCGACATCCGAATCGTGGCCGTCACCATGCACGCGGAGCGCTCATTTATTGCGGGCATGCTGCAGGCGGGCGCGAAGGGTTACATCCGAAAAGAATCGGCCTTCGAGGAAATCTCTGCCGCCATCGACGCCGTATTGCAGGGCCGCACCTACCTCGGAGACGGCATCGCCGAGATCGCTGTTGCCAGCGACATCATGGACGACGACGACGACCGCCCGGCACTCTCCGACCGCGAGAAAGAGGTACTGACGCTGCTCGCGGAAGGCATGAAGACGCGTCAAATCGCCAAGGCGCTGTTCGTGAGCGAGAAGACGGTGGAGACCCACCGGCGCCAAATCAGTCGCAAGCTGGACCTCTACAGCGTTGCCGAGCTCACCAAGTACGCGATCCGCAATGGCCTGACCTCGGTCGAATAAGTCGACCAAAACGGGATATTTGGGCCAGATTGACTAGGATTTGACCGAAAAATCAGGGTTTTCCCTGAGTCCGAATCCGGTTTTTCCCGATGCCAAGCCCTTGAATAGGTACCTAATATTCGAATCCCGGGATTCGAATGCCTACGGATGGGCCCCGATTTTCAGGACGAATCATGGTGGACTGGGCAAGCGCACGGGATGTGAGGTGTGGGTCTCCTTCGGGAGACCGTCGTGACCGCAGACACGGAACTGTTTTGGTCGTGGCCCCGCACGAAGGCCTCTGTCGCATGCTCTCCCAGTTCGTTACGAACCTCGGGCACCAGGCGGTCGCTGCCACGGACGGCGGCGCTGCTCTCCGCCTCGGCGGACGGCACGACCCCGACCTGGTCATCATCAGGGAAAACATGCCAGGCATGCGAGCAACGGACTTTATCGATGCCGGGCTGGAACGATTACTGGCGAGACGCATTCTCATTGTCGAGCGACGCACCGCGAAACAGCGCCGCAGGTTGCCGACGATCGAGTTTCCGACGGACGCGGAACGTCTCGCAGACCAACTCCAGGGATGGTTGAACTAAAAAATCGGATTGCTGCTGATGCCTTCTCTCCCACGATCGTCAGCTGCTGATTCCGTAGGCCCCCTCTGGGGGCCTTTTTTTTTGGTCTCGGAGCTGCCGGGCAAACGAAGACCATCTGTTAAACTAGCGGCGACCGCGCGCATGATCCGCACCGCGCGCCAGCAAGCCGCACCCATGGACGTAAGCCCCCTTCTTGAGGGCCTCAACGAGGCCCAACGTACTGCCGTTACCGCACCACCCGGACCTGCGCTTGTTATCGCCGGCGCCGGCAGCGGCAAGACGCGCGTGCTCGTGCACCGGGCCGCCTGGCTCATGCAGGTCGAACACGTCTCACCGCAGAGCCTGCTGGCCGTGACCTTCACCAACAAGGCCGCCAGCGAGATGCGCAGCCGTATTGAGCAGCTGCTGGGCATGCCCACGCAGCACCTCTGGATCGGCACGTTCCACGGCCTCGCGCATCGTCTGTTGCGCCGACACTGGCACGAAGCAAACTTGCCGCAGAACTTTCAGATCATCGACTCGGCCGACCAGGACCGGCTCATCAAGCGGATGATCAAGGACTCGGGCAAAGGCGACAGCGAGTGGTCGCCGCGCGAGGTCAAGAGCTTTATCAATTCGAACAAGGACGAAGGGCTGCGGCCGCAGCACATCGATGACGGTGGCGACCCGAGCAAGCGTCAACTCATCGCGTTCTATGCCGACTACCAGGAGGTCTGCGAGCGCGCGGGCCTCGTCGATTTCGCCGAGATCCTGTTGCGCTCGCTGGAAACCTGGCGCGCGAACCCGGACCTGCTGGGTCATTACCAGCGTCGCTTCCGACACCTGCTTGTCGACGAGTTCCAGGACACGAACGCCATCCAGTACGCCTGGCTCAAACTGCTCACCGAAGGTGGCGCGATCCCGTTTGCCGTGGGCGATGACGACCAGTCGATCTACCGCTGGCGGGGCGCCAAGGTCGAGCACATCGGCAAGTACACGATCGACTTCCCGGACACGCTCGTCGTCAAGCTCGAACAGAACTACCGCTCAACGGGCAACATTCTGAACGCCGCCAACGCGATCATCGACAACAACGGCGGTCGCATGGGCAAAAACCTCTGGACCGAGGATGGCGAGGGTGCACCCGTTCGACTCTACGCCGCCTACAACGAACGCGATGAAGCCGACTTCGTCGTCAACCGCATCAAGGACTGGGTCAACCAGGGCAACCGCCGCGACGAAACCGCCGTCCTGTATCGCTCCAACGCGCAGTCGCGCGCGCTTGAAGAAGCGCTGCTTAACGCACGCGTGCCTTACCGCGTTTACGGAGGCCTTCGGTTCTTCGAACGCGCCGAGATCAAAGACGTGCTCGCCTACCTGCGGCTTATCAGCAACCGCGCCGATGACGCCGCGTTCGAGCGTGTGGTCAACCTGCCCGCACGCGGCATTGGCGCGCGCTCCGTCGAGGCCATTCGTGCCTACGCGCGCGCCAACGCCTGCTCGCTATGGCGCGCTGCGGGCGCCGTGGTCGCCGACCAGATGGCCGCGCGTGCGGCCAACGCCATCATGGGCTTCCTGAACCTCGTCGAAGGCATGGCGGCCGAAACGGACACGCTTGATTTGCACGAGAGGGTGGACCACGTCGTGCACGCCAGTGGCCTCATCGGCCATTACCGCAAAGAGGGCGAGGAGAAGTCCGCCACGCGCATCGAGAACATGCAGGAACTCGTCTCGGCCGCGCGCGGCTTCGACCCCGACGTCGGCGACGAGGAGATGAACGAACTCGACGCATTCCTGGCCCACGCCGCACTGGAAGCCGGCGAAGGCCAGGCGGACGCCTGGGAAGACTGTGTGCAGCTCATGACACTGCATTCGGCCAAGGGCCTTGAGTTTCCGCTCGTGTTTCTCTGCGGCATGGAGGACGGCCTGTTCCCGCACCAGCGCTCGATCACGGACCCGGCGGGGCTCGAGGAAGAGCGGCGGCTGTGTTATGTCGGCTGCACACGCGCCATGCGCGAGCTCTACCTGACCTACGCCGAGCAGCGGCGACTGCACGGCATGGACAACTACGGCGTGCCGTCCCGGTTTATCAACGAAATCCCCAAGAGTCTGCTCGAGGAGATTCGGCCTCGTGCCCAGGTGTCACGCCCCATGGCCTCGCGGCCCGTGCGAGGCGGTGGTCACACAGCCTTGCACGACCCCGATGCGCCCACCGTGCAGCTGGGCCAGCCCGTGCGGCACGCGCGCTTTGGTGACGGCGTCATCCTCAACTGCGAGGGCTCCGGCGCGCATGCCAGGGTTCAGGTCAACTTTGAGGGCGCGGGCACCAAGTGGCTCGTCCTGAGCTATGCGAATCTCGAACTGATGTAGAATTCGCGGCAATGAAGATCCTGATTCTAGGGGCCGGCCAGGTCGGGGCGAGCGCTGCCACGCAGCTGTCCCGCGAAGAAGCCAACGATGTCACCGTGGTCGACATCAACGCGGAGGTCCTGCGCGACCTGCAGGATCGTCTCGACATCCGCACCGTAGTCGGGCACGCCGCATTCCCGGACGTCCTCGAACGCGCGGGCGCACGCGACGCCGATATCGTCATCGCGCTCACGGACTCGGATGAGACCAACATGATCGCGTGCCAGGTTGCCTATTCGATGTTCCGCACGCCGACCAAGATCGCGCGTATCCGCGCCGCCGAGTACATGAACGCCGACAAGCTGTTCGCGCAAGAGGGCATGCCTGTTGATGTGCGCATCAGCCCCGAGCAGCTCGTCTGCGAATACATCGAGCAACTCATTCTCTATCCGGGTGCGTTGCAGGTGCTCGAGTTCGCCGATGACCGTGTTCGGCTTGTAGGCGCACGCGCCGATCGCGACGGTCTGCTCGTTGGCCAGCAGCTCAAAAACATCAAGGAACACATCCCGAACACCGAGGCGCGCATCGCGGCCATCTACCGTGAGGGCCGCTCCATCGAGCCCAAGGGCGACACGGTGATTCGCGAGGGTGACGAGGTGTTCTTCATCGCCGCGCGTGAAGACATCCGTGTGTTCATGAGCGAGATGCGCGCGCTTGAGGATCCTGTGCGACGCGTGGTGATCGCGGGCGGCGGCAATATCGGCCTGCGGCTCGCACAAACGCTCGAGCAGACCAACTCCGTCAAGATCATCGCGCGCGATCCGGATCGCGCCCGCTACATCTCAGAGCAGCTCTCGAAGGCCATTGTGCTCAACGGCGATGCGGCCAACGAGGACTTACTGCTCGAGGAGAACATCGATTCGGCTGACGTGTTTTGCGCACTGACCAACGCCGAGGAAGCCAACATCCTGTCAGCCATGCTCGCGCGCCGGCTCGGCGCCAAGAAAGTCATGGCGCTGATCAACCGCCCGTCGTACGCCGAGCTCATGGAGTCGGGCAGCATCGACATCGCGATTTCGCCGCAACAGATCACCATTGGCTCATTGCTCGCGCACGTGCGCCGCGGCGACGTCGTCAAAGTGCACGCGTTGCGACGGGGTGCGGCCGAGGCCATCGAGGCCGTGGCGCATGGCGCCAGCGGCTCGAGCAAGGTCGTTGGCAAGACCATCGAAAACCTCAAGCTGCCGCGCGGCGCGTCGATTGCCGCACTCGTGCGCGACGAGCAGGTCATCATCGCGCACCACGACACCCAGATTCAGGCCGACGACCACGTCATCATCTTCCTCACCGACCGGCGCAAGGTGGATGAAGTCGAGTCGCTGTTCCAGGTGGGCGTGTCCTTCCTCTAGGCGCGCGTCGCTGACATGAACTGGCAAGTCATCCAGCGCATCTTAGGCTTGCTGCTCATGATGTTCAGCATCACGATGCTGCCCCCCGTGGCCGTGTCGCTGATCTACGCCGACGGCACCTGGCGCGTGTTCGTGTACTCGTTTCTGTTCATCATCGCGCTGGGCTTTTTTCTGTTCTGGCCCGCACGCCGCGCGAAAAACGACCTGCGATTGCGCGACGGGTTTCTCGTGGTCGCCTCGTTCTGGCTCGTGCTGGGCATGGCGGGCGCGACACCGTTGTGGTTGTCGGCGTCGCCGAGCATGACGCTGACAGAAGCCGTGTTTGAGTCGATCTCGGGACTGACCACAACAGGCGCCACGGTGCTCAGCGGCCTCGATGGCCTGCCCGAGGGCATCCTGTTCTACCGCCAGCAACTGCAGTGGCTGGGTGGCATGGGCATCATCGTGCTGGCCGTCGCCATCCTCCCCATGCTGGGTGTCGGTGGCATGCAGCTCTACCGCGCCGAGACCCCCGGCCCCGTCAAAGACACGAAGCTCACACCGCGCATCACCGAAACCGCCAAGGCGCTTTGGTACGTGTACCTGGGCTTCACGACCCTTTGCGCCGTGTCCTATTGGCTCGCGGGCATGACCGTGTTCGATGCCATTTGTCACGCGTTCTCGACGGTGGCCATCGGTGGATTTTCAACACACGATCTCAGCATCGGCTACTTCGATAACCCGGTCATCGACGGCGTGGCCGTCGTGTTCATGTTCCTGGCCGGTATCAATTTCTCGCTGCACTTCTTTGGCTGGCGCAACAACTCGATTCGCCACTACGTCGAAGACCCCGAGTTCCGGGCCTACGTCTTCATCCTGCTTGTTCTGACCGCCACCGTGTTCGTGGGTCTCTCGATTACACGCACCTACGACGACACGGGGACCGTCTTCATCAACAGCCTGTTCCAGTCTGTATCGATCGCGACCACGACGGGTTTCACAACAGCCAACTACGCTGCGTGGCCGGGCGCCATTCCCGCGCTGCTCATTTTTGCGAGCTTCATTGGCGGTTGCGCGGGCTCGACGGCCGGTGGCCTCAAAGTCATGCGCGCCCTGCAGC